>JBIIFB010000095.1:0-14189 GCA_044237545.1 Pirellulales bacterium
CGCGCCGCGGCTGGGGCTGATCGTGATCGACGAGGAGCACGAGACCACGTTCAAGCAGGCGACCGCGCCGCGATACCACGCCCGCGACGTGGCGGAGTGGATCGCACGGGCCGAGGGCGTGCCGCTGGTGCTCGGTTCGGCGACGCCGGCGCTGGAGACCTTCCATCGCTGCATGCGAGGCGAGTGGCGGATGTGCCGGCTGCCGGGCCGCGTGGGGGGCTCGCAACTGCCGCCGGTGCTCTCCGTCGATCTCCGCGATCCACAGAGCCGCTCCCGCGGCGCGATCACGCCCCGGCTCACCGCCGGCATTCGCTGGGCGCTCGACTCTGGCGGGCAGGTGATGCTCCTGCTCAACCGCCGCGGCTTTGCCACGGCCGTGCAATGCCGGGCCTGCGGCCACACGATGCGGTGTCCGCAGTGCGACATCGCGTTCACGCTGCATCAGCCCGGCAGTCGCGGCATCTGCCACGGGTGCGGTCTGGTCACGAAGCTACCGGCGTCATGCCCGTCCTGCTCGGCCCCGAACCTCGTGCCCAGGGGTACCGGCACGCAACGGCTCGAAGACCAGATCCGCGCCGCCTTCCCCGGCAGTCGCGTGGCCCGCATGGACACCGACACGATGCGGTCGCGGGGCAGCCACGAACGCACGCTCGACGCCTTCCGCAACCGGGAGATCGACATCCTGGTCGGCACGCAGATGATCGCCAAGGGCCTCGACTTCCCGGCGGTGATGCTCGTGGGCGTCGTCAACGCAGATGCCAGCCTGCACCTGGCCGACTTCCGGGCCTCAGAGCGGACCTGCCAGCTCGTGACGCAGGTGGGGGGCCGGAGCGGCCGCGGCCCGCTCGGCGGGCGGGTGGTCGTGCAGACGAGCACCCCCGAACACCCGGCCATCCGCGCCGCCGCGGCGCATGACTACGAAGCCTTTGTGCGGAGCGAACTACCGATCCGCGAAACGCTGCTCTACCCGCCATTCGGGAGCATCGTGCGGTTTGTGGTTCGCAGCATCGACGAACAAGCCGCCGCGAACTGGGCGGGCAACATCGTCGAACGGCTCCGCAAGGAAGCCGCCGCCGACACGCAGACCGGCAGCCTGATCCGGGTGCTCGGCCCCGCCCCCGCGCCGATCGCCAGGCTGCGCGACCGCTTCCGCTGGCATGTCCAGGTGCATGGCCCCAATGCCGATCAGCTCCGCGATCTCGTCCGTCGTGCCACGGCCACGCTTCAGACCCCCGACAACGTCGCCTGGATCATCGACGTCGACCCGGTCGAAATGCTGTAAGACGGCTCGCGGATGATCTGCCCGTATTCTCGCGGGCCGGGGTTGCCCATGCCCCGTCGGCCGGACGTTCGCTACGGCATCCTGCCTGCGACGACCAATCCGCGGCGGATCGGTGCCCGAATTTTCCCGGCTTTCGTCCGGGAAACCGGCCGGGGTACGATTGGGGCTCCTTCTGGCCTATCAAGCATTCCATGGCCTATCAGACATTCAAAGACATCCTGGGCGAGACCAGCCTGGAGCGGAAATGCCGCTTCCTGTTCGGGCTCTGCCTGCTCGTGCTGATCACAGGCAGCTTTTGGTGGTATGGCAGCAGCACCGAGTCGCTCGTCTACGCCACGACGCGGAGCACCGGTCGGCATCTTGTCGATGCCATCATGCTGCAATACCACTGGAAAACCCTCGAACCGGAGCAGCAATACGCCAGCGCCATCGAGTTTTTGAGCCGCACGCTCCAGAGCGAGCAGTATCAGAGTTGGCTGCTCACGCCCGATGCGCTCCCTGAGGAACGGGGCAAATACTCGCGGCTCGATGCCGCGGTTCTCACCTACTTCAAGGATCGGTCGCCGGGCGGCACCGTGCCCGGCGGCCCGGCTCGCCCCACCGGCGAATACCGCGAGTTCCGCACGGCAGACAACGCAGAATACCACTACTACCAGCCGATTCGGTGGCGGAGCAGCTGCGCGGGCTGCCACAAATACCGCGGCGTGATCGGCGACGCCGCGGTCGGACCGGATGCGGAGCCCGCAGCCGGCCAGCCTGCCGGAAGGGCGCGGGGGCTCTTGGCTGACAACGATCTCATGGCCGTGGTGAAGGTGGTAATGCCCGATTCGGCCACGCGCAAGGCGATCAACTGGAACCGGGCCATTCTCGCCGCGACCGCGATCATGACCGTGTTTCTTGCCATGCTCGCCGCCTACGCGATCGTTCGCTACGTGATCGTGAAGCCGCTCGAGCATCTCCGCGACGTGGCCGACGAGGTGCGTCGCGGCAACGTGCAGGCCCGCGCCGAAATCCACACGGCCGATGAGTTTGAGGAGCTCGGGGTCGCGTTCAACCGCATGCTCCGCGGCCTCGTCGATTCCCAGGAGGATCTTCGCAAGGCCAACGGCAGCCTCGATGAGAAGGTCGACGAACTCGCCCAGGCGAATCTCCATCTCTACGAGATGAACCGTCTGAAGAGCGACTTTCTCGCCACCATGAGCCACGAACTTCGCACACCGCTCAACAGCATCATCGGATTTTCCGACGTGCTCGGTTCGATCGAATCGCTCGATGACCGGCAGAAACGCTACGTGCAGAACATCCGATCGTCGGGCCGCATGCTCCTCGAGATGATCAACGACATCCTCGACCTCGCCAAGATCGAGGCGGGGAAGATGGAGGTGCGGCCGAGCGTCTTCCGGCTCGAGTCGATCGTGTCGGCCCAGTGCGACATGGTCAGACCGCTGGCCGAGCGGAAGCGGATCGATCTGGCATTCGACATCGGACCTGGCCTCGACCAGCTCGAGCAGGATCCGGCGAAGGTGCAGCAGATCCTGGCGAATCTGCTCTCCAACGCCGTGAAATTCACCCCCGAAGGCGGCCGAATCGACGTGCGCGCCCGGCTGGCAGAGGGGCTGCCCGCCAGCGGCGGCGATCTCGTGCTGGACGTGATCGACACCGGTGTCGGCATCGCGGACGAGGAGCAGCAGGCAATCTTTGAAAAGTTCCGCCAGGGGCGGGTCTTCCAGACGGGAGACGATGCGATGACGCGGGAATTCTCGGGCACGGGCCTGGGGCTCTCGATTGTCCGCGAGCTCTGTCGGCTGCTCGGCGGCGACGTGGCAGTGGAAAGCCAGTTGGGACGAGGCAGCCGGTTCACCGTGCGGCTGCCGGTCAGGCTGTCTTCGCGAGAGCAGGGGGGCCAGTCGGGGCAGGGGCCGATGGCCCGCAACGACCTCGTGACCGGGCCGCCAGCATTCGAGACGGCGACATCGGCCCGGGATGTGGCCTAAAAACATTGATAGCGGGATTCAGGCACGGGATTCAGAGCACGCGAGAAGGTTCTATCGATGACGAAGGATCGTGACGCCGGCGAAGTGGTCTTGTTCACGGACGGGGCCTGCAGTGGCAATCCCGGCCCGGGCGGCTGGGCCTATATTCTCCGGCATCCGCAGAGCGGCCGCGAAACGAGCAACTCCGGCGCTGAGCCGGTGTCGACGAACAACCGCATGGAACTGACCGCCGTTGTGCAGGGGTTGAAGCAACTGAAGCGGCCAACGGTGGTGGAACTGGTGACAGACAGCGTGTATGTCGGCACCGGACTCTCGGAGTGGATGCCGAAATGGAAGCAGCAGGGCTGGAAGCGAAAGGAGAAGGGGAAGTTCGTGCCGGTGAAAAACGAGGATCTTTGGAGAGAACTCGATCGGCTGGCCTCATCCCACACGATCCGATTTACCCACGTTGCCGGCCACTCCGGTCATGCCGAAAATGAGCAGTGTGACCGGCTGGCGGTGGAGGCCTATAAGGAACTCCAGCGGAACAAGCTCCCTGGATAGCCTCCCTGGATAGCCTCCCGGCAGAGCTTCCCGACAGAGCCTCCCGGCAGGGTCTGGCACCTTCCGGCACGCTCTGGGACCGCCTGGGACCTCTGGCCAATCCTGAACACATTCCCGAGTGTCAGCCGGGGCCGACAGTCACAACAAGCCCGCACAAGCCTAATTCACCGAGTAAGAGAGGGCTTTTCCCCACGAGAGCGTCGGCCATTCGGGGCAACGCCCTGGCTCTCTATCCTCCCCACACGGCAACCCTTTGCCAAAACATTTGACTCTCTGGGCCTTTTCCCGTACACCTTACGGGTCAGAATGAGTCGGTCGTGAAATCCTGTGTGAGAAGTTTCGGGTAACTGCCCAGCATCCTTCCCACAAAACTACCTCGATAAAAGCTCGTGCTGCTGTGAGTTTGTTCAAATCCTACCGACGTAAATCGAGGTTCGCCTCCTCGTTAGCCACGTTGCTTGCCGTCTTCTTTTTGACTGGCATGAACGTCTCGTCAGTCATGGCAGCCCCGATCACGACATGGTCCGGTAGTGCTGCAAACACCAATTGGTCGCAATCTGCGAATTGGTCAACACTGCCGACAACGTCCGGCACCTGGGGCTTGGTGTTTGGTGGGACCACTGGCACAACTAATTCCAACAACATCGGCACGATCGCGATTGATGCGATCTCCTTCACGAATAATGGCACAGCCGGAAAAACGTCGTCCTTCACCCTGAGCGGCTCGACTCTGGCCCTCTCCAATGCAACGATTGTGACAACCGCCACCACAGCCGGATCGGCCTTGAGCGACACGGTTACCAATGCTCTCACTCTGACGGGTTCCAACAGCATTACGCTCGGATCGGGCCATAGCCTCAGCCTGACTTCTGGTGGGATCTCTGGAAGCGGTTCGCTGACCGTCGGTTCCTCCGGCGGCAGCCCAACGCTCTTCATGTCTGGCAGCAATACCTACTCCGGCGGCACTTTGATCACCGGTGGTCAGGTCCGCACGGCTGGAGCGGGAGCTGGCGACGCCTCAAACAACAATGCCTTCGGAACCGGCTCGGTAATTGTGAGTGGTAGCGGTTCGGTGGCACTCCGAAACGCCTCGTCCCTAGCGAATAATTTCACCATTGGTGGTCAGGGTCTGCTCGCAAGTGGAACGCAGGGAGCGATTCGCGGTTCGTTCAGCACCTCAAGCCGAACTGCAAGCCTCTCTGGAACGGTGACGCTCTCGTCCAATGCTACGATCACCACTGCTGCTTCCAATGCTGTCACGAACAGCCGGCTTGAGCTCTCCGGTCCGATTGATCTTGGATCAAATATCCTCACGCTCGCTCCCGACTTGGCCGTCACGAATTCCACATCGGCACCAATCGTGCTGAGCGGATCCGTCGGCGGAAGCGGTTCTGTTGTTGTTGCTGGCAACACGCAGTCGACCGTTTTGATGAGTGCTGCGAATGGCTATTCGGGAGGCACGACGCTGACCTCCGGCACGCTGCAGGTGGGTAACGCGACGGCACTCGGCGTGGGCCAACTTGCGGTCAACGGAGGCGTTCTGGATCTCAACGCACAGGCGCTCTCGGTTGGGGCTCTCAGCGGAGGCAGTGGCGGACTCATCACTACTTCGCAAGCGGGCGCGGCCTCGCTCACCACGAATTATGTTTCGGATGCTACGTTTGCAGGCAGAATCGCAGACGGTGCAGGTGTTGTGAGCCTCAACAAGACTGGCGCCGGCCTGATGTACATGACTGGAAGCAACAGCTACTCAGGAACTACCTCCATCACCGGCGGTCAGATTCGGACCGGTGGTGCTGGTTCCTCTGACAGCTCAAACAACAATGCCTTTGGCACCAGTGCTGTGGTCGTGAGCGGCAGCGGCTCGGTGGCCATCCGCAACGGGACCACGCTCAATAACAACTTTACGATCGGCGGCAATGGTCTTTCGAACAGTGGCACTCAAGGTGCGATTCGCGGATCATTCAGCACCTCGGATCGCACGGCAACCATTGCGGGCTCGATCACCCTTTCTTCCTCGGCTACGATTTCAAGTGCCGCTTCAAGCAGCGTCACGGGAAGTAAGCTTGTGCTGTCTGGTCCGATTGATCTGGGTTCACATCTTTTGACGTTCGATCCGGGCGTTGCGGCCTCAGGTACGGCGGCCGCTCCGATCGTGGTCACAGGCTCAATGACAGGCACTGGCGACGTGCTGATCGCTGGTTCCAGCACTCTGTATATGAACGGCGTCAACTCCTCTACCGGTTCCACCACGGTGCGATCCGGTGCGCTCGGCGGGGACGGGTCGATTGCCGGAGTCGTTACGGTCGAGACTGGTGCGATCCTGACCCCGGGTAACGCGGCAAACACAACCGGCACACTTGACGTCGGTGGCCTCCAGCTGAACTCGGGAGCGACTGCCGCCATGACGATCGGCGGTACGGCGTCGGGTCTGTACGATCAGGTTGTTGCCTTGAACAATGTTGCCTTTGGTGGCAATCTTGCTGTCGAGTTCACCGCAAATGGTTTCGCTAACTACGACTCTTGGCAGCTTTTCAGTGGCTCGTCGTTCAGTGGTGGTTTTGCTTCGGTCACGGCCTTCGGTTCCTACGGAAACCTTGTTTTCAGCTACCTCGGTAGTGGAGAGTGGCAGGCGGATCTTGGCGGAGGCCAGACTGCATCGTTCTACGAAGATAATTCCAATGCCATCGGTGGCCGCTATGTCGCCGGCCAATTGATTGTGGTGCCGGAGCCATCGACGATTGCCGCGGCCGGAATCGGCCTCGCTTTGGTTGGGCTGCGTCGATGGTTGCGTCGGCGGGCCGAACGTCGGTCGGCAGGTGTCTTGTGTGGCACGGGACGCAGCCTGGCCTGATTGTCCGGTCCAAGCCATGACGGACCATAGGCCGATCTCGGTCGTTACGGCGACTCCACCGGGATTCAATCCCGGCATGTTAGTCAGCCAGATCGTGGCGAGATGGTTTCTTTCCCGCCACCGGCTTGATGCTGGTGCGACATTCTTTCGCCTGCTGCCGATAGCAGATCGTCTTGCCCGCCTCCCCCCGGGCGATCGCACTGCAAGACTCGAACGCCTCAGTGATGGCATCGACTACGCTTTTTTGCAGCATGCCGATCAGCTTATCGATACGACGCCACTCTATTGGGGTGATTTGCTGCAAATGCGGCAGTATTTGAGCTCTCTTCGCGGGCGCATGCGGCTATCGCGATCCACGCCGGAAGACCTGCTTCTCCTCCGTAGTTCACCCGAGGATGTTGTCCGTCGCGCCGTGTCTTTTGGAACGACCTTTCTGTACCACAGCGCAGACGACCTGACGGCTGATGATTTCGGGCCGTGCTTCAGCCATTTCATGCGGCATGCCAGACTGGTCATGCCCCGCGACATGGTATCGCTCGCTCAACTCGCGGCCCTCATCCCGCACAGCCCGACTTTACCGGGCTTGGACGTCACCCAACTGCTCTGTGGAGCGGCCAATTGGAGGGATATTTTCTGCGAAGGCTCCGCCGCAGCGCCTGCCGAACCTGATGTCGTTCTCTGCCATTTCGCACGGGGGCACCACGACGTCGCTGATCTCGAGCATGCGGCGAAGCTTTTTGCCACCGAGTTCGGCATGCCGGTGCGCTGGCTGCCCTGGGGCGACGAACTCTCTTTTCCGCATCTGAACCGGTACGAAGAACGGCTCGGGATCGACACTGCGGCGACAGGAAACCCTCCACGACTGTCGGCGATTCTCGAGGCAGTTGCCTCGGCCACATGCGTGCTGACCGATACATACCATGTCGCCGTGATCGCCTGGTCGCTGGGAACCCCGGCGCTGCTCCTGCGAGGCGATCACTGGCCGAATGATTTCAACGCCCGCGTTGACAAGCGATATATCTTCTTTCTCCAGCACGGCCTGCAGGATTACTTCCTGGCGACGAGCCGCGACCGCGAGGCAGTTGGCAACTTCATCCGTAAGGCTGTTGCTCTTGTTGCGGATGGCAGAGCCCTGGATTGGTATACGTCAACCGTTCGGCAGCGGGCCGCGGAATGCGAGCGGCAACTGGTGGTTGCATTACGGGGGGAGGCAGGCCTTGGGTAAGACGGCCTATGTCGTGGAGGCGTATGCCCCGTACGGTGGCGCGTACATGGCGTATCACGTTGCACGCATCCTGCACGTCGACTTTGGCTATGGTGTTCGCGTTGTCACACCCAACCCGGAACCGACCGATCCAGACGGGGAGAGCCTTTTCCATTACGACCCCAGGTTTCCGCGTATTTCGCCGGCAGACTGCGAAGGGCTGATTGGCGACGACGACGTGCTCATCTGCAATCCGTCTTTTTCATCGCGGCAACTGGGGCTTCGCTCCCGCGGACTGAAGATCATGTACGCCCAGGGCTTCACGACATTCAAGGCACTGGACTGCTTCTTCGACCACTACTTCGCCGTCAGTGGCTTCGTCCAGAATTTTTTGTCCCAGACGTATGGTATTTCAGCCCCCGTCATCCCCGCGTTCCTCGTCGACCTCGAAGGATTGCTGCCTCCCACGCTGCCGGTCGATGCGGCAGCGGCATGGGAGGCCCGTCCCCCCTTTTCTCTTGCCCTGAATATGAAGGGCGACCCCGTCCAGCAAATGGTGTTGCTGGACAGGTTCCGGAGCGAGCTGAGGACGAGGGACCTTGCACTTGAGGCATCCATCGATTGGGACGGCGCCTTGGAGCGAGGCCGTGAGAAAGTGCCCCGCAGGCAGTTCCTGGAGCGACTCGCTTCGGTGCGTTACCTGCTCACGCTCTCGCTGACAGAGGGCTTTGGATTGGTTCCACTGGAAGCCATGGGCATGGGCGCCGTGGTGCTCGGCTTCGACGGGTTTGGCGGCCGGGAATACATGGTGCCGGGCACGAATTGCGCCGTTGCGGCCTGCCCCGACGTCGCTGCAGCCGCCGACACTATGATTCGCGTCATGCGGGATGATGCGTTTGCGAAGCGGCTGGCCACTGCCGGTGTGCAGACCGCTTCCGCTTACCGCTACGAACATTTCCGCCGGAGGTGGGTAGACGCGTTGAACCAGATCCTGCCGCGTGTGTCGCGTGTGCACGACGCACGTGCTGACACCACCGGTTTGGGAACGCACCGGCATTGAGCCGCAGGGATTCACCGGCAGGCACGGCCTTCACACAAACGTGAGGAAACAGGTTTTCAAATGGCGGCCACGCAGGACTGCGATGACCTGGCCCAGAGGGCTCATGCAATTCAACCGGCGGCAATGCGTTCACGCAGCAGTCGGAAGTGCTCGCTCTGAATCAGGTCTTGGTAGAGCAGACGCAGCGTCAGGTGCGGCCTGCCGACCCAAAACACCAGCCACTCAGCGGGCGCCGGTTGAGACAGCAGACGCTTGAATGCCTGCTCCACGCCCTCTGTCGTGGGCGGCAAATCCAACGCTTCCCGGGGGAGATCGGCAGTCAGGAGAAACAGCAGCTTTTCCTCGTTCTGCTCGACCGCGACCGCGTGCAGCATCCGGTCGGCGTAGTCGCGGGCCCAGTCATGGTCCGGATGCCGTTGATTGTCGAGTACGGACTGGTGCGGTGTGGGTGACACCCGCACGCCAGCGGCCAGAAAGTGTTCCCAGAACGGACGATCAATCCGATTCCAGTAGTGGCACCCGAAGGGCAGGGCGTTGCCATTCAGTTCGAAGCAATGCCGCGGACTACTCTCGATGGAAAAAGCGATGGCCTCGTACGGCTCCGGTATGCGGAAGCTCGGCTCGAAATTCCGGGCCTCAAGCGACCAGAAGACATCCTCCTGCCCCTGATACTCTTCCAGAAACGCCAGTACGTCAGGCCGCCTCAGCAGCTCCCGGAAAATCTCGATCCGTCGCAACGACAGTCCGCCGTTACCGACTTTCCAGGGCCCGCCTTCCGGGCCGGCGCTGAAGTCCTCAAACCACGGGGCACCGGCGTAATCCCAGTCGCGGTCGCACCAGCGATCCAGGTCGCCGGAGAAGACCAGGCAATCGAGCTGGTAGATCAGGATGTAGTCGTAGTCTTGAAAGGCATCATAGAACTCTGACGTGAGGAGCAGGCGGTTGTAGGAGGCGATGCTGGCGAAACATGCATCGGGAAACCGTCGCACACGCATGCCGAGGCAGTCGACGTCGAGCGAGTCGGGGGCGATAACGAACGAATCGTAGGCGAACAGATGGTGGCGCAGCTGCGAGAGTGAAATCTCCTCATCGGGTGTGAGCGGCAGCCTTGGGACGGGGACCACGACGGCGACACGCCTCCGGGGCGCTGCTGGCGTGGCTGGTGACGTTGCGGTCGTCGTCGACGCTGCCACTGCGGCGTTCGCGAGCCCCTGCAGGGTCTCGTGGAGCTTTTCACACGCCGACACGATCGCCCGGGATGGACCGCCACGCAGGGATGGCCCGCCACGCGGGGATGGCCCGCCACGAACAGCCGGGCCGCCGTCTGTGCCAAACATCTCCGGACGAAACAGCGGCCGGGGGTCTGCCAACGGCAGACCCAACCGCATGCGGATGTCGGCAAAGACGGCGTCTGGTGAGGCGATGAACTGATCGATCGATCTGACGAGTACCCGATCGGCATGCCGCTCGGCGAACTCGCGAATCGACGCGTTGTAGCGGTACCACAGTCGGAACGCACGCTCCCCGTCATCGCGAAAGAACGCTTCCCCGCGACGGGCCAGCGAGTCGGCGACCTGCCAGGGGTAGCGAAACACGAAGAGGTATTTGGCTTCCGGGAGCATCTCCAGCCAGAAGTCGAGAAACAGGATCGTGCGTGGGTCCTTCCAGCCCCAGGGCCGTCCGCCACTGCGTCGCGCGGCGACAAGCGCCCGCGCTTCAGCCCGACGAAGGTCCGAAACAAAAGGCGCCGTGTCGCTCGGGTCGTAGCCCGCAGGAATACGGGCATTGTCGGACAGAACCCGCTCGTGAAAGCGGTAGAAGTCGATGTCCTCGAAATGGCCGAGCGGATTGCTGGTATGCGGCTCCACGAGCCATTCGCCAATGGCGAGGCCGGCGCTCTCGCACAAGGATGCGACGAGCGAGGTGCCGGAGCGATGCATGCCCCCGATGACCAAAACAGGAGCCACGACAGGAGGCGACATCGGCAGGGACTTTTCGTTGATTGCCAGTGCGAGACAGCAGCCCCGCGAACGCCCAGAATCCTAACGCTCGGTAGGCACAAGGGCCAACTGCCTCGCCACCAGATAGACTGGCACCATGGACGCCCAACCTGCCATAGACACAGCGGCCGCCCCAAGTCCGGGCCAGCCCCCTACGGCCGATCGCCCGCGGAGCCTCGCGACGCCACTCGAACGCCTGCCGGGCGTCGGCACTGCCCGCGCGGAGAAACTGATCCGCCTGGAACTCATCACGGCGTCCGATGCCCTGATGCACTTTCCCCGCGAATACCGTGACTTCAGCGGGGCACATTCCATCGCCGACTTCCGCGAGGGCGAACATGCCTCGATCGCCGGCGACGTGACAAACGTCGCCGCGAGAACGACCGCCGGCGGCCGGCCGCTGCTGACCGTGCTCCTGGCCTGCAAGGACGGCCATGCCCGTGCCGTCTGGTTCAACATGCCATTCATGAACAGGCGGTTTACCGCGGGCATGCGGGTAGTGATTGCGGGCATGCCCAAGAAAAGTGGCCTGATCTGGGAGTTCAGCCATCCAGAGGTCCGCTGGCTGACTGGCGAAGAGCAGGCCCACCCCTCGGACTGGCTGGCTGTCTACCCGCTTGCCGAAGGCGTACCGCAGGCGGTCGTCCGTGCGGCCGTGCAGGCCGCGATAGCACACGCCGCCGACCTGCCAGCCGAGGCGTTTCCGCCCGACGTACTGGCCGCCAAGTCGCTGCTGCCGATCGGTGATGCCTTCCGCGAGATCCACTGCCCTTCGAGCCGCGGCATGATCGATGCGGCCCGCCGTCGGTTTGTCTACCAGGAGCTGTTCATGCTGCAGCTTGCGCTGAGGATGCACCGCGAGCGGCAGCAGGTCCACCATGCCGCCCCGGCCATCGACGTCGACGCGCGACTCGACAGCCGTATCCGGGCCCGGTTTCCGTTCCCATTCACGCCGGCGCAGCGACGGGTCTGCGGCGAGATCGCAGCCGACATGCGTTGCCCACGGCCGATGAACAGGCTCCTGCAAGGGGATGTTGGCAGCGGGAAAACGGCTGTGGCGATCTATGCCATGCTGGCCGTCGCGGCCACTCCGGCGGTTGCGCCTGCGCCCGCCGGAGTGGCCGCGACGGACGAGCCGGCGGCGGCAGCCGACCGACTGCAAGGGCCCCCCGACGGACCTGCCGCGGAGATGAAGCCGCTGGAGACAACTCCAGAGAAGCCGCTGCGATTGCAGGCCGCGATCATGGCACCGACCGAACTGCTCGCGCGGCAACACATGGCGACGCTCGAACGGCTGCTGGCAGGCAGCGGCGTGGAGGTGCAGCTTCTGGTGGGCGGCCAGACTGCACGGGAGCGCAAGCGGATTCTCGCCCGCATGCAGTCGGGCGCAGCGGGAATCGTTGTCGGCACGCAGGCACTCGTCTGCGGCGAGGCTGCGAAATTCCGTAACCTGGGACTGGTGGTGATCGACGAGCAGCACCGGTTCGGCGTGCTCCAGCGGGCGATCCTGCAGCAGGGAGAGACCGATCCGCACGTCTTGGTGATGACCGCCACCCCGATCCCGCGGACCATCGCCCATGCCGTGTATGGCGATCTCGACGTCTCGGTTCTCGACGAACAGCCTCCGGGACGCCAGCCCGTGCGCACCTACCGGGTCGGCCCGGAGCAGCTCGATCAGTGGTGGCAGTTCTGCTGCCGCAAGCTCGCGGAGGGCCGTCAGGGCTACGTCGTCGTGCCGGCCGTCGAGGAGTCGAAACGCGATCTGGCCAGCATCGCGAGCACGCTTGAGGAGTTGGCCAACGGACCCCTGGAGGCGTTTCGGCTGGGACTGGTGCACGGACGCATGAAGCCGAAGGAGAAGGCGGCGATCATGGACAGCTTCCGCGCGGGCGGGATCGACGTGCTCGTGGCGACGAGCGTGATCGAGGTGGGGATCGACGTGCCGCAGGCGACGCTCATGACGATCCTCGATGCCGACTCATTCGGCCTGGCGCAGCTCCACCAGCTCCGCGGCCGCGTCGCGCGGGGCGGCCTGCAGGGAATCTGTGGCGCCGTAACCGCCTCGACCGATGCGTCGATTCCGCGAATCGACGCATTTGTCGCAACGACCGACGGTTTCGCCTTGGCGGAACAGGACCTTCTGCTGCGCGGTCCTGGCGAACTGGTGGGAACCCGTCAGAGCGGGGCACCGCCAATGTATTTGGCCGACCTCCTCCGGGATGCCTCGGTGGTGGCGGAGGCTCGTCGAGACGCCCTGGAGTTGCACGGTCGCGACCCCACACTTTCCGACCCCCTCTACGGCCGCCTCCGAGAACTCATCCTCAAACGGTGGGGCGAACAGCTCGGCCTCGGGCAGGTGGGCTGACGAGGCCACCAGCTCACAGAACTTTAAGCCTGCCACCACGAAGGATTGGCAGCGTGCACCACCGCCACTACACCGCCGTCACTGGCAGCGCTGTCCACTGAGTCCCATCCCGCACAACCCTGTGGTAGAGCGTATCGCGTTCCACAGGGTCGCGGCCGGCCTCGCGGATGAGCCGCTGAATGTGCTCGACCGAGAGTACCTCTGGTGTTGTGGCGCCGGCGTCGTGGTAGATGAGTTCGTGCCGGACGGTGCCGTCGAGATCGTCGGCCCCGTAGGCCAGCGCCGTCTGGGCCGTACCGATGCCGAGCATGATCCAGTAGGCCTTCACATGGTCAAAATTATCGAGCACGAGCCGAGCCACGGCCACCGTCCGCAAATCCATGGCGGCGGTCGGCTTGGGAATGTGCGAGAGCCGGGTGTTTTCGGGGTGGAACGCCAGCGGTATGAACGTCTGAAAGCCACCCGTTTCGTCCTGCAGATCCCGCAGCCGTAGCAGGTGGTCGGTGCGATGGTAGGCGTTCTCGATATGTCCGTAGAGCATGGTGGCGTTGCTCCGCAGGCCGAGCGAGTGGGCCGTGCGATGGACGTTGAACCACTCCTTCGTGTCGGCCTTGTGCTCGCAGATCTTGTCACGGACTTCCGGGTGGAAAATCTCGGCCCCGCCGCCTGGCAGGCTGCCGAGTCCCGCATCCTTCATCTCCACCAAGATGTCGCGAATGGAACGCTTCGTAAGGTGGCAGAACCAGTTGATCTCAACCGGAGTCCAGGCCTTGAGGTGGAGGGTCGGGTAGTGGTCGTGCAGCAGCCGAATGATGTTGAGGTACCAGTCGTAGTCCCGCTGGTGGTGCAGGCCGCCGACGATGTGCATCTCGGTCGAGCCGGACTCC
>JBIIFB010000096.1:0-14127 GCA_044237545.1 Pirellulales bacterium
GGGCCGTTTCCACCGGAAGGGTGTTTGCCGGAACTGTGTTGGCAGGAACTGTGTTGGCAGGAACCGTATCGACAGGGAGCATCACAGTTGACTCTGCCGCGAGGGCAGGCGCTGCGGCCGTTACGCTCGCGGTCGTCTCCGATGGCACCGGCACTGCCTGTGTCGCGATCTCTTGTTGCGACACGATCTGTTCCGGTGTCGCAATCGCTTGCGGCGGCATGGTCTCCTGCACGGCTACCACCGCTTGTTCCGGGGCGGTCGCTTGGGCAGCAGTGGGCTCTGGAGCCTGTGAGGAAGCCAGTGGTGGCTGGGGCTGGCTGGGCGTCTGCGGCGCGACATCGGCAAGGGCCGCAAGCCGGGCCGTGGCCGGGGAGGCCGGTTGGGTGACATCCTGGGGTGACGGAGGCGAGACGGTCACGGCATCGGAGATCGCCGGTTGCACGGGCGGCACGATGGCGGTCCTGACCGGTTCGACCGGCGACCAGAAATCGACGTCGGGGGAGGCTGCGACTGGTTTGGTCGACTGCGTGTAGGCCGCAGGCGGCGGAAAGTTCGTTGAATCATGGGGCGGCTGGGCGTCCTGTCCAACCGGCGAGAGTTGGATCGACAACAGGGGCTGTCCCTCGCGGAGAGGATGTTTCAGCACATGCCCGCTGAATGTGTCGCTGGCCCGTAGGGCGGTCGCAGGCAGCATCGCCTTCGGCCAATCCCGCAACGCCACGTCCCAGACCGTCACCGGCGATCCCTGCGGCAATGAACGCAGCGCGACGAAGATCGCCTCACTCTCCACGCGGGGCCGGGATTGGGCAAGTCGCACATCGAGCGTGCGGTTCACGCCCACGGCCGCGGCCGCGCCAGCAACGAAAGCTGCCGCGAAAACGGTGATGGCCCGGGGCTTGTGTGACCGTGTCGGAGAAGCATGTTTGGGCAGGGCGGTACGCATGATCTCTTCTTTCGTCGCGGCTTTTGTCGCTGCCGACTCGAGGCCGCGTCGGGATGTTGACGTTCTTCGCTAGAAGGCATCGACACCGTTGGCAGGGTGCGTAAAGCCTGCGGCGTGCAGGGATCGCTGCTTGCCAGAACGCCGCAGACTCACGGTCGGGAGGGGGCACCGCCGTCTCGCCGGCTTTACCAGCTTGCCCGGCTTCACGCCTGGCCGAGGAGAGTTTTCCTCCCTCCCCGTGGCGGCAAGTTTTTAACTTTTCGTTGACGTCACCGCGGATTCCGCAAGTTAAAAACTCGCGGCCACGAGGATGGGAACGGATTCCGCACGTTAAAAACTCGCGGCCACGAAGGTCACCGCGGATTCCGTACGTTAGAAACTTGCGGCCATGGGATCGGCGGCGTTGGAATCCGGATCGGTCGGGGCGAACATCGGATCGACGCCCAAGGCCTGCTGCACTGGTCGGATCGCAAGGAGACGCCGTCCAGACCGGCTGCCGGCACGATCGCGGAAGAAGGCGTCGCCGGCAGAGGAGGCCGGCTCGCCGACGCAACTCACGATGATCATCGAGCCGATCGGAACGGTGGCCTCAAACACAAGATCTTCAAGCGGATCGCGGCGTTGTCCGGCCTCCAGCCGAAACATGCCCTCCTCGCCGACCCACGAGCGTTCCACCGGACCATGCTTGATCGTCGGAGATAATTGCAGCCGCACCCTGCCATCAGCCGCAGGCCAGGATCGCAGCGAAAACATCGGGCTGGCATCGTGGTAGGTCGTGCCCCTGAGGCTCTCGCCATCCTGCTCGAGCAGCACTAATTCCGCGATGCCGTTCGCCGCCATGACGTCACTCGAGCGGCCCGGCAGCAGGCGGAGCACGTGCCGCACGAGTGCCGGATTCTCCGGAAGCGCTGCCGGCAGGCTCTCCTCTACAGACGTTGCCGGTGGGAGAAAATGATCGGCGATGTGCGGTGGCAGTTGGGCGGTCACAACGCCCGCTCTCAGGCCGTTGGCCTGCAAGCGCCGCCGGAGCGGCTCGTCAAGCATCTGCTCGTCGGCCAGATTCCAGAGTTCGTCACGCAGGACAGGATCGTGCTCCTCGTGGCGGACGAAGATGAGTTCAAGCTGGATCGTGCGGGGAGCAGCCCGCGACCGGTCGGCGGCGACGGCCATCGGCGGCTCGGACGGAGCGTCGGACCGTAGCCCACCGCGGCACCCGCCCGCGGCGAGCAGGACGAGGCAGACGGCGGCGGCGTGTGGTATCGCGCGGTCGAGCATCGCGACCTTGGGTCCGCGAAAAGATGTCTGGGACGGTGGGGAGGGTAGGGGGGGCGACCCGGTGCGTCAACGGCGGCGCGGGACCATGCCGCAGGCCGAGGCCCCTCCCCGGGGCGACAAGATTTCATCGTGTCCGTGGATCTGGAGCGGATTCCGCAAGTTGAAAACTCGCGGCCACGTGGGAAGGATTTTCCCCCACTCCCCGTGGCGACAAGATTTTATCTTGTTGAATACGCCCCCGATCCCACACGACTCCACCCCGTCGAAATGTCGGAGCGTCGAGCGGCCTTTACGAGACCGCCTTCACGGCGTTGGTAAAGAGGGGCAGGCCGGCGCCGGCTGCCGCGGGGTCGAGGCGACCGGCCCACGACGGATGCTGGATCGCGTCGACGAACCGTTCGGGATGGGGCATCAGCCCGAGGATGCGGCCTGTCTCGTCGCAGACCCCCGCCACATTACCCGCCGCGCCGTTGGGGTTTGACGAGGTGCCCGAGGCATCGATGTCATACCGCAACACGAGTTGCCCAGCGGCGTCGAACGCCTCAAAGTCCTCCAGCGACCGCGTCACAAACCGCCCCTCACCGTGGGCGACCGGCAGCTCAAACCGATCCATGCCCTGAAGAAACACGCAGCGGCCCGGCACCGCCCGCAGATGCACCCAGCGGTCGATGAACATCCCAGACGTGTTGTGGGCAAGACTCGCGCGGGCTGCGGACGTCTGGGGATCGGCCAGCAGCAGGCCCGTCTGCAGCAGCACCTGGAAGCCGTTGCAGATGCCGAGGATGAGGCCGCCGCGGTCGCGGAACTTCGCCAGACTGTCGGCCAGCCGCGACTTGAGCTCGAGCGCGAAGATCCGGCCGCTGGCGATGTCGTCGCCGTAGGAAAATCCACCGGGAATGCAGAGGATCTGAAAGGCGTCGGCAAGCGACGGCTTCTGCGCGAGGGCCCGCACATGGACGCGGCGAGCGATCGCACCGGCCCGTTCGAAGGCGTGCGCCGTCTCGTGGTCGCAGTTGGTGCCCGGTGCACGCAGAATCATCGCCCGTGGTGACAGCATGCTCACGCTCCTCCCCGCCAGGCCCGGGCGAGGTTCGCCACCGGCACCGTTGTGACTCCGCCAGTGGTGGAGCCGATCTCCAGCCGATCGCCTGCGATGACCGTGCCGATCCAGGCCCACGGCACCTGATCCTCCCGCCGGCTCTCCGAGTTCGTCTGATGGTTCCGATTCATCTGGGTCTTCATCTGGGCCGCAAACCCGTCCGCGGCAGCGGCGGGCACCTCGCAGAGAAAGCGGCCGGGTGTCTCCGTGAAGGCGATTGCCAGATCACGGTGCAGCGCCGAGCCGATCCCGGCGAGTTCCTCGGCCACGAGTGGCACATCCGCCAGCGCGATCCTCGCAGCGGCACCCCCTGCGATCGCCATCTCGGCGACCGCCACCAACAGGCCACCATCGGAGCAGTCGTGGCAGGCGGCGACGAGCCCTTCACGCTGCGCGGCCGCCACTGCCTCGAAAACCCGGCGGCAGGCCGCGGCATCGACCTGCGGCACCCGGCCGCCGCGGACGCGGCCCGCAAGTTCCAGTTGGCTGCCGGCGAGGTCGGCCTGCGAGAGGCCGACGATCGCCAGCCGGTTGCCGACCTGCTTCAGGTCGGGCGTGACCACGCGGTGCACATCCTCCACCTGTCCCATCGCGGTGGCCAGCAGTGTGGGCGGGATGGAGAGTTCGTGGTGATTGCCCGCTGCGTCGGTCCAGGCGAACACGTTGTTGAGGCTGTCCTTGCCGCTCACGAAGGGGGCGGCGAAGGCGATGGCCATGTCGTAGCAGGCGCGGCATGCCTCCACGAGCGTGCCGAGCGACTCGACGCGGCGGCAGTCGCCCCAGCAGAAGTTATCGAGCAGGGCGATGCGGGCCGGATCGGCCCCCACGGCAACCGCATTGGCAATCGACTCCACGATGCCGCCGGCTGCCATCTGGTAAGGATCGAGTCGCCCCAGCCGGTGGCGGAGCCCGACGCCGAGCACGACGCCGCGGTCGCGGCCGAGCACGCCCCGGATCACGGTGCCATCGGCCGGGCCCGCACCGGGGCCGAGCAGCGGCTTCACGATGCTGCAGCCCTGCACCTCGTGGTCGTACTGACGGATGATCCATTCCTTGCTGGCCACGTCGGGCGCCGCGAGCACATCGAGTAGGCAGGCGGAGAGCGAGTCGTCCGCCGTGGCGATCCATGCGGTCGGCTCCACGGTGGGGGGCACGTAGCGTGATACGAGCCGGCGACGCGGCCTGCCCTCGTGCAAGAAGTGACAGTCGAGCGTGCCGGCGGTCCGGCCTTCCCACTGGAGCACCAGCGTTCCATCGCCGGTGAACGTGCCGATGGCCGTGGCCTCCACGCCCTCGTCGGCTGCGACGCGGGAGAGTTTCTCCCAATCGCCGGGCGCGACCGCGAGCACCATCCGCTCCTGCGCCTCCGATATCCAGGCCTCGGTCGCAGAAAGGCCGTCGTATTTCAGCGGCACGCGGTCGAGGTCGACTCTGGCCCCGAGCGTGATGGCCATCTCGCCGACGGCGCTTGAAAGCCCGCCGGCTCCACAGTCGGTGATGGCGTGGAAGAGGCGTTGACGAGATGCTTCCAGCACGAAGTCGGCCAGCATCTTCTCATGGATGGCGTGGCCGATCTGCACCGAGCCACCCGATTGGCTCTCGCTGTCGCTCGACAGTTCGACACTCGAAAACGTCGCGCCGTGAATGCCATCCCGGCCGGTTCGTCCCCCCGCCACCACCACCAGGTCACCCGCCCGCACGGCGGCATCGGCCGAGTTGCGAGGCATGATTCCCACCGTGCCGCAGAAGACCAGCGGGTTGCCGATGTAGCCGGGATCGAAGACGACCGCACCGGCGATCGTGGGAATGCCCATGCGATTGCCATAGTCGCGGACACCCGCCACCACGCCCGCGAGCAGCCGACGGGGATGGATCACGCCCGGCGGCAGATCGGCGGCGGGCGTGTCGGGCTGGCCCACGCAGAAGACGTCGAGGTTGGCGATCGGCTTCGCGCCCAGCCCCGTGCCGAGCACGTCTCGGATGACGCCCCCGAGCCCCGTGGCGGCGCCGCCGTAGGGCTCGATCGCCGAGGGATGGTTGTGCGTCTCCACTTTCACGCAGATGTCGTGGTCGCCATCGAACCGCACCACCCCAGAGTTGTCGCGGAACACGCTGACGCACCAGTCGTCGGCCCCGAGCTGCGCCCGTACCTCCCGCGTCGCCGCGAACACCGTCTCCTTGAGAAGATTGTCATACCCGACTGCCCCCGCCGGGCCGACGTGGTCGATCGGGCTGCCGAGCGTCTTGTGGCAGCAGTGCTCGCTCCAGGTCTGTGCGATCGATTCCAGCTCGATCTCGAACGGATCGCGGCCCAGTCCGCGGAAATGGTCGCGGACGGCGTGCAGTTCGGCCGCCGAAAGCGCCAGGCACCGATCACGGCTGAGCCTGTCGAGCAACGCATCGTCGAGGCCTTCGAGAGGGACCGTCTCCTGGGTGAATGTCCATGGCCGGCCGCCGGCCAGCGTGCGGAGCGGCAGCGGACCGATCACAACGTCGTGAATCGCCTCGCTTGCCAACAGCTTCCAGGCGAGGCGATCGGCCTCGGCCCGCTCGAGTATCGGCAGCCAGTATTTCCGCACACTCCGGACGGCGGACGGCCGCAGCCCCAGGAGTCGGCAGGCCTCCTGCGCGGTCTCGGCGGCCGGGTCGGTGACCCCCGCGCGGGGCAGCACATGGAGCACGGTCGGCAGGCTCTCTGCATCGCCCTGCGTCCCGACAACGACCGCCGGCGCCACGAGCACGTCGGCGCCCGCCTCGGCGACCGTGAAGGTCTCGGTCACCGGATCGGTGAGAACGGCGGCGGCCAGCCGCTCAACATCGGCCCGCGATAGATCACCCTCGATCAGCCAGCCGGTCGCGGTCCGAGCCCGCGTGCAGCCGGCAATGTCCAGTTCGGCGGCGCCGGCAACCAGTGCCCGCGAGGCATGGTCGGCAGCGGCATCGCGGAGGTGTACGTCAACTTCCCACAGCATCGCGGTCTTCCTTGGCACGCGTGAGCAATGACACCAGCCGACGGCGGTCGTTCGACTCGATCGCCACGAGCATCTTTTCAGTCACTCCGGCGATCCGCGACAACGCCCTCGCCACGGCCGTGGCGTTGTCGAGCAGAATGTCGGCCCAGAGTTCGGGGTCGCCCGCGGCGATCCGCGTAGTATCCCGCCAGCCGCCCGCCGTGAACTGCCGCGCCTCGGCCGGCGTGGCGGCCGCGACGGCGGCGGCCATGACATGCGGCGCATGGCTGGTCATGGCGAGGATCCGATCGTGGTCGCGGGGCGGCATCGTGAAGACGGTCGAACCGAGCGACGACCAGAAGCCGCCGATCTCCTCGACATCCTTGGCCGGCGTCGCTGTGGCCGGCGTCACGATCGTGACCCGTCCGTTGAAGAGCATCGGATCGGCGGCCGCCGGCCCGCGGCGGTGGCTGCCCGCCAGGGGATGGGCACCGACAAAGCGGCCACGTCGCCCGCCAGCGGACGCGGGCCGCGAGCGACGGCGTTTTTCCCAGGCGGCGACGATGCTCGCCTTTGTGCTCCCGGCATCGGTCAGCAGCGTGCCCGGCCGTACGGCAGCGTCGACTTCGTCAAGAATCCACGCGATCGATGCCACGCCGGCTGCCACCACGACCAGGTCGGCCATGGCCACGGCGGACGCGATATCAGTGGCGGTTTCGTCAACCGCGTGAAGCCGTTTCGCCTCGGACAGCGAGGTGGCGGACCGGCCGATGCCAATCACCCGGCCGGCGAGTTTCCGTGCCTTGAGGGCCAGACCGATCGAGCCCCCGATCATGCCCACGCCCACGATCGCAACGGTCGGCCAGTGTGCTTTTGGGGCTTTCATAGGGGGCGGGGAAACAGCGGGAACGGCGGGAGGGAAGACGCAGGCGATTTTTTACCAGATGCGGAAGCCGGGGCCAGCCACCACCCTCGTTGCGGCAGGAAGCGGGCGTGGCCGAGCGGCCACGGGGGGCATACAGTCACGGGCAAGTTAAAAACTCGCCGCCACGGGGGGAGGCGGGCAGTCACGGTGGGCCTGGCCGAAGGAGTCGACCCCGTGGCCACGAGTTTTCAACTTGTGGAATCCGGCACCGCGCACGGAACCGGGGTCGTCTCAGCGCCGGCGCGAACAAAGAAGTAGACTCCCGACCATGTTCAGACGTCAGGAAATGCCGCGGGCGGTGGTGGCCGACATGCTCGGTCGTCTGGCGGTCGCTCTGACTGCAGGGATCGATCTGCGACGGGCATGGCAGATGGAGATCGCCCGCGTGCCCTCCGCCTGGCGGCCGCGGATGGAGAGCGTGGCCAAAGCACTCGCACAGGGCAGCCCCTTGGCCGAGGCATTCGAGGCAGCGGGTAGCACGTTTTCACCGCTGGTGCGGGGCATGGTGGCCGTGGGTGACCGCACCGGGCACGAGGCGGAAACCCTCCGCGAACTCTCAAGTCTGCTGCACCGCGGCGTGCGTACCACGCGAGAACTCCGACGGAGCCTCGTCGGCCCTGCCTTCCAACTGGCCGTGGCGCTTGCCGTGGTCGGCTTTCTGATCTTCATGGCGGGCATGATGTCGCACGACATCCTGCGGATCGGGCTCCGCGGTGTCCGGGGTCTGATCACCTACCTCATGCTCGTCGCCGGCGTTGCCGCGGTCGGCTGGCTGCTCTTCAGGCAGGCAGTGGCCAACTGGCAGCGGCATGGCGTCGTGCGGCTCGTCGTCGATCGCATTCCCGTGATCGGCTCGGCTTCACGGGCCGCAGAAGCGGCGGTCTGGTGCCGCGCGGCCTCCCTGGCCAGCGGTACCGGGCTCGATGCCGGCCGGCTGCTGAAGCTCGCGTCAAGCGTCGCACCCGGGCTCGCGGTCGACACCGTCGAGGTCGAGGACCGGCTGCGGGCCGGTGCCACGCTCGCTGAGGCGCTCGACCAGACGCGGCGGTTTCCTCTGCGTGTGCTGGAGGTGATCGCCGTCGGTGAGGCCACCGGCAACACGTCCGAGGTCCTCGACAGGCTCGCGGGCCAGTTTGACGACGAGGCCCGAGAGGGCTTCGAGGCCGCTGCCCGCGGGGCCGGTTTTCTGGTCTGGGCCGCCGTGGCGGGCCTGATCACCCTGATCGTGTTCCGGATCTTTTCGTCGTATCTGGGGGCGATCCAAGACGCCGCCGGCGGCCGCTGACACTCTGGCTGGGCACCGGCCTGGCACCGAGGATTGACGCTGCCCCCGATCCTTCTGGCTGGTAGAGTTTCTTAGGATACATCCACCAACAGGGCTTGCCATGCGAATTCTTCGCGGAATCGTAGCTTCGTGGGTGACCATGACCGTGCTGATGACGGCCCCTGTCGTGGCAGCCGAGCCTGCGTCTGGTACCGGGCCTACGGGCGACAGTACCAAGCCTACGGGTGATAGTGCCGAGCCTACGGCTGAGGCCACGTCGGGCAAACCGCCCAGTCCGCAGGAACTGATGAGTGCCCGCGGCTTCGTACGCTATCGGGGCATGTGGCGGACTGTGCAGGAGATCGAACTGATCGAGAGGTTCGACCGCGTGAACCTCGCGCAGAAGGAATGGTCGATCCGGCTGGAACGACTGCGGAAGCGGCTCGATGATCCCCGGCATACCGATGCCGCCGCCGAGGAGATACGCGAGATCGCCGACCCGTTTGCCGTGCCGGCCTTGGCCGCGGCGCTCGGCAAGGAGCGGATGCCCCGCGTGCGGGCCTGCTATGTCGAGGCCCTGTCGCACATCCGTGGATCGGAGTCGGTGACGGCGCTCATGGCGGTGGCCGTCGACCACGCCGATGCAGAGACCAGGGTGCTCGCCGTGGAGCGGCTGATGGACGTTGGCCCCGACATGGCAGCGGCCGCGATCGTGGGGGCGCTCGGTGGTGCCGACAACGCGCGGATCAACAGGGCCGCCGAGGCGCTCGGCCGGCTCGGCTCGACCGCGGCGGTCGGACCTTTGATCGAGGTGCTTGAGACCGACCACATGGTGGTGGTCGGTGGAGGCACACCCGAGGGGTCGACGAGCGCCACGTTCACGCCATCAGGGGGTGGACTCTCGATGGGTTCGGGACCGAAACGCCAGAAGACCCGCGTGCAGAACCAGCAGGTTCTCGAGGCCCTCGTCAAACTCACCGGAGCAAACTTCGAGTGGAACACCGCCGCCTGGAGGGCATGGCAGGCCAATCGACAGTCGCCCCCCGACTTTGATCCCAGGCGCGGGTGAGCCCGCCTCAGGCAGCGCGGTCGGCCGCCAGCGGTGGCGAGGGACGGCGGCGCTTTGGAAACCACTCGGCGTCGAGCACCAGCGTCGCCACGCGGTTTTCGAGATTGGGCCGGAAGATGACGAGCAGGAGCACCGGGAGAAACCAGGCCATGAAGAGGCCGCCATTATGGGCCTTCCAGAACTGGCTGCCGAGGAGCACGGCCGCGGTGCAACTCATCAGCGTGCCGAGGTTTTTCGGCGCCGGCCAGATGGCCAGCGTCGAGATCATCGCGACGAAGGCGGCCAGCACGGGCAGCCGGAAGACGGCATCGTTGAAGGGGAGCGCCCAGAAGCCTTCCAGCGACACTTCGTTGGGGAAGATCCAGCCGAACATCTGTCGCAGTTGGCCCACGAAGACGGCAGACTCTGGGGACGTGAACCAGAGGCCGAAGATCAGGGCGAGAATCGCGGCACCGATTCCGAGTGCGAACCGGCGGATGCCCCGCTGCCAGTAGAAACCGCACCACAGGGGCAGGAGAAAGACGGGGTAGTAGATCGTGCCCGTCGCCAGCCCGATGAGCGCACCGGAGACAAATGGCCGGCGATAGGCGGCGATCGCCCAGACGATGAGCGCCCCGGGAAGCGCGTGGTCCACCCGGCCCGTCATGATCGCCGTGTACGGAAGCAGCAGGTAGAGCACGGCCGCGGCGATGCCCAGCCGGACCGCATCGAAATGCCGCCAACCGATCACGACCATGCCGGCCACGATCGCCAGTTGCGAGAGGATCGCCATCACGCGGGCGGTGGTCTCGTAGACGACGCGGCTGTTGACCTCGCGGGCCTCGCCCGCGTCGGCGGCATCGGGATCGGCCGAGAAGAGCCGTTGCGTTGAAATCTGCGGCAGCAGAAACAGGAGCGGGTAGCCGGGGCCCAGTCGTGAGAGTTGATCGGCATCGACCTCGGCCTCGCGGGCATTGAGCCGGGCGGCGGCCGCGGCACCGGCGAGATCGTCACGCTGAGGCCGCGTGGTGATCACGTTGGCCAGCAGGAAGACAAGCAGCGAGATGCCCAGGAAGACGAGGCCCCCGACGGTGAGATTCGGGTCGAGCAACGGGCGGCGGACCATGAGCGAGTCAAAGAGCATCCGCACCAGGAAAATACCCGAGACGGTGAAAATCCAGATGTAGCCGAGTTGCTGGGCGGCGTCGCTCGCCTTGTAGCCGCCGTATTCGACGGCGAGCAGCCCCGGCGCCATCAGAATCAGCCCGACCAGATCGAGGTTCCGCATGCTCCAGACGCGGTTGAACTTGAAGAACACCGCGATCGACAAGAGCGACGACAGGTAGAACCACGTCGTGGGATTGACGCGGTAATAGTGGAAGAGAATGTCGCTCATGCCTGCGGCCCTGCCCCGCCCTCGGGGCCGAGGTTCCGGATGCGGGGCATCCGCGGGAACGTGTCGGCTCACAGTATAGGGGAAAAATGTGAAATCCCCTCTCGGCCCCCGTTTTTCGCGGCTCTTTCCCCGGTTTTTCGAGGTGTCGCCGGCAAAAAAGAAAGCCCCGGCCGCCCTGGCCGGGGCTTTCATCACGGTTTCGCGGGAATTCCGCGCATCAATACTTGAGCTTGTCGCCGAGGTGCTCGTTGCCGGCACGGGTCACCAGCGACGAGAAGACACGGATCGAGACGTCGCCAGCGATCAGCTTCACGCTGCCATCGCCGAACACCACATTGGCGCCGCCCGGATGGAAGGCGAAGACCTCACTGCCACCGTCGGTGCCGTAGTAGCCCGTGCTCAAGGCGGCAGTGAGTATGCTCTCGCCGTTGGTGGCGTTGACCACCTTCGTCGGACTGGAGCGGAAGGCCGTGCCGGTGGCATTGGAACCGTCGATCGAGATGTCCGATGCCGGCCGTACCCAGCCGCCAGCGTTGACCCGCAGTGTGGGGAACGTGTTGGTGGTGTCGTCGGCACGGCTCCGCTTCCGATAGAGGAACGGCCGGCCGGCGCTCTCCGCCGCGAGGATGGTGACAGAGAGGCCGTCGGTCGCATCACTGAGCTTCGGTTTGTAGCCGTCGCCGTAGTCCTTGGGCAGCAGGCCATCGCCGGAACTGGCCGTTGCGTTGCCCTTGTTGGCCACGGGCGCCGCCGTCGCGGCGACGTCGGCCTTGTTGTCATCGGGCACGAGCGGCGATGACGTGTTGGCCAAGGTGTTGTCGACGTAGACCGTCGGCCCGTAGTCGGACGGCGCGCAGAAGCCGGGCGACGCCGAGACGTTCAAGAAATTGGTGCCCGCCGGATCGGTCGTCGCCTTCGCGTAGGTGGCAGGCACGGCATATGGCTGGCTGCCCGACTGCGGGTCGTAGTCGAACCGCAGGTCCGGGTTTGGGGCCGACTGGCATTCAAACGAGGGAATTCTCGTTGCTGCCAGCACGTAGTTGGGGATCGTGACGCCGGTGGCAGCGGTGTTCTTCGACCAGGTCTGCGACGGATCGTACCGATCAAAAAGTGCTGCCTGCTCGATGTAGGGCAGGAGCCGCGTGTGCCAGGAGAGCCGCAATCCGGTGCGGATGCTGTTGGGCAGGGTCCCACCGGAGCCGTCGGCAAACGACTGCGTGGCGACGCCGAGTTGCTTCATGTTGTTCACGCAGCTGTTCCGACGGGCAGATTCACGGGCGGATTGCACGGCCGGCAGCAACAGGCTGACAAGCGTGCCGATGATGGCGATCACGACGAGCAATTCGACCAAGGTAAAACCCCGACGCAGTCGGGATGGTGTGAGAACCGACATGGGAAACTCCTTGAAATGAAAGGAAGGCGTTGGACAAGACACTGTGGGGGGAATGAAACGAATCGCACCAATCAGGCCTCGATCGAAGGGAGCGAGGGGTCCATGACGAATGGACGAGAACGGGTGAACGGGGAGGGTGAGTTAACGGCGGTTTCTGCGGACGAGTTGCCTGCCATCGCTGACGGAAAGCTGCACGCCTTTGAGTTCTTCGCGGACGTCGAAACGCAATGGGGTGGACTGGGGTGAGCGGTAGTGTTTCGGAACAGCCGGCCCGGATTCGGCGGGCCATACGGCGACCGCGTAGATGCCGGAAGGCAGGCCGACGGTCGCATCGATCTGAAACGAGCCATCCGCTGTCGTCCGGATCGTCCGGGATACGGGCTTGGCGGCGGTCGTCATCTGCTCGAAGCTCAGCGTGGCGTTGCCCAGCGGCCTGCCGTTGAATGTCGCGATGCCGGAGACGGCATGCCGTGCCAGAGAGGGCAGCGTGTTGACGACGGCGAGGGCCAGCACGATGCCGACGCCTCCGAGCACAAGGACCCGGACGATCCATCGCGGCGCGCCGAGGGACTCGACCGTTGCGGAGACATTCGACTTCAGCGCATCGACGCTGCGGCCGATCGCCGACTCGTGTTCTTGTTCATCGCCATCACGGTGACGACGGCCGTCCCGGATGCTGCGTTGAGGTGCTCGGGTTGGTTGAGGACAGTCCGGGGGAGAAAATCGGGGGGAGCAAGCAGACAAACAGAATGGAACGGCGAATCGACTACGGGGTAGGCTGGCTTCAGATCACGTATTCCGGTTCGGGCAGGAAGACGCGAACCTTGCGGGGGGTGATCGTGACCGGTTCGCCGGGCTGCAGTGCCAGGTCTCGGGCGGTGTCGGCCGGCAGATCCACCTGAAGCTCACTTTCAGAGCCTTCGGGGCGACAGGAAATTCGCGAGACTGCGCCGCTCCTGGAAATGCGGAGCACGCTGGCTGGAAGACTGCCATTGCCCGTCGGGCTGCTCTGGGCTGCCTCGTGCCCACGGGCGATGTCGAGCTCGTGCGGTCGCAGGTAGACGCGGGCGGGCCGTGACTGCGAATGCGGATAGTCCGGATAGTCGATCGGGATGCCGTGCCAGAAGGCTTGCCCCTTCTCGACTCTGCCGTGAAAGAGATTCACGTTGCCGAGGAAGTCCATGACGAACGGCGTGGCCGGATGCTCGAAGACCTCATCGGGCGTGCCACGCTGCTCGATCCTGCCATGATTCATGACGACCACCTCGTCGGCCAGTTCAAACGCCTCCTCCTGGTCATGCGTGACGAACACGCTGGTCATGCCGATCTCGTCGTGGAGTCGCCGCAGCCACTGCCGAAGCTCCACGCGAACCTTGGCATCGAGGGCGCCGAAGGGTTCGTCGAGCAGGAGGATCTTCGGGCGGATGGCGAGTGCCCGGGCCAGTGCCACTCGTTGCCGCTGGCCGCCCGAGAGCTGGGCAGGCTTGCGGCCGCCGAGGCCGTCGAGCCGCACCAGATGCAGCAGTTCTTGAACCTTCGTCTCCACCTCGCGGTTCGGAATCTTGCGGATCCGAAGCCCGAAGGCGATGTTCTCGAACACGCTCATGTGCCGAAAGAGAGCGTAGTGCTGAAACACGAAGCCCACCTCCCGCTGTCTGGCATGGCGGTCGGTGATATCGGAGCCGTCCTCCTCGATGCGTCCTGCATCGGGCCATTCGAGCCCGGCAATGATTCGCAGCAGGGTCGTCTTGCCGGATCCCGATGGACCGAGCAGCGCCAGGAGTGTGCCCTCCGGCACCTCGAGCGAGACGCTGTCGAGCGCCTTGAATGTTC
>JBIIFB010000097.1:0-14026 GCA_044237545.1 Pirellulales bacterium
CTCCCGACGTCTATGCCCAAGTGCCATGCTTCCCTCCTTGGCCGCCAATACTCATCGGCTCAGGGCCGATGACCGAAGTTTAGCGCCAGATCCAGGGATGTGAAGACGACTTTATCCACGGGCTGATAGGCCGGCGCGACTTCGCCGGCCTGGTCTATGCCCATCAACTACGGGTGACCATAGGCGGCGCGATCCAAGATCTTGTCCTGATCGCGTCGCTGATGCGACTTGAAGAAATGCGGAACCGGGTTGAGTTCCTGCCACTGTGATGCGGCTCGCGGTGTTTGGGCTGGTCGCTGGTTGGGGGAGTAGGGGATGGGAACGACTTTTGCTTCGGTTGATTCGGCGGAAAGGGACTGAATTCTCTCCCGTCCCCGATTGTTCCCCGTCAGCCGACGATGCTCAAGCAGCCCCAGCGACCCCAAGGCGAGGGCCAAATTGACCCCGATACGACCGTGGCCTATTCGCCAGGCTCGCCTCCACTCATCATCCCTTGGTCGCGTGTTCGAATCACACCGGGCCTACTTCGTTTGTGATCCGTGTTTTCCTGTGCGGATGGCTCCTCAGGTGGTGCGACGTCGGCACCCCCGGAGGTGGCACTGATAGCAAACGGCCCCACCTTCCGCCACCACCGCGCCCGCCTGCGTCGCGACGGGCGGGCATGCGGTCGGTGGATATGCCGCCGGGGGCTGCTACGACTGGGTTGAAAACCCCCGCTCTCACGACCCCCTGATCGTCTACCCTTCCGCGTCATCGGCCAGAAGGTGGAGATACCGGCCCATCGCGGTCTCCTCGCGGAACTGAACCAGCCACTCTGGGTCGGCGCCCCCAGCGGCCGACCTCCCGTCGAGAACCCGGAGGATCGCAGCAGCTACTCCCGCCGCATCGCCGACCGGCACGAGTTCCCCGTAGCGGCCGCCGCGCAGGATTTCTCTGGGGCCGCTCGGGCAATCGGTGGCGACGATCGGGGTGCCCAACGCCAGTGCCTCGATGAGCACACCCGGCAGGGCGTCGAATCGCGACGTCAGCACAAGCACCGCGGCCGCCCGCATCGCGGGATAGGGATTGCCCGTGAAGCCAGGCAGATCGACGTCAGCGGCCACGCCACGCTCGCGGGCGAGCCGGAGCAGCGACTTCCTGTCGGGCCCATCGCCAAGGATCAACAGACGCGCCTCCCGTTGTACCCGCACGAGCGCGAACGCCTCGATCAGTGTCGGAAAATCTTTGATGCGATGCAAACGGCCAACCCCGAGGATCACGGGTGGCCCGTCACCCGTCAGCCAGGGGTGCGTCGCAGGTTCCGCGGCGCGAGTAAAGAGTTGCGGTCGGATCACGGGGTTGCGAATGACCGTGATGCGTGAGCGGGGCAACCCGGTGAGGTGAGCGACATCGCTCGCAGCCCCGTCGGACACCGTGACGATGCCATCGGCCCACGGATAGAAGCAACGCGCGAGGAGCCTGACACAATGTGCATGGATGCGTCGCACGAGCGGCCAACGGAAGTCCACAACCTCTTGCTGGCCACTGAGCATGGAGCGGACGGAGACGAGCGTGCGCACTCGTGTGCCGGCCAGCCACCGCGCCAGCAGGCCGATTTCGTTCTGCGGATACATCAACGTGAGCAGGCTCCGCGGCCGCTCACGCTGCAGGTATCCCACCAGCCGGAAGAGGGCCCGGGCATGCGACCGGCCCAACTCGACCACCCGCACGCCCGCCGGAATCTCGGCGAGGAACTCGCCTGTCGCCACCCGGAGCAGGAGATCCACCCGATGTCCCTGCGACACGAGGTGCTGCGACATGTTCACGGTGATGCGTTCGACACCGCCGCACTCGAGGGAGTGGGCGAGAACCGCCAGCGGAGGTTGATCAGCCATCGAATCCCTCGCCCTATGAACGCTTTGTGCCGCCATGCTGGCGGTGCGGCGTCTGACCGCTTCAGGCTGATACCGAACCTATCCGCCACACGCGACGGTGTCACCCTCCGCGTGCTAACTCCCACCCGCAGTGATCGACGATCGGTGATACTCGATGAGGTCGTGCAAACCCTCGCTGAACCGGACTCGTGGCTCCCACCCGAGCATCGCACGTGCTTTCGCCGACGACACGCGGGCGGGCGAGATGTCGCTCTCCCGGGCGGCTCCGAACGAGAGCGGTGCCGGCGATTCGGCGACGACCATCTCGGCGAGTTGTCGGATGGTCACGGTTTCATCGGCCACGATGTTCAACGCTTCGTGGCGGATGGCGCTCGTGGCGGCGGCGACGAAGGCGTGTCCGATGTCGTCCACGTGCGTGAACTGCCGGTGCTGGCGGCCATCGCCGCTGATGGTGATCGCCTCGCCCTGGAGGGCACGAGTGATGAACACTGAGAAGACAGAGTTGGCTCGCATGCCCGTGCCGTACGCGGTTCCTAAACGGAGCGAAACCACAGGAAGCCCACGCAGCGTGTCGTATGTCATCAGCAACTGCTCGCCGGCGAGTTTCGTCACGTTGTACGGATGATCGGGATTCGTGGGGTGTTGTTCGTCGAGCGGCTCGTATGCGGGATGGCCGTAGACCTCCCATGTGGATGCATAGATCAATCGCCCGACGCCTTCGGCCAGGCACGCCTCGGCTACGTTGGCACTGCCGAGCACGTTCAATTCCGCCGCAAGCCACGGCTTCTCTGCCGCCACATAGACGTCGCCCAATCCCGCGAGGTGAAGGACGACATCCACACCGCAAAAAGCCCTCCGCAGGTCTTCGATAGATGACAGCGACCCAACCTCCTGCCGCACGCCCTGATTGGAGAGTTCCCGCGGGATGTGGGCGGCATCAAACACGACGCACTCGTGCCCCGCTTCGAGCACGGCCGCGGCGACATGACGACCAACAAACCCGGCACCGCCGGTGACGACCATTCTCATGAAATTCGTGAAGCGACACGTGCAGGGATGGCAAGATAACAAAGGGTGAAGAACAACCCTCCTACCGCCCACCGCCCGTGTCAAAGACTCCGTCGAAGACTCGCGGAATTCACAACTGGTGAACCCAGTCATCGAGGATGCGGCGGATGTTCTTCGCTTCTTTCTGGGCGAGGTGTTTCCAGCGGGTCTCAGGCGGGGCTTTGAGGTCGATGTCGTAGGTGGGCAGGCGGGTTGATTCGTAGGTGGTGAGTTTCATGGGAGTGTGTTCCGTGGGTTGGATTGGATGGCGGTTTCAATATCAAAACCAGATCCCTCTCTCTTGGCGTGAACGGGCGCCGGCGTAAGCAGCGGGGCAGGGACGGGCAACTGCAGAACGGGCCATTCAAGCAACGAGGAATTGCCGCCGACCAACCGCAGTAGGTGCGACCGTTCGTCGATCCACAGACTTGTTGCGAGATCTGTTGCGCATCGTCGCCGGAAACGGGGATTTCAGCCCCACGCTCGCTCTTCGAAGAATGCGTTTCGGCCGGGATTGGCGCACTATCAGGACCCTATGAGGACTGGCTGCCCGGACTCATAATCCCTTGGTCGTGTGTTCGAATCACACCGGGCCTAGTTCGCTTGTGAGTCGCGTTTCCCTGCGCTGATCGCTCCTGCCTCGGCTCCGAGCAGCCGGCGGTCCCCGCGTGGGTTCACACTCGATCACGACCATCACTGGGAGCCTTCAGAGCATTCGATCGTAGTCGGCGTTCGTACCAATCCATGACCACACAAGGCGGTGGTCGTGGAATCGCTCGAGTGCGCGATGATGGGCTCCAACTCTTACTGACCAGAGATCGTCGCCGACCTTCTTGAAGTGCAGCGACGGATGAAACGGGTCCTGGTGCCAGACCTTATAAGCCTTTCCCGCCAGGCGACGCACATCGCGAGGCAAACGTCGATAGAGTCGCCAGAAGTCGCGAGAGGCGACGCTGGGAACCCTCACGGCGCCCTCTCACTGCGGTCATCCTCCAGCACCGTCTCGAGCGGCACGCACATGCCTGCGGCAGCATCAGCCCTCGACTGTTCCATAAGCTGGTCGAGGCGGCCGCTCGCCGCATCGTCCTTCATCTGCCGATCCCAGTCGTCGTCAACGGTAGAATGCAGCATAGCCATAAGTTCGCAGTATTCTCGCGGACTCAGGGATTCGATGGCAGCCTTTATTTCGGTAACGGTTGTCATGCTTCCAGCCTACCACCCCGTGCCTACGCCAAACAATAAGAGTCCCTCGCTCGTCTCTCCGTCGATCAGGTCGACCCTGGGTTGGGAAAAAGAGCACGGGAGCGATGTGTGCTGCGGGTGATTCCACCGTAGGGATTTGAATTCGCTCCCGTCCCCGATTTCCCCAACTATGGGGCCATGACGGACGAGGAGTTGGAGAGGGCCATTTGGGAACTTGGCGGCCAGTTGAAGGCTCCGTGATTGATTCCCTATGGGCACCAAATGACAACGGGCCGGGCACCTTGCGATGCCCAGCCCGGTTGTGAACGTGACTGTGAATCTCTGGCCGTTTGAAGCGTCGCCGATCAGGCCGTTTTCCGCCGACGTCGCCACATCTGCCAGCCGCCGCAGGCTAGCCCAGCAAGGGCCATGGCATACGTCGATGGCTCGGGCACGACAACCGGACTTGCGAGACGAAAACCGACGCCGAAGTCGTTGAACTCGTTCGACGGGGCGGGCAAGAACCTGCCGGAGGACGACAAGCCGAACGGACCGCCCGAGTCGGTGTTGTTCCAACCGCCGCCCCGCACCCCACGAGACGAGTCGGCAGCACCCGTGAGATCGTTCCACTCGGCCACGTTGCCACTCATGTCAAAGGCCCCCACCATGAGCCGTTGAAGGTCGGCAAGCCAACAGGACTGCCCGAGACTGTTTTCCGCTCGGCTGGCGTCAGACCAAATCGCCGTCCTGATCAGGTTCCGCGGATCAAGACTTCAAGTACAATCCCGGTGCTAGAATTCGGCGTGTTGTGGCACTCATGCCGGCGAAAGCCATGCTACGCTTTGTGTTTCCACGTTTGGACTTTCTGGGATTAGACATTTTAGGATTGGACATTCTATGACGGTCATCCGAACAGCCGCTGGGTCTGAACCAATCTCGCCGATCTATCTTTCGCCGATCTATTCCTCGCCGATCTATCGTGGCCCTGCGGCCCATGTGCACACCGTCGAGCGGATCCCCGTGACGGTTTACGACCAACCGGCGGACGCGAGCCGAGCCGTGGCCCGCGAGATCGCCGAACTCGTGATTTCCCGAGCGGCTGTCGGCAGAAAAACCGTGCTGGGCCTCGCCACCGGTTCAACGCCGGTCGGCGTCTACGATGAATTGATACGCCTCCACCGCGAAGAGGGCGTGTCGTTCAAGACGGTGGTCACGTTCAACCTCGACGAATACTGGCCGATCCAGCCCGAGGCCCTCCAGAGCTACCACCGCTTCATGCGGGAGCACCTCTTCGACCACATCGACATCCCCGGTGACGCGATCCACATCCCCGATGGCACGCTTCCCCGCGAACAGGTGGCCGCCGCCTGCACCCGCTACGAGGAGCTGATCCGCGAGGCTGGTGGGATCGATCTGCAGGTTCTCGGCATCGGCCGCACCGGGCACATCGGCTTCAACGAGCCGGGGAGCGCCGTCGAGAGCCGCACGCGGCTCATCACGCTCGACAGCGTGACGCGGTCCGACGCGGCGAGCGACTTCTTCGGTGAATGGAACGTGCCACGGCAGGCGATCACGATGGGCGTCGGCTCGATCCTCGACGCCCGCAGGATCGTCCTGCTGGCCTTCGGCGAGCACAAGGCGCCGATCGTGCAGAAGGCGGTCGAGCAGCCCCCCTGCAGCCACGTGTCAGCAAGCTCGCTGCAGCAACACCCCGATGCCCGCTTCGTGCTCGACAGGGCCGCCGCGGCCCGGCTCACCAGGTTTGAGTCGCCGTGGGTGGTCGGGCCCCTCGACTCCATGGGCCTCGAATGGACCGATGCCCTCACGCGGAAGGCGGTGATCTGGCTGTCGCTCAGGCAGGGCAAGCCGATCCTCAAGCTCACCGACGAAGACTACAACGAGCACGGACTTCAGGATCTCGTCAGCAACCGTGGCCGTTCCTACGACATCAACATCGAAGTCTTCCGAGGCATGCAGGACACGATCACCGGATGGCCTGGTGGGAAGCCGGGGTCCCCTCGCCGGCGGCGGGGCATCGAGACAGCCGACAGCCAGTCTCGCGGCAACGAGTTCCCGAAGCGGATCATCGTCTTCAGCCCGCATCCCGATGACGACGTCATCAGCATGGGAGGCACGTTCATCCGCCTCTGCGAGCAGGGGCACGAGGTGCACGTCGCCTACCAGACCAGCGGCAACATCGCGGTCTGGGATGAATCGGCCGATCGGCACGTCGATTTCGTTGAGGAATTCTGCAGGGCGTTTGGCGTGGGCACGAAGGCAGGCGAGATCGCCGACCGGGTTCGCACGTTTCTCAAGACCAAGCCCGCCGGGGCCGTCGACCTGCCAGAGTTGCAGATGGTGAAGGGGCTCATCCGGCGGACGGAAGCCCGGGCGGGCGCCCGCTACTCCGGCGTCAAACCCGAACACATCCATTTCCTCGACCTGCCCTTCTACGAGACCGGACGCGTCCGCAAGAAGCCGATCGGCCCCGAGGACATCGCCATCACGGTGAACCTGCTCGAGCAGGTGAAGCCGCACCAGATCTACGCGGCCGGCGACCTTTCCGATCCGCACGGCACGCACCGCGTCTGCCTGGCGGCGGTGATCGATGCGCTCAAACAGGTGGAGAGTCAGGACTGGGCGCAGCAGTGCGAACTCTGGCTCTACCGGGGCGCCTGGCAGGAGTGGGAGCCGCATGAGATCGAGATGGCGGTGCCGCTCTCACCCGACGAAGTAGAACGCAAGCGGATGGCGATCTTCAAACATGAGAGCCAAAAGGACCGCGCTCTCTTTCCCGGGCCGACCGACCCCCGCGAGTTCTGGCAGCGGGCCGAAGACCGAAATCGTGATACCGCCCGCCTCTACGACAAACTCGGCCTCCCCGAATACGAGGCGATCGAGGGTTTCGTGCTCCACAAGCCGTAGTGCAGGTCGGCCACGCGGCATGCAAATCCTCCAGGGTGGGTCAGCCATGCCGTTTCGGCTCGATCGACGTGAACAGGCGGCCTTCTTCGCCTCCCTCGCCAAGTGGCTGGTGCTGGCCGCGCCGCTCGGGGCGGCCGTCGGTTCTGCGGTTGCCCTGTTTCTCTCCGTCTTGGATGTGGCGACCCAATTGCGGTTTGATCACCCGCTGCTCCTCTGGGCGCTGCCGGTTGCGGGAGCGGGCATCGGCTGGCTCTATGCGACCTGCGGAAAATCGGTTGAGTCGGGCAATAATCTGATCGTCGATGAGATCCACGAGCCGGGCGGCGGCGTGCCGCTCCGCATGGCGCCGCTGGTGCTGATCGCGACGGTGGTGACACACCTCTGCGGTGGCTCCGCGGGCCGCGAGGGCACCGCCGTGCAGATGGGCGGCAGTCTGGCGGGCGGGTTGGCCCGGCTGATTCCCGGGCTCAATCGCAACGATACGTCAACCCTGTTGATGGCCGGTGTGGCGGCCGGCTTTGGGGGCGTTTTTGGAACACCAGTCGCCGGGGCGATCTTCGCGCTGGAGGTGCTGGCGATCGGCCGAATCGCCTCCACCGCGATCCTGCCCTGTCTGATTGCCGCGATCGCCAGCGACCGGGCGTGTGCCGCCTGGGGAATCCTCCACACGCCCTATCGCCTCGCTCCGCTGCTGCCGATCGATGCCACCGCCGGCCCGGGCCCGTTTGGGTGGCATCTGTTGGCTGCCGCCGCACTGGGGGGCGTGGTGTTTGGACTCGCCAGCGTTCTGTTTGCCGAATTGACGCACGGGCTGCACGGACTGTTTGAGCGATGCATTCGCTGGCCCATTCTACGGCCTGTCGTGGGGGGGTGCGTTGTCATCGCACTGGTCGCAACGCTCGGCACCCGCGAGTATCTCGGGCTTGGCGTGACATCCCCCGACCCCGGGGATGTCACCATCGTGAGTGCCTTCCGGCAGGGCGGTGCCGATGTCTGGAGTTGGTGGTGGAAGATCGTCTTCACCGCAGTCACGCTCGGCTCGGGATTCAAGGGGGGCGAGGTGACCCCGCTGTTTTTCGTCGGCGCGTCCCTCGGCAACACGCTGGCCGTGCTGATCGGCGCCCCCGTGGGGTTTATGGCGGCGCTGGGGTTCGTGTCGGTGTTCGCCGGCGCCACCAACACGCCCATCGCATGCACGGTGATGGCTGTCGAGTTATTTGGCGGTGAGCACGTTCTCTTCTATGCGGTCTCGTGTGTGCTGGCGTATCTGTGCAGTGGGCACTCGGGTATCTATCTGTCGCAGCGGATCGAGTCGCCCAAGAGTGGCGCCGTCACGACAGGAGGCGAGCACATGCCCGCCAAGCCGTCGCTCCGTTCCGTGCGGGCATACAAGCCCTCGGCGTAAGCCGGGGGATCGGATGCTACACATCGCGTCGCGTCGAACGTTGCCCCGATCCCATCGCTTACGCGTCCCCATACAAGCCCCCGGCGTAAGCCGGGGGATCGGATGCCATATACGGCGCCGCACCGATCGTTGCGTTGACACAATCGCTTACGCTCCGGGCTTCTATAAACCCTCCCATACAAGCCCTCGGCGTAAGCCGGGGGATCGGATGCCACACGCGGCGTCGCGCCGATCGTTGCGTTGACACAATCGCTCACGCTCCGGGCTTGTATGGCCATCCTCACCCCACCTTTCCGCCGAGCAGGCTTTCCTTCTGCCGCCGCGTCAGCTTCTTGATCGCCGCCTCGCGTTTAAGCGACCGCGACTTCGATGGCTGCGGCTCGGTGTAGGCGAGCTGCACCGGGAGCCTGCTGCGGGTATACCGCGACGCCTTCCCGGCCGCGTGGGTCTTGAGCCGCCTCGGCAGGTCGTTCGTGATGCCTGTGTAGAGGGAGCCATCGCGGCAACGCAGCAGATAGACGAGCCAGCGTGAGCGTGGCCGACTCGGCTTGCGGCGGCCCGGACTGCCCGCCGACCCGGTTGCCGGCGGGTGGGTCACGGGGTTGGCCGGTCGGGGCCGCTGACCTTCGCAGTCAGCCTGCCGGTGCACTTCGTTTCCGACGGCACGTTTACCTTGAGGTACAGCACCCCGTCACGCTCGGCAGCCTTGTCGAAGCCGCTGCCGATCGCAAATGGCCGTGGCGGCTTGTCCCCCTGCTTCCCGCTGCCGAGTTGGGCCAATGAGCCGGCCGGTGCAATCACCCCCATGACGGCACCCAGCGGCACGTGGGCCACCAGATCCTCAGCGAAGTCCGTGGTCGGCACGCCGTCCGGCCCCACGGTCAGTGAAGCGGCGAGTTTGTAGTCGCCGGTGACGCGAATGCGGATCGGACGGTCCTTCGTCACGGTGCCGATCGGCTGCCAGGATGCGTCCGGGTCGATCTCCACGTCGAACTCGTTGTTCTCGAGAATCTTCGCGTTGAGTTCCCCGAGCTTCGCCTTGATCGGCTCGTTGCGGGGGTCGAGTTTCTGGAGCGACTCGAGCAAGGTCTTCGCCCGCTCGAACTGACCGAGGTTTTCATACGACATGATCAGGTTCGTCGTGTCGCGGAGAAACGATTCGCGAACCTCATCCAGCCGGGCATCGAGCCGCTTGACCTCGAGCGGATTGGTCGGCTTACCCCGCTGTTTGGCGGCGGCATTTCCCTTTGCACTGGGCCCCTGTGCCCGGGCCTCGCGACGCATGCCCGCCGGCAGGATCATCGCGAGGAGTATCACCATCATCCTGACGGTGCTGGTCGTCATCGGACGCTGTCTCCTGCTGGCGTGGACGGGACGGACGGACCCCCCGTCGTGGTGCTGCGGCCATCGGCCCGCTTGAGCAGTCGGAAGAGGTCGCTGTCGGTGGTGAGGATGAGCGTGCTGTCGCGGCCGAGCGTCGCCTTGTAGGTGTCGAGCGTCTTCACGAAGGCGTAGAAATCGGCCGCCCTGGGGCTTGCCGTGTAGGCCTCGGCATAGATCTCGGAGGCTTTGGCATCGGCCGCACCCTTGATCTCCTGAACTGCCCGATAAGCCTCCGACTGGATCTGCTGCAGATCCTTGTCTTTGCGGCCCTCGATCTTGGCCGCCTCTCCGGCTCCCTCGGAGCGGAACCGCTCGGCGATCTGCATCCGCTCCGAGATCATGCGGTCGTAGATCTTCTCGATCACGCCCGCCTTGTAGTTGAGCCGCTTCACCCGAACATCGAGCAGCTCGATCCCCCAGAGGCCCACCTTGGGCTGCGCGGCCGCGAGGATCTCCCGCTCCAGTTCCTTGCGGCCGAATTTGATCGGCGGCAGCGCCCCCACCGCGGCGCCCGATTTCGCCAGTACCGTATCCATCTCCGGACGCCGGGCCTTGTCGGAGCGGACGACCTCGATCAGGTCATGGCGGGCGACGACGTTGCGTGTCTCGCTCCCGAGGATGTCGTCCAGCCGCGACAGGGCGCTCCGCTCGTCCCGCAGGCTCTCGAAGTATTTCAGCGGATCGGCGATCCGCCATCGAGCGAACGTGTCGACGACGACGTAGAGCTTGTCGCGGGTCGTCATCTCGTTCGGCGGGCCGTCCCATTCGAGGATCCGCTTCTCGAAGCGATTGGCTGTCTGAACGAACGGGAGTTTGAAGTGCAGCCCCGCCCCCGGCGTGGCGGCGTTGATCGGCGCACCGACCGGTCGGCCAAACTGCGTGATCACGACCTGATCGGCCTGATCGACCGTGTAGGCACAGCCGAAGAGCAGCATCGCGGCGATCACCGTCAGCAGACCGCCGAGCGGCGAGAAGAGCAGATCGGCAACCTGCCGAGCACGCTGGACGAGTGGATGGTTGATGGGAAGGTTATTCATGGTCGTTGTGCGGGCAAGAGCGCTGGGGCTAAATCACTGGGGCTCAATCGTTACGGAGGCAGGCGATGGTTGACGGCTTGGTGTCTGTTTACGGCGTGTCTACCTAGGGCTTGGTGGCTTCCAGCTGACGCAGGTTCATCAGCGGTAGAAACTGTTTGGCATCGGCGTCGAGGATCACCTTGCTGCCGATTTGTGGCAGCACCTCCGAGATCGTCTCCAGATAGAGCCGTTGGCGGGTGACCTCAGGGGCTTTTTCATACTGCTCGAGCAAGGCCTTGAAGCGGGCCACGTCGCCCTGCGATTCGTTCACCCGCTTGAGTGCGAAGCCCTCCGCCTCGCGGAGTTTCTTGTCGGCCTCGCCGCTGGCCCGCGGCACGACCTTGTTGTATTCGCCATTGGCCTGATTGATCATCTGCTCCCGCTCCTGCTGGGCGCGATTGACCTCCTCGAACGAACGCTGGACGGCCTCGGGCGGGTGGACATTTTTGAGTTGCACCTGCTGCACGCGGAGGCCCATGCCCAGGTCCTGAACGAGCGCCGTCAGCTTCGTGATCGCGTCGTTCTCGATCCCCTGCCGCCCGATCGTCAGCACCTCGTCAACGGTGCGGTCGCCCACCACCTCCCGCATCACGCTCTCGGCGAGATCGCGGAGCGTCGGACCGGGCTCCCGGTGATTGAAGAGAAACTGCTCGGGATCGCTGATCTCATACTGCACGACCCACTCGACGTGGGCGGCGTTCAAGTCGCCGGTCACCATGTCGCTCTCCCGGTTCTGCTCGGTGGCAGAGGCCGCCTGATCGGGATTGCTGGCAGCGGAGGATCCGAAACCGAATTCCATCTTGAGCTGCCGCTTCACAGGCAGGATCGTGACAGTGTCGATGCCGAAGGGCAGTTTGAATCGCAGGCCCGGGCCGACGGTGCCGACAAACCGGCCGAATCGTTGGATCACGCCCACACTCTCGGGCCCGACGGTGTAGACGCCGCGGGCCAAGCCTGAGAACAGCAGCACTACGGCTGCCGCCGCGGCGAGCCATTTGATCGGCAGGCCGCCGGCCGGGAGGCCCGGGGAACGGGACTGATTCGAAAAACGTGGGAATTCTGCCATGGGGCTGCCGGGGACGCGGGAAGGAGATCGGCGGGGAAATCGCCCTCCAGTCATACCCTCGGCCGTGGGCGGTGTCGAATATTCCCGACGGGGCCTCGTGCCGGGTCGAACGATTGGCAGAAAACGCTCGCCCGGATGGTGAGAAACACCGGTGCGATTGGTGTTTTGTTTCGCCTGACCTTAAGTCTATCTTCGACAGACCATGCTGCACCACACAGACATTGAACGGCAGATCGAGTTTGATTTCCTGCGGGCGACCGAGATCGCCGCGCTCAATACGCTCCAGTGGCTTGGCAAGGGACAGAAGGAACTCGCCGATGCGGCCGCCTGCGATGCCATCCGCGGCATGTTCGACCTCACCGACATGCGGGGCGAGGTGGCGATCGGCGAGGGCATCAAGGACGAGGCTCCCGGACTCTTCAAGGGGGAGCGGGTTGGCACATGGCGGGAGGGCGCACCGCGATTCCAGATCGCGCTCGACCCGGTCGACGGCACGACCAACGTGGCCAAAGGCATGCCCAACTCGCTGAGCTGCATTGCGGCTGCGCAGGTGGACGAGGGCGGCAGTTCCGCGCTCCTCGACATCCCCGCCTTCTATATGAAGAAGCTCGCCTATCCGCTGGAGGTGCGGAAGGCATGGATTGCCGATCCGTCCCTGCCGATCGATGTCGACGCTCCCATCGGCGAGGTGATCGACGCCACGGCGAAGATTCTCGGGAAGGAGGTCCGAGACGTGATGGTCTGCGTGCTCGACCGGCCCCGCAACGAGTTCTTCGTCGAGGAGATCCGCCGCAAGGGGGCGGCCCTGCGGATGATCCAGGATGGCGACATCGCCGCCGCGCTCGCTCCCGCCATGCAGACCAGCAACATCGATCTCTACGTCGGCATCGGCGGCGCCCCCGAGGCGGTGCTCGCCGCCGCCGGTTTACGGTGTCTGGGCGGGGGCATGCGTGCCAAGATCAGCCCCCGCGACGAGGCGGAGCGGCGAAGCCTGGTCGCGATGGGCTGGGGCGATCGGCTCGAAACGCAGTTCATGTCGCGGGATCTGGCCAGCGGCGACAACATCGTCTTTGCGGCAACCGGCATCAGCACCAGCCCCTTGCTCAACGGCGTCAGCGTCCGCGGCTCGGTCGCCACGACGCACTCGGTGATCATGCGGGCCCGGAGCGGCACCGTGCGGTTCATCGAGGCGCACCACGATCTTGACCGGAAGACGATCCACCTGCGGAGCACGCAGGCCGAACGGCGGGTGTGACGGGGCGGCGGCCGGCAGGACCGTTCCGCCGCGAAGAAGCGACTTCCCGCAGATTCGTTGTGTCATAATAAACGCGACTGATCGCGGTTTTCAGAGGAGCTAGGATTGGAAGGCTGTGGCCCCGGGTGTCGGCGCAGCAGCCGCGTTGAAACTGCTTGGAAGAGACCGCAAGCCATGCAATCCCGCCTGCCCAACCTCGCCGCCGGTGTCGCCGCCTGTTGTCTTCTGCTGACAGCCGCCGCAGGCCGGGCGGCCGGGCCTGACTTCGCCCGCGAGGTCAGGCCTGTTCTTTCCAACCGCTGTTTCAAGTGCCATGGGCCCGATGAGGGCCGGCGTGAGGCGGGCCTGCGGCTCGACCTGCGAGAGGAGGCCATCCGCGAACTCGACAGCGGCACGCGGGCCGTCGTGCCCGGCCACCCAGACGACAGCGAACTCGTCGCCCGGATCACGAGCACCGACCCCGATCTTGTCATGCCCCCTGCGCATGCGAAGGTCGTGCTCACCGACGGCGAGAAGCGGATCCTCACCGACTGGATCGCCGCCGGGGCCGACTACCGGCCCCACTGGGCGTTCGTGAAGCCCGTCCGGCCAGCCGTGCCGACCACGGCCGACACCGACTGGCCGAAGAATGACATCGACCGGTTTGTGCTGGCGCGGCTCGAAGAGGAAGGGCTCGCGCCCAGCCCTGAGGCCGACCGGGCCACGCTCTGCCGTCGCGTCCATCTCGATCTCGTCGGTCTGCCGCCATCGCCGGCGGACCTGGACGCATTCCTCGCGGATGCCTCGCCCGACGCCTATGAAAAACTCGTCGAT
>JBIIFB010000240.1:0-4389 GCA_044237545.1 Pirellulales bacterium
AGCCCATACCAACGACCGGGGGGCCGCATTCCCCCAATGGTTTCCGTTTCTCCGGCCCGCGATGCCGCGCGGGGCTACAATCCTGCCATGATCTCCGCACTCCGAGCCCTCGTGGCGGCAACACTCCTCGCCATCCTGCTGGCCCCGGCCTGGTGCCTTGCCGAGGGCTTTCCCGCGCCGTTCAACAGTGAAAAAGACTCGGCTGCGATGCCGCTGCCCGCGGCAGAGGCCGCCGCCACCATGCAGGTGCCGGAGGGGTTTCGTGTCGGGGTTTTTGCGGCCGAACCAGACGTCCTGAATCCGATTGCGATGGCCTGGGATGCCCGCGGTCGGCTCTGGATCGCAGAGAACCACACCTACGCCGAACGGCCGATCAAGATGGACGCCCGGCTCCGCGACCGGGTGCTCGTCTTCAAAGACACCGACGGCGACGGCGTGGCCGACGAGCGGAAGGTTTTTCTCGACGATCTGCAGCAGTTGACAAGCGTGGAGGTCGGCCTCGGCGGCATCTGGCTGCTCTGCCCACCACGACTGCTCTTTGTGCCCGATCGTGACGGCGACGATGTTCCCGACGGCCCGGCAAAGGTGATCCTCGACGGGTTCGATGTTGCGGCCGAAAACTACCACAACTTTGCCAACGGCCTGCGTTTCGGCCCCGACGGCTGGCTCTACGGCCGCTGCGGTGGCTCCTGTCCTGGCCGCGTCGGTCCGCAGGGGGCCACGGCCGAGGATCGCGTGCGGCTCGAGGGGGGCATCTGGAGATACTCGCCGCGTTCGGGCCGGTTTGAGACTCTCTGTCACGGCACGACGAACCCCTGGGGCCATGACTGGAACGCCTTCGGCGACGGCTTCTTTATCAACACGGTCAATGGTCATCTCTGGCAGATCATTCCCGGGGCCCATCATCCACGGCACGGCACGCTCGACCCCAACCCGCATGTCTACGAACTCATCGACATGCACGCCGATCACTGGCATTTCGATACCAGCGGCGGATGGCAGAAGTCGCGGGACGGTGCCGCCAACGATCTCGGCGGTGGCCACGCCCACTCGGGGCTCATGATCTACCTCGGCGACGACTGGCCCGACGAATACCGCGGCCATCTCTTCACCTGGAACTTCCACGGCCGGCGGGCCAATCAGGAACTGCTCGAGCGTGAGGGGAGTGGCTACGTAGGCCGCCACGGCCGCGACATGCTCTTCGCCCGCGATCCGTTCTTCCGGGGCATGGAACTGTCGTACGGCCCCGATGGCGGGGTGCTCGCGATCGACTGGAGCGACACCGGCGAGTGCCATGAGGCGACGGGAGTGCACCGCACGAGCGGCCGCATTTTCCGAATCACGCACGGCAGCCAGACGAAGCGGCCGCCGGGGGATCTGGCATCCGGGGATCTGGCATCAGGGGATTTGGCCACGCTCTCCTGCGTGGCGCTCGCGGATCTCGTGACCCATGCCAACGAGTGGTATCCGCGGCAGGCGCGGATCATCCTCGCCGACCGTGCGGGCGTGGGGCCCGCGGCCAACACCGCCGAGGCCGCCAGCATGGCACGCGATCGAGCGCAGGCTCATGATTCGCTGCGACGGTTCGCCATGGCCGAGGATCCGGTAGTCGCCTGCCGCGCCGTGCTCACGCTCCATGCCAGCGGCGGCTGCGACCAGTCGTTCCTCCGCGGCCTTCTCGCGCATCCCGACGAGCACCTGCGGGCCTGGGGTGTCCGCCTGCTCGTCGACGACTGGCCGATCGACGGCCTGCTCGGGCCCGCCCCCCTGACACCGGAGGAAGCCGACCGCGTGACGTCGGCCTGTGACACCGTCGCCGCCGAGTTCCGCCGCCTCGCCACCGACGACGCGAGCGGATTGGTGCGGCTTGCGCTCGCGTCGGCCCTCCAGCGGATGCCACGAGACCGTCGCGCCGATCTCGCCGCCGCCCTGATGACCCGCACGGAAGACGCAAACGACCACAATCTGCCCCTGCTCGTCTGGTATGGCATGATCCCCTTGGTCGAGGCGGATCCGCGGCGGGCTGCTGACATGGCCGTTGCCTCGCGGTGGCCGAAGACGCAGCGGCTGATCGCCCGCAGGCTTGCCAGCCTGATCGAACGGCGGCCCGAGGGCATGCAACGCCTCGTCGCCGCGATCGCGGAGACGCGTGCCGAAGATGCTCGCCAGACGCTGCTCGCCGGCATCGCGGACGGACTCTCCGGCTGGCGGCGGGCCCCGAAGCCCGCGGGCTGGGATGCCCTCGCGGCCCAGTTGGGACAGGGCGACACAACGTTGGCCGCGTCGGTCCGCGAGCTCTCAGCGGTCTTTGGCGACGGCCGCGCGATCGACGAGATTCGCCGGCTCGTGCTCGACGAGAAGGCCGATCCGGTGATCCGGCTGGCGGCCCTGGAAACGCTCGTCCGCCAAGGGGGCGACGGTGTCCGTGGCCTCTGCCTCGGACTGCTGGGCGATCAACGGTTCAACAGTGTGGCCGCCGAGGGTCTCGCGGCAAGCGATGACGCAGAGGTGGCACGGGCCCTCGTCGCCGCCTACGGCAGGTTTCGCGGCCCCGCACGCCCGAAGCTGATCGGCATCCTCGCCTCGCGTCAGACCTACGCTGCCATGCTCCTCGCGGCCGTGGCCGAGGGCACGATTCCCCGCGAAGCCGTCACGGCCTACGACCTGCGGCAGATCCGTTCGCTCGGCGATCCCTTAATCGATGCCCGCCTCGAACGGGAGTGGGGCGGCGTGAGCCAGACCTCGGCCGAGAAGGGGCAGCGGATTGCCGCCCTCAAAGACTCGCTCACCCCGGCCGTGATCGCCGCGGCCAACGCCTCCCATGGCCGGGCGATCTATGAGCAGTCATGCGGCCGGTGCCACAAGCTGTTTGGCAGAGGCGAGTCGATTGGCCCCGACATTACCGGCGGCAATCGCACCAACATCGACTACCTCCTCGAGAACATTGTCGACCCCAGTGGCGTGGTCAACCGCGACTACCGCATGTCGATCGTTGCGCTCGCCGACGGGCGGGTGCTCAACGGCCTCGTGACGGCCCGCGACGATCGCACGCTCACGCTCGTCACGCCGACCGACCGTCACGTGATCGCCGCCGAGGACATCGACGAGGTCACCGTCACGCAGCAGTCGCCGATGCCGGAGGGGCTGCTCGATCAATTGTCCCCCGATTCCATCCGCGACCTGATCGGCTACCTGATGCAGCCCGCGCAGGTGCCGCTGCCGTAAGGCATGTCTTGCATACATGTCTTGCCTTGACGGGCCCTGATGACGCTCTTGCTCGCCCGAAGAAGAGGCGAGGTTCAGTCCAGGAAAGCTTCCCTCTGGTTCTTTAAGCCCGCTACTTTTTCTGCGGCTGTTCGTCCTGCGTGGCAGGCACGGCAGCCGTCCGCGGCGATGCCACGGCATGCAGCCGCGCGGCCACGACTTTCCGTAGGGCCTCATCCCACCAGGCATCGAGCGAGTTCTGGAGACCGTCCAGGGCGGTGTCGCAGGAATCGCAAGCCCTGAGCGAATGCACCAGCGGCAGCAGGAGATCCGGGTCGCCACAGGCCACTCGGCCGATCTCGCGGGCCGTATCGTCATCAACTGAACGTGCCAGCGACACGCAGCACCGATCGACACCGAGGGGCGACAGCGCCGTGAAGAGCGGACGGCAGTCGGTATGGAAAGCCACCGTGGAAAGCCGCTCCTGTCCACGGCGGGCCAACGAGGCGGCCACCAGTGGCACCGTGACCAGCGATGACGCGGTGACGTGGGCGAGAGGACCGTAGTCATCGTCCCCCATGAACTCCGCCATTTCGTCGAGCATCGCAGGATCACCCACCAGACCGCAGGCGGCCGCGCGAACCAAGGCCGCCGGCCAGGAGTTGCGGCCGCAGTGCTCCTCCGTCAGCCGCCACACAACCGCCGCCACATGCCGTGTGACGGCTTTCTTGGCAGCGGAGGCGGAAGTCGGCTCGTCCTCCACCGGAATCTCCAGCGGTTCCAGTTCTTTGCCGGCAGCAACGCCGGCCGATGATTGTGTGAGCAGCGCATCACCACGGGCGAGCCCGCCGTCGTCGCGGCAGCAACGCACCATCGCGACGGCCCGCTCCAGCTGTTTTTCCCATGCGGCCCGGGTGTCGCCGTGGAGGCCGGCCGCGTCGGCGATGTGTCGGCAGGCGACGGCCACCTCCGCCGACAGGAGAAACGCGACCGCCGATGCGACAGGCTCGTCGCTGCGGAACCTATTCGGGCCGGACGCCGCACGGAGCGGCTCCACTGCCGAGCCGAGCGCTGCCCGTCGATTCACAAGAGACAGCCTGCAGGCCGCAATGCTCATGCCAAGCGGCATCCCCGACGTCGCGTCAAACCGGCTCGTGGCCCCCCCAACATCGACCACGAGCGTGT
>JBIIFB010000241.1:0-4387 GCA_044237545.1 Pirellulales bacterium
GCCCACACGACCAGCGACTGACCGCGACGCATATCCCCCGCGGCGAAGACTCCATCCCGGCTGGTCTTGTAGTCGCCGCCTGTCTTGATGTTGCCCCGAGGGTCGAGTTCGAGCCCTAGGTCGGCGATCGGACCGTGCTTCTCCGGCCCCATGAAGCCCATGGCGAGAAGCGCCAACTGGCAGGGCCATTCCTGCTCGCTGCCCGGCAGTTCGCGAAACTTCTGCTGGCCTGAAGCGGCGTCGGTATACCACTCGATCCGCACGGTCTTCACCGCCCGCACATGCCCCTTGTCGTCGCCGAGAAACTCCTTTGAGAGGATGCCCCACTCGCGAGTGCAGCCTTCCTCGTGCGAGGAGGTCGTCCGCAGGATCACCGGCCACGACGGCCACGGAGTGTTTTCCGGTCGCTGGCTACGGCGCGGGTATTTCCCCAGATCGGGCGGCTGCGGCAGCAGTTCAAACTGCGTCAGGCTTTTTGCACCCTGCCGGTTGCTCGTGCCGTCGCAGTCGGAGCCGGTATCACCGCCACCGATCACAACCACGTCTTTTCCCTCGGCCAGGATCGACGCCTGAACCTCATCGCCGGCGTTGCGCTTGTTCTGCTGCGGCAGAAACTCCATCGCATAATGCACGCCCTTGAGCTCGCGTCCCGGAATCGGGAGGTCGCGGCCGAGCGTCGCCCCGCCGGTGAGCAGGATGGCGTCATATTCTTCCGTCAGTGACAGCGTGCTCTTGTCCACGCCGACGTTCACGCCGCAACAGAATTCGACACCTTCCTCCCGCAACTGCTCGACCCGTCGCCAAACCCGCCACTTTTCGAGCTTGAAGTCGGGGATGCCATACATGAGCAGGCCGCCCGGTCGGTCTGCCCGCTCGAACACGGTGACCAGATGCCCGGCCCGGTTGAGCTGCTGGGCCGCTGCCAGGCCGGCCGGTCCGCTGCCCACCACGGCCACCCGCTTGCCGGTTCGCACCGCAGGCGGCTCCGCCACGACCCAGCCCTCGTCAAAGGCGCGGTCGGCGATCGTCATCTCAATCTGTTTGATCGCAACAGGATCCTCGTTGATACCGAGCACGCAGGCGGCCTCGCAGGGAGCCGGGCAGACGCGGCCAGTGAACTCGGGAAAATTGTTCGTGGCATGCAGCCGCTGGCTGGCCTCGTGCCACTGCTGGCGATACACGAGGTCGTTGAAGTCGGGAATGATGTTCCCGAGCGGACAGCCCGTGTGGCAAAAGGGGACGCCGCAGTCCATGCACCGGGCGCCCTGCTTCGCGAGCTCCTCCTGCGGGAGGACCGTGAGAAACTCGTTGTAGTGCTTGAGCCGATCAGTGACCGGCGTGTAGCCGCTCACTTTCCGCCCATACTTCATGAATCCGCGTGGCTCACCCATGGATTTTTTCCTCCTGCTGACGTGCTTCCTGCTGTTCCTGTTCGGCGAGTTTGCGGAGTTCCGCGATCGCCCGTTTGTAATCAGTCGGCATCACTTTGACGAAGCGTGACTGCTCGGTGTGCCAGCCGTCGAGGATCGCACGGCCGCGGGTGCTGTCGGTGTATGCAACATGCTTTTCGAGCCGACCCTTCACGTATTCGAGGTCGCCGGCGTCGAGCGGATCAAACTCCACCATCTCCATGTTGACCTGCTGGCGGAACGTGCCGGTGGCGTCCCAAACGTAGGCGATGCCACCGCTCATGCCCGCCGCGAAGTTCCGGCCCGTCTCGCCAAGAATCACGGCGCGGCCGCCGGTCATGTATTCGCAGCCGTGGTCACCCGTGCCCTCGACAACGGCCTCAGCGCCGCTGTTTCGCACGCAGAACCGTTCGCCGACGATGCCCCGGATGAAGATTTCGCCACTCGTCGCCCCGTAGGCCACGACATTGCCGGCGATCACGTTATCCTCCGCCTTGAAACGAGCCTCGCGGGACGGCCGCACGATCACGCGGCCGCCAGACAGTCCCTTGCCGCAGTAGTCATTGACGTCGCCCTCGACCTTGACCGTCACACCCGGCACACCAAAGGCCATGATGCTCTGGCCCGCCGTGCCGGTGAAGTTGATCTGAATCGTGCCGTCGGGCAGTCCCCCGGCGCCATATCGGCGGGTCACTTCACTGGAGAGGATCGTGCCGACGGTGCGGTTCGTATTGCGGATCGGAAGGTCGAGCGTGACAGGCTGGCGGTGGTCGAGCGCCGGCCGGCACAGGTCGAGCAGCATGGTCATGTCGAGCGACTGCTCGATGCCATGATCCTGTGACGACTCATGGTGCGTCTTCACGTGCGCCGGCACTTCCGGCTTGTGCAGGATCGTGGAGAAGTCGAGCCCCTTCGCCTTCCAGTGGGCGATCGCTGCCCGCGTGTCGAGCCGGTCAACCCGGCCCACCATCTCGTCGATCGTGCGGAAACCGAGTTTCGCCATCAGCTCCCGAATCTCCTCGGCCAGCATGAAGAAGAAGTTGACGACATGTTCCGGCTGGCCGGTAAACCGCTTCCGCAGCTCCGGATCCTGCGTGGCGACCCCCACCGGGCAGGTGTTGAGATGGCACTTCCGCATCATGATGCAGCCGATCACCACGAGCGATGCCGTGGCGATGCCGTATTCCTCCGCGCCGAGCATGGTGGCGATCACGACGTCCTTGGCGGTGCGGATCATGCCGTCGGTCTGCACGACGATTCGCCCACGGAGGTCGTTCATCACGAGCACCTGATGGGCCTCGGCGAGGCCGAGTTCCCATGGCAGCCCGCAGTGCATGATCGAGGTCTGGGGGCTCGCGCCGGTGCCGCCGTCGTGGCCCGAAATGAGCACCACGTCGGCCTTCCCCTTCGAGACACCCGCAGCGACCGTGCCCACACCCACCTCGGCCACCAGCTTCACGCTGATCCGCGCATGGTGGTTGGCATTTTTGAGATCGTGGATCAGCTGCGCGAGATCCTCGATGGAGTAGATGTCGTGGTGAGGCGGCGGCGAGATCAGGCCCACGCCCGGCGTGCTGTGGCGAATCCGGGCGATCTCCCGGTCGACCTTATGGCCCGGAAGCTGGCCCCCCTCGCCGGGCTTCGCCCCCTGGGCCATCTTGATCTGCAGTTCCTTGGCGTTGACGAGATAGAGGCTCGTGACACCAAACCGGCCGCTGGCCACCTGCTTGATGGAGGAGTTCTTGCTGTCTCCCGACGGCTCGAGCTGATACCGCACCGGATCCTCGCCACCTTCGCCGGTGTTGCTGCGGCCGCCGAGCCGGTTCATGGCGATCGCGAGCGTCTCGTGCGCCTCTTTCGAGATCGAGCCGTACGACATCGCCCCGGTGGCAAAACGCTTGACGATCTCCTTCGCCGGCTCCACGTCATCGAGCGGCACCGCCCGCAGTCCGTCAGGGCCATCGTCGGCCCACTGAAAATCGAGCAGTCCGCGGAGCGTGAGCAGTTTTGTCTGCTGCTCATCGATCATCTGCTGATACTTCTTGAATTCAGCACGGCTGTTGATTTGGGTCGATCGCTGCAGCGAAGCCACGACATCGGGCGAGAGCATGTGCGACTCCCCCTTGCGCCGCCATTGGTAGCGTCCGCCCACGTCGAGTTCGAGCGTCTGCGGAACGCTGGTCTTTGGCCAGGCATGCTCGTGCCGCGTGAACGTCTCAGCGGCGATTTCCTCGAGCCCGATGCCGCCGATACGGCTTGGCGTCCGGGTGAAAAACTCGTGGACGAGCCCCTGCTCCAGCCCCACGGCCTCGAAGATTTGGGCGCCGCGGTAGCTCTGCTGCGTCGAGATCCCCATCTTGCTCATCACCTTGAGCAGCCCCTTCGAGGCGGCCTTGGCGAAGTTTTTATGGAGCTTCTCCCGCGGAACATCGGCGGCGATCATCCGCTCCGCCTGCATCTGGTCGATGGTGGCAAAGGCCAGGTAGGGGTTGACGGCCGCGGCGCCATAGCCGGTGAGCAGTGCGAAATGCTGCACCTCGCGGGCCTCGCCGGTCTCGACAACGATGCCGCACCGCGTTCGTGAGCCCTCCCGCACCAGACGGTGATGCACGCCGCCGGTGGCCAGCAGCACGGGCACGGCAGCCTGTTCGCGGCAGACACCACGGTCGGAAAGGACGATGATCGTCGCACCATCCTGCACGGCCTGGGAGGCTTCGTCGCGGATTGCGTCGAGCCGGTTTCGCATGCCCGTCAGCCCGTCCGCGGCGGGAAAGAGGATCGAGATCGTCACGGCCTTGAGCCCGGGAGTCGCGGGGCCGCCCGGTGCGCCGAGCGATTTGATTCGCGCGCATTCGGCGTTGGTGACAACAGGCGTTTCCAGTCGCAGCAGGCGGCATTGCTCCGGCGTCGAATCGAGCAGGTTTCCCTCGCTGCCGATCGTCGTGATCATCGACGTGATGATCTCCTCACGAATGGCG
>JBIIFB010000098.1:0-13874 GCA_044237545.1 Pirellulales bacterium
CTCACCGGCTCGCTGATCGGCGCGGCTGGTATGGTGTCGATGAGCTTCGGCACGAGCGTCGTCGCCAATGCGATCGGCGACCGGGCGTTTCAGGGTATCTCCCGTGCGGTTGATCATTTCTGCGCCCCCGACGGCAAACCGATCAACATGGTCTGGCTGCGAAACGGCACAACCGCTCTCAACACGGTGGTGGAGATGTTCGGCCGGGTGGATGGTGGCGACCGCGGCGACGGCTTCGCGGCGGTCATCCCGCAACTGCTCGCGGCGGCCGACGACTGCGGCGGACTGCTCGCCCTGCCCTTCATGGACGACGAGCCGGGTCTGGGCGTGTCGCGGGGCGGCACCGCCTGCGTGATGGGACTCAACGACTCAAACGCCACGCCTGGCAACGTCGCCAAGGCGATGTTCCTGGCGACGATCTTCAATCTGAAGATGGGCAGTGACGAACTCGACGCGCAGGGCTTCCCGCGAACGGAGATCATCCTTTCCGGCGGTGTCACGAAGACTCCGGCACTCGGCCAGATCCTGGCCGACGCCTTCAACACGCCTGTGTCGATTCTCGACGGGGCGGTGGAGGGCACCGCCTGGGGGGCAGCGCTCTTGGCGAAATACCGCGGCGTGTCGCTTGCTGGCGCCGCCCCTGAGTGGGCGGCATTTCTCGCGAGCCATGCCAACGGCACGCCGAACCGGTTCACCCCACGGCCTGCGGCGACGGCCGTGTATCGCGAGATGGAAAACCGCTACCGCCGCCTGGTTGCCCTGCACGGCCAACTTGAGTCGGCAGTCGGCTAAGCGACGGGATTCCTCGCTGCAGATCCCCCGGCTCACGCCGGGGGCTTGTATGGGGACATGAGCGACGGGATTCCTTGCTGCCCGGCTTCATACAAGCCCTGAGCGTGAGCGACGGGATTCCGCGCTGCCGATCCCCCGGCTTACGCCGGGGGCTTGTATGGGGACATGAGCGACGGGATTCCTTACTGCCGATCCCCCGGCTCACGCCGGGGGCTTGTATGGGGACGTGAGCGACGGGATTCCCCGCTGCCGATCCCCCGGCTCACGCCGGGGGCTTGTATGGGGACGTGAGCGACGGGATTCCTTACTACCGATCCCCGGCTTACACCGGGGGGCCGTATGAGTCACGCCCACGGGCTTTTCCAATCGCCCCATGCGGCCAGATATTTTGCCAAGCCCGGGAACTGATCGGTGTGGCTCTCGATCCACTCGCGGGCCGATTCGATGAGGGCGTGCTCTTTTTTGAGGTCGATATCCCCCGCCAACACCCGGGACCGCAGGAAGATGAAGTAGGTGTCGAGCACGTCGCCGCGGCAGTAGTCATGGATGTCCGCGGCTTTGCCCGCATCCCAGAGGTCCTGCACCATGTGGCCTGCGACGTCCATCTTGCCCGGCTTGCCGATCAGGTTTGCCGCCAGCGAGAGCCCGCCGTTGAACCGCGAGGCGCCGTTGTTGGTCAGCCACTCGTGCAGGTCGAGATGGGCCGACATGTTGTAGCGATAGCGGGGCTGATCAAAGTTCCGCGCGTCCTCAGCGAACCAGTCGGGAATCTGAATCCCGTAGCGGAAGGCGCAGAGCTCAAGCAGCGGCAGGTCGAAGCCGCGGCCGTTGAAGGTCACGAGCGTCGGCCGGTCGTACCGCCGCCAGCCCTCCCAGAAGAGCCGCACGATCTCATGCGGCCGGGCCTCGGCCTCGTCGAGGGCCACCAGATCGATCAGCCGAAAGTCCCTGGCCACCTTGGCGATCACCAGCGACACGGGCAATTGGTAGGTGTAGGGGATGAAGTCTTTGCCGTTTTCCGCAAGCAGTTCCGCCCGAAATCGGGCGATCGCCGCGGCGGGGGTGAGATTCTCCCCCTGATACTTGAGCCGTGAGACAAGCCCGCCATCGGCCACGCTCTCGATGTCGAACACGAAATAGGATGTTTCGCTTTTGGCCATGATGGGTGCCTTGATAGAGTCTTGCTGGAGCGTCTTGATAGAGTCTCGAGGAAGTGTCGTCCGCCTACCGACGCGCCAGCGGATGCTTGAGCGGCAGCCATGCGCCGTCCGCCTTACTCGACGCCACCGACTGCTCGATGAAATACATCCCCTCCACGCCGTCGCAGATGTTGGGATAGAGCGTGTTCACCCGTTCGAACGGCTTGCCGGTGCCCGCCAGTTCCATCGCATCGAAGGCGGCACGGTAGACGTTTGCAAACGCCTCGAAAAACGCCTCCGGATGGCCTGCGGGCAGCCGGCAGGAGGCCTTCGCCAGCGGGAGCGTGTATGGCGCATTGGGATCGCGGGTATAGACGGCGTGGGGATGGCCGTTTTTCCTCACGAAGAGCTGGTTGGGGTTTTCCTGGTGCCATTCGAGGCTGGCCTTCGTGCCGTCGATCTGGATGCGGAGATCGTTCTCCCGACCGTGACTGATCTGCGAGGCCGTCACCGTGCCCAGTGCGCCGTTCTCATAGCGGATGACAGCGTGGCCGTAGTCGTCGAGCGGCCGCGGCGGCTCGAAGATCTTGAGGTGGGCGCTGATCTTCTCGGGCAACAGGCCGGTCATGGAGCGTGTGAGGTTGTAGGCATGCGTGCCGATGTCGCCGAAGCACCCGGCGGCGCCGCTCTTCGTCGGATCGGTCCGCCAAGCGGCCTGCTTCTGTCCTTCGCTTTCGAGCCGCGACCGCAGCCAGCCCTGGATGTATTCCGCGCGGATTGCCTGGATCTCACCCAGTTCGCCGGAGAGTGCCATCTCGCGGGCCTGCCGCACGAGTGGGTAGCCGGTGTAGTTATGTGTGACCGCGAAGACGATATTCGACTGCTTCACGATGGCCGCCAGTTCCTCCGCCTCGGCCAGCGTGAGCGTGAGTGGCTTGTCGCAGACCACATGGAAGCCCGCCGCCACCGCGGCCTTGGCCACCGGAAAGTGCATGTGGTTGGGCGTGGCGATCGAAACGAAGTCGATCCGTTTGTCAGCCGGCAGGGCCCGCTCCCGGTCAAAGAGTTCCTGGTAGGAGCCGTAGGCGCGTGAGAGATCGATGTCGTAATCGGCGGCGCTGGCCTTCGCCCGCTCGGGATCGCTCGAGAGCGCGCCTGCCACGAGAGCCGCCCGGTTGTCGAGCACCGCCGCCGTGACATGCACGCGACCGATGAACGATCCCTGACCGCCCCCCACGATGCCCATCCGCAGTTTCCTGCCCAGTCCGCCGTTGGTGGCCATACCAGAGTCTCCTTACGTGACAGTCGTCAATCATGAATCATGGGCCTGTTGCCATGCCGGCAATCCGCCGTGCCCGCGCCGCGAACTCTATCACACGGGCCCCAAAAAGGTGACAGCCGCCAGAGTGCTCGCGTCCCCATTTCCCACCCCGGCTTGATCAACTCCCGGACACGTTGAAAACCTGCCGCCACGGGGGAACGGCACAGATCGTGCCGAGCAGGAGAAAACTGCTACTATTTAGGCGACTGTGCTGCGGTCTTTCACCCCCCCCTTTTTTGTTCCGCCCGGGAAGACTCTCCATGGGATTCTCTGATCGTGGCTACTCCCGCGAGTCACACCAGCCCTTCATGGCGGACTGGACGGCCGTGATGACGATCATGGTCGCCAATATCGCCATCTGGGTGGCCAATCTCCTGGCCGCCGGAGATTTCCGGCTCAACGAGTTTCTGGCCCTGCAGGGCGACCTGCCGCAGCACCTCCTGAAGGTCTGGGAGCTGGTGACCTACGGCTTCGTTCACGCCCCGCTCGATCCGTGGCACCTCGTCGGCAACATGCTGATGCTCTGGTTCTTCGGCCGGGAGGTGGAGGAGCTCATGGGCCGCGGGGAATTCTTCCGCTTCTACTTCACCGCGATTGTCGTGGCCGGGTTGGCATGGCTGGCGAGCGTGCAATTCTTTCCGGACCGCGGCGGGACGGTGGCCAACTACCATTTGATGGGGGCCAGCGGCGCGATCATGGCGGTGTTCGCGGTGTTCGTCTGGAACTTCCCGAAGCAGACGGTGTTGCTGTGGTTCGTGCTGCCGGTGCCGGTCTGGGCACTCGGCCTGCTCTACCTGGTCATGGACGTGCAGGGGGCCGCCAACGGCGGCGGCCAGGTAGCCCACGTGGCCCACATCGCCGGTGCGGTCTTCGGGCTCTGCTACGCGTGGCTCGGGTGGAATCTCTCCGGCATGGGTGACCTGCAGACCCGGCTCACGAAGTTTCGGCGGGGAATGCGGGTGGTGCGTCCGCCCGAAGACGAAGACATCGATCAGCGGCCGCGGTCGGGCGACCGAGACGACGTGGCGATGCAGGATGCCGTCGATCGGATTCTCGAAAAGATCAGCCGCTCCGGCGAGGCGAGCCTCACGCCGGCGGAACGCAACACGCTCACCCAGGCCAGCCGCCGGCTCAAGGAGCGGATGCGGTGAAGGAGGAGCGGATGCGGTGAAGGCCGCCTACCGCTGGACGCTCGCCGGTGCGACGGCGGTGCGGAGATCGGGCCGCGACTGCATGCGGATCTGGTCGATCGCGGCGGCGAGTTCCTTGACCTCGAGCTCGTCCATGTGGCCGCTCTGCACGCTGTAGGTTGTGCCGCGCGTATCGAGGACGACCACGTTGGGCCCGCCCGGCACGATGCCATACATCTGTTCCAGCACGCCCTCGAAGTCGAGCCAGACAGGCACGTGCGGTGAATCGGTCCGCATCCGTGACCGGGCCACGGTCTCGAGTGGCTTGGGCACCTCCGGCATGCAGGCCACAGGAATCACCTGCACATCCGGCACGCGGATATTCGCGGGCCAGCCGGGCAGGCTGGTCACCGGCTGCCGGGACCACTCCGACGCCGACACGTTCTCCGCGTTCGGATGAAACAGCACGTGCAGCCTGCGGCCCAGTTCGAGCGCAGCCTCCGCGCCTTTTCGTTCGGCATAGACGAGCACCACCACGTCGCCGCGGAGCCGGCCCGTTTCCCGGCGGTTGCGAAACTGGTCCTCCATGACGATGTTGACCTCGCGCCTCCCAGTCTCGGCCCGGGCCTGCGACACCGCCGGCCCAAGCAGGGCCAGCATCACGAGCGGCATGACCAGACTGATCAGACGGATGGACAGCATGCGGGAAGTGGTCATCGGGGCACCGTAGGGGTGGGAAAAGAAGTTATGCGGCTTTGCGACGTTTGGCCGGCTCAAAGGGGACTGTCACGGCCGGGGTGTCGTCAGCAGCTTGGCTGTCATTAGCGGCCAAGCTGTCGTCAGCGGCCGCGCTGTCTTCAGCAGCCGGGCTGTCATCAGTGTTCGGGCTGTCTTCGGCAGCCGAGCCACCGGGCCGCACGAGGGCGAGCACCGCCGGCAGGACGATGAGCGACGTCAGCGTGCAGGTCGTCACGCCGAGCGTGAGCACGCGACCGAGGCTCTCCAATCCCTTGTGGCTGGCCACCATGAGGGCGCCGAAACCGAGGATCGTCGTAAGCGCGTCGACGAGTACCGAGTTGGCGGTCGACGCGCTGATCCGGTAGGAACCCGGCCGCTCGAGGCTGTCGTGGACGATGTGCACGCCGTAGTCCACGGCGATCCCAAGAATGAGTGGGATACCGATCAGGTTGGCCGGATTCAGGTCGATGCCCACAAGGCCCATCAGGCCGAGCGTCTGGGCCATGCCCAGCACCAACGGCAGCGCAGCGAGCAGGCTGTTGGTGATGCTGCGGAAGTCGAGCCACAGCACTCCGAGAATCAGCACGAGTGAATAGACTGCCGCCTGCTCGTAGCTTCGCTTCATCTCCAGCGACGCTTCATAGGCCTGCAGCGGATTGCCGGTAGCGCGGGGATCGACGCTGCGAACCTCCTTCACGAACCGCTCGAGCGATGCGAAGTTCCAGATGTCGCCCCGGCCATAGATCTTGAGCAGGTGGCGGCCATTCTGACCGACGAACCGATCGACCAGGCTCGGCGGCAGATCGTCGAGCTTGGGGGAAGCGGGATCGGCGACCGCGGAGAGCGCGTGCAGACGGGTGAGCAGGTCGCCTGCCGACTGCTGCTGGAAGGCGGCCAGTGACTGGAAGCATTCGTTGGGACCCATGCGACGCAGCGTTTCGCGGGCCCGTTCAAGATGCCACGCCGTTCGCAGGCCGCCGGGCCGCTTCGCCGCCTCGCCCTGCGCCCAGGCGAGCGTCTCGCCAAGGCCGTCAAGGCGGTCGATCGGTATCTCGGGCGGACGCTCGGGCAGCCCCGCCAGCCGGCCCTGAATCCGCTCGATGAGTGGCCGCTTCAGTTCCTCGTCCACCGGGAGCAGTGAGGCGATCTCGTCGATCCGTTCCACGGTCGCGAGCTTCGTGAGCTGCTCCTTGCGGGCCAGCAACTCCTCCCGCGAGTCGGCGATCGAGAGCGCATACCACACACTCTGGTCGCATTCGGCCAGGAGCTTCTTTTCGACGGCCACGCTCTCGAGCCCTTCCGCCTGCATGTTGAGCAGGTTGTGGTCGTAGTCGAGTTCATGGAATCCGGAAGCGACGGCCATGGTCGCCGCCATCGCGGCCAGCGCCACAAACCGCGGATGCCTGGCCAGCGGCGCCAGCCACTGGTGCACCGGAACAGGGGTCGGGATCCGGCTGCCGAGCGGCCCCCGGTCGATCAACGCCACCACCGCTGGCAGCACCAGTAATTCCGCCGCACAGCAGAGGAGGATGCCTCCGCCGGCGATCATGCCCAACTCCGCCACGCCCACGAAGCTCGTGAGGGCCGCCGAGAAGAACGCCACCGACGTCGTGATCGCACCGGTGAGAATGCCGGGGCCGACCGAGGCGCTGCTGTCGAGCAATGCGTCTTCACAGCAGAGCCCGCGGCGCCGCATCTCGAGATACCGGCCGATGTAGTAGGTGCCGTAATCGATGCCGACGCCGATCATGGTGACGGTGAACGTCACGCTGAGGATGTTCAGGTGCCCCACGCTCGCGGTGGCCCAGGCGAAGGCCCAGGCCATGCCAACGATCAGCACGGCGTTGGCCATGAGGGCATGCCGCACGCCTCCAAAGCCGGCGATGATCACGATGATCACGGCGGTGAGCGACAGCCCGCTGGCCCAGATCATCGACTGCTGGCTGGTCCGCATTTCGTCGTCTTCCATCACCGGCAGGCCGGTGAGGCCGATCGTCACGCCGGCGTGGCGGGCGGCAACGAGCTTGATGAGCCGACGGAGTTCGTCGGTGGCGGCCGACGCGCCCGCGAAGCCGTCTTTCACTTTCGCCAGCCGCAGGAGCACGAAGCCCAGACGCCCCTCCTTGGCCAGCAGATGCTGGCTGGAAAGATCGCGGAGCGTGGAGAGCGATTCGGGCATCCGCGGCCATGGCGAGACGTAGCCGGCACCGCCAGCATCGGCGGGCCGACGTCCGGCCTCGAGCCCGGCCAGCAGGCTCTCGCTGTAGCGTTCGAGCGAGGCGAGCGGCGGCTCCTCGAGGCCGCCCTTCGTCTGGTCCGGCTTCGTCTGATCCGACTTCATGTGGTCCGGGCCGGCGACCGCCGGTCCGCCGGCGACCATCCGCCCGGCGAGTCCGCCGACCATCGACGCCACCTTCAGGTGCGTCCAGCCGCCTGCAAGGATCGGCTCGGTCTGTTCGATGAACCGGTCGATCTCGGTGAGGTCGGCCGGCGAGAGGTAATGCAGTCCCTTGGCCCGGATCTTCGACAGGTCGACCTCGTGGAGCACCGAGTGGAAGCGTTCGCCGTCCTTCGCCACCTCGCGCGACAGTTCCTCAAGCACCCTCACCACGCTGTCCCGGGTCGGCCCCTCGACGACAACCACCGCGTCGTCGTCTTCGCCGAACTCCTGGATGTAGTCGATCCAGAGCTTGTTGTAGTCGCTCTTGGGGTCGAGCAGGTCGATGCGGCTCACCTTGTACCCAAGCGAAGTGGCTGTCCAGGCGCCCGCCGCCACTGCCGAGATCACGGCCCCGAGCACGATGACCAGGGGGGTCCGCAGGCAGAGCCGCGTCCACGCGACCAGGGCCTGGCCCAGCAGGCTGGTGGTCGCATGCGGGGTGCCCACACGGGAGACCCGGCCGCCGGCTGCCGCCTCATCGTTCGACGTGGCGGGATCGGACGGGTCGGTCGGACCCGTTGCATCGAGTGGAAAATGGGTTCGCAGCATCGGCTCGGCTTCCTTCCCGGCGGGGCGGCGGAGAACGTAGCGAACCTGCGGCAATGGGCCAACACAGACTTTTTGTCAGGTGGCGAGGCCCGGCAAGCTGGGCAAACCCTCGGGATTTTCGGTGGGATTGCGGGCGGAATGATTGGTTCGAAAGGTCCCCGCAGACCGAAATTCCTTCCGGGCGGCGACCATGGCCGCGCCGCCGACAGCGCGTGAACATCGCGCGGCAGTGATTTGCGACCGGGGGGGAGCATGATGATTCCACGTGTCTGGATGGTCGTGTGTGTGGGGGTCGCTGCGCTGGCGAGCGGCTTCGGAGCAGGCTCTGCCGGGGCCGACGTGCCGGTAGGCACGCTGGTGCGCGGCGACGGTGGCTCGTCGAGCCGCGAGGCCCGCCGCCGGGCGGTCGAGGCGTTTCCCATGGACCGGATTCCTGAGCCTCAACGGCGGGCGATCGAGCCCTGCCTCAAATCCGCGACGCTCTATCGACGGCTGCCTGTCGAAACGGTGGTCTGCGACGCCGAACTCCTCGACTTCGCGCTGACGAAGCCGGAGGCCATCGTCGACATCTGGCAGGTGCTCGGTATCAGCCATCTCACGCTCGATCCGATGGGCCAGCGGCAATGGAGACTCAGCGATGGCTACGGCACCGTCGGCGTCCTGCGGCTGGTGCATCAGGAGCGGCAGGGCCGTGGCGGGCTGCTCGTGTTTCACGGGCGAGGCGCCTACACGGGGCCGTTGTCGCCCAAGAATCTCACCGGTAGCTGCGTGCTGCTGGTCCGACATTCGCCAGCCATGGAGGCGGTTGACGGCCGCCCGCGACAGGCCATTCAGATCGACTCCTTTCTCGACATGGACGGTGTCGGGCTCGAAATCGTCACCCGCACACTCCAGCCGCTGATCGTTCGGTCGGCCGCTTCAAACCTCCACGAGATCTGCCTCTTCATGTCGACGCTCTCGGAATCCGCGCGGACGAATCCCGAGGGGGTGGCGCAGCTGGCGGCACGGCTGCAGCAGACCGACGCGGCAGACCGGCAGACGTTGGCGGCGATCGCCCGGCGGGCCGCGCAGCCAGCCGCCGGTGCGGTGCCGCAGGGGGGCCGACGTGACGTCGCCGACATGGCCGCCGCCGACCGGTTGCAGACCGAACTCGCAGCCCGCTGGCTGCCGGCTGACGAACTCGACCGGCTCAAGCTCCGGTAGCAGCGCCGCGTGCTACCGGGTGGCCCGGTCGGGCGACGCTTCGGGCGCGGCGGCCACGCGGATCCGCGCCTCCGAAGCGACCACGTAGGGCCGCTTGTATTCCGGCATGTAGCCGCGGGCTCCACGCACGGAGACATCCTGGCCGACCATGGGCGCCAGGTTCACCCCGGTCTGGGGCGTGATGAAGGCGATCACGTTGTTGCTCTGATCCACGACCGCCCACCGCGGGGCATCGGGTCGCCGTGAGACGACCGTCGCCAGCCGGCCGCTGGTTTCGGTCATGTCGGGCGGAGTCCAGGTGGGCTGGCCATCGGCCGATGCACCACCGGGAAGCACGCCGGGCCGGATGGGCCGGCCACCAATCGTCGAGAGGCTCGACCACATGCCTCCCAGCTGTAGGGATGCGTCGGTGGTGGGCACGGCCGCCGCGGCCAGGGTGCGGTGCCGGGACTGGATCGCCTCGAATCGGGAGAGCCTGGCATCGAGCGCCTCGACCCGCGTGCGGTCCATGTCGGTCGCCGTCCGTGCCGCCACCTGCCGGAGCCGTTCTCGCACCGGGGCAAGATTCCACATCTCGGCCGGGCCCGTCACGGCCAGCGACAGTGCCAGATCGATGTCGGCCAGTTCATCGCCTGAAGCCGACACCCCGCCTACCGCCACGGGTCCGGGCATGATCGGCGTGGCGGGATCCAACACACCCGAACCCATCGGCAACCAGCCGGCAAAGAGCTTCCGCGCAGAGGGAATGAATCCCAGCGGTTGCGGTGGAGGAATCGGCGCAGAAGCGAAGCCTGCAGGCACCTGAGATGCTGGCGGGAACATGCCGGTTGGTGGTGGCATGCCAGTTGGTGGTGGCATGCCACCTGGCGGGACTTGGGTCTCGGCAGGGGCCGCACCGGCATCGTTCACAGCCTGCGCCACGGCGAGGCTCGCGTCTTTGATGGCGGTCAGTGCTTCGCCAATGGAGGCGGAGTTGTCTGCTGATTGGCCTGCTGGGCCTGATTGAGCCGCAGTCGCGAATGCGGCGGGGGGCACGAAACCCGGCGGCGTTTCAAGGTCGGCCATTCGCGCCCAGCGAAACTCCCCTGCCGGCGGTTCGATCCGCACCCAGAGGCCCGCGTGGCGACCCTCGGCAATCCGCACCTCGTCAATCACCTGCACCCGCTCGCCCGCCTCGAGACTCACCTGCGCGGCATGCCGGAGGGCGTTGATCTGCGATCCCACCCGCGACACCGCGCCGTCGGTCACGATCACGCCGATGCTCCGGCCCTCTGCCGGCGTGGCATCCCCGATCCCTGCGGCGACGGCGTCGACATCGCATGCCCGCAGCCAGCTGTAGCTCCCGGCCACGGGCCGCACCGCGACATAGCCCGAGGGATCGACGGCCCAGACCTCGACCGCGGTTCCGGCTGCGAGCCGCTCGGTGGGATAGAAGTCGTCGCCCGGGCCGGCCCGCAGGTAGGTCTGATCGGCAAGAACACGCACGGTCGCAGGCAGGCCGTTCGATGGTTCCGCGGCGACGACCATGCCGATGCTGCCTGGCAGATGGATCAGGCCCGCCATGACCGTGACCATGACCATGACCGCAATCATCCGCAGCCAGTGTGCCAGGCCAGACCAGTGTGCCAGGCCAAAAAAGAGCCGCTGCCGGACCGCAACGTGCGACGGGCCCCGCGAGGAGCCGGCATCATCCGAGGGTTTCATCCAGGCGAGTGTCGTGGCTCTCACGCGTAGCCTCACCGGGGGGAACGGGCTCGAAAAAAACAGGCGCGTAGACGAGGCTTGGGCACCTCGTCTACGCGCTGCAAGGGGCCGCACCAAAGCGAACCCTCAGGAGGTCTTGTAGACCACCCACAGCCGAGGCTCAAGTCGCAATTTTTGACCCGACTGATGCCCGTGTAAACAGCCTCTGCGGGCCTCCCAGACACCCCACTTTCGGGGAATTTTGCCGGAGCCGGGGCGGTTCAGGAAGACTGCGTCGCCAGCCTGCAGCCGTGATAGCTATGCCAGTGCCAGCAGTCGGAGGAGGCGGCCACGCATTCCATACACGCCCCCGGTACAAGCCCCCGGTGGCCGCCCTTCACCAACGCTCGACCGGTCGATCGAGCACCTCGCGGAGCAACACCGCCTGCCTGATCGTGGCAGGGTTGCGAAGCATCTGAACCAGTTCGTCCATCTGCTGTGCAGCCGCCGTTGCCGGCGGTGTGCCAGCCTTGGGTGCATCCTCTGCCAGTTCGCCCTTCAGGTGCGCAAGCTCCTGTGAGAAGGCGTCTTTCACATGCCGGGCCACCGACGCATTGGCGTCCATGCCCTCCCGCGTTGCGTTGCCCTCTCGCATGGCGACGTCCGCCCGGGTCGCTGCACTTTCCCGCGCCGCCACCGACGGTGGCTTCGGCCTCTGCTCCCGGCGGGCATCCTCCGAACCCTGCGATCGCTGTGGAGACTGTGATCGCTGTGGGGACTGCGGTCGCTGGGAAGCCTGCGGTCGCTGCTGGCCAACACGCTCCGATCCGGGCCGGGGCGTCGCCCGTGTGGGCTGCGGCCGCGGGGCCGTGGCAGGCTCGTTCTTGATGGTGGCGGGCCTCCGCTTCGTCTCGCCCGTCGCTTCACGGAGAAACTCGGCGATCTGCTTTTCCAGATCGCTCCGCGGCAACGCGGCGTCTTCGGCCGGCAGACGGGGCACCTGCGGGCGATCGCGGGCCGGGTCAAACCGTGGGAGCGGCGGTGGCGGTGGCTTCTGCCCGCCCCCCTGTTGCAGCCGGCGAAACACCGCGAACACCTGCGACAGAATCCAGAACACCACGAACAGAAATGGCAGGAGTGCCTCGAGCCAGTCGAAACCGGCGGCCAACAGCACGCCCATGGCGGCGGGGAGTTGCATCGCGGGGAGCGGCATCATTATTGCACCGCCGCGGTGCCGGGCGTGGTGCCGGTGGCGATCGTGCGCCGCATGTCGGTATCGGCCTGCAGGTTGCGCAGCTTGTAGTAATCGAAGATGCCGAGTTGGCCGGAGGAGAGTGACGCCGCGACCGCCTTGGGCACGGCCGACTCTGCCTCGACGAGCGCCGCCCTGCTCTCTTCGATGCTGGCGATCATCTCCTGCTCCTTCGCCACGGCCATCGCCCGGCGGCCCTCCGCATTCGCCCGGGCCACGCGGGTGTCTGCCTCGGCCTGATCGGCCTGCAGCCGGGCACCGATGTTGGCGCCCACGTCGATGTCGGCGATGTCGATGGAGACGATCTCAAACGCGGTGTTGGAGTCGAGCCGCCGCGCGAGCACGGTCTTCGAGATCATGTCGGGATTCTCCAGCACGTCGGTGTGTCGCTCCGCCGAACCGATCGCCGACACGATGCCTTCGCCGACCCGCGCGATGATCGTCTCCTCCATCGCACCACCGATGAGTTGGTTCAGATTCGTGCGGACAGTGACGCGGGCCCGAACCTTCAACTGCACGCCGTTCTTGGCGACGGCGTCGAGTGTTTCCCGTCCGCTGTTCTTGCCCGGGCAGTCGATCACCTTGGGATATACGCTCGTCTGCACCGCCTCGCGAACATCGCGACCGGCCAGATCGATGGCTGTGGCAAGCTTCCAGTCGAGCTCCTTGATCTTTGCCTTATTGGCGGCGATCAGCGCCTGCACCACCAGCGGCACGCGGCCGCCGGCGAGCGCGTGGGCCTCGAGCGCCTGCTTGGTGATACCGGTGGAATCACCAAGCCCCGCCTGCACCGCCATGATCTTGCTCCGCACGATCACCGTCGGGCTGACCTTCTTGAAGCTCATCGCGACCAGATCGAAGAGCCCGATTCCGGCGCTCGACGCATACGACTGCAGCCAGAGCCGCAGGTATCGCGCTAAGAGCGCGAAGACCATCAAAAAGGCGAAAATTCCCAGGCCGATCAGAATCAGGGGCAGCATCGGGGCGCTCCGGCAGACAGGACGTGGACAGCACGAAACATTCTCTAGCGTCGTTCCGGGTCAGGCGGCGGTCAACTCAAAAAAAGGTGCTCAAAAAAAGTTGTCGGGACTCTTTTCCGCCCCTATGTTCCACCCCCGAGGTCGCCCTCTTCGGTATCTCCGGGGGAAATGGCGTCCGTCCCAATGGCGTCGAACTCAAAAGTCTCGAGCGTCGAGGAGAGGGCGGACTCAGGCTCGCCGTCCGCATGTTCCGCTGGTGACGATTGCCCGCCCGGCGGTAGGGGCCCGGTCGGCGGAATAATCCTCGTCAGCGGCCTCGTCAGCGGCGCGTCCAGCGGCCTCTCCGGGAACGTGGCCAGCGGCTTTCTCACGATCAGGGCGGCGGCCTGCACCCCCACCACCTCGATGGCGACGCCCGCGGCGATCGGCCCGTCCTCGCTCACCGCGTCGACCACCTCGCCATCGATCTGCACGCCGCCCCAGGGCAGGAGTTCGCTCACCGTCAGGCCTGTCCGTCCGACCAGATCCCGCGCGTGCTGCCGCCGCGTCGGATCGGGCAGCACATCCGCCGACTCAGGCGCCGGCGGCAACACGCGTCGCCCCAGTGGCGTCTCGGGAAACCAGCGAAAGGCCACCGAGAGCACTGC
>JBIIFB010000099.1:0-13851 GCA_044237545.1 Pirellulales bacterium
ACGCAGGCTCTCCCGTCCCGGATGGCACGGTGGGTGTCATCCCGACCATGTTGAACAGCCGCCGAAGCACGGAATCACCTCCTCGCGTTCTGTGTCGTGGTTTTTACTGACGAACAGCCGTGTCAATGAAACTGTTTATCATAGTGGCAACCGATGCTGTCGCATGTACGACTGCGGACCAGCTGAATCCACCAATGGTTCAGCATCGGATGAGAACGTCGACACCGATGGCGGGCGACACAGTTGGAGGGCTGCCACCATGCCGTTTCGCCTGAGCGTGATCATTCCCACCTACAACAGAGCGGCGCTCGTGCGGGCTGCCGTGGACTCGGCGCTCCGGCAGTCAGTCCCACCCCACGAGGTGCTGGTCTGCGATGACGGCTCCACGGACGACACGCTGGCACTCCTGCGAACGGTGTTTGCTGATGTCCCGAAGGTGAAGGTCCTGTCGCTGCCACATTCCGGTTTACCGGCAGTCGCCCGCAACGCTGGCATCGCCGCGGCGAGTGGCGAGTGGCTGGGGTTTCTTGACTCCGATGATGTTTGGCTCCCAGAGAAGACAGCCCGCCAGTGGGCTGCGATTCAGGCACACCCGGCGATCGGGCTCGTATGCGCGAACGCCTTCGTGGCAAGGCACGGCGTTGATCCGCACATGCGTCCAACCCTCCTGCGAGAGTTGCCGACAGGGGAGGTCACGCTGGCAAGGCTTTTGGAAGAAAACGTCGTGATCACATCGTCGGCCCTCGTCAAGCGAACGCTGCTGGTGGCTGCAGGGGCTTTCTCAGCCCGCCAGGAGCTTCGGGCGGTCGAGGATTACGAGCTCTGGCTGCGGATGGCGACGCTCGCCCCCGTCCACTATCTCGGCGATCCGCTGATCATCTATCAGGACGACACCGCTGACTCCGTCTGCCGCGGCGATACGCCGTCGTTCCATTGGCAGGCTCACATGACGGTCCTGGACTGCCTGCGTGCCCATCTCACGACGGCAGGCCCGACTCCACCAGACAAACGGCTGCTGCACGCGATTACAGCAACCCAACTGCGGCGACACATTCAACGCTGCGCGGCGCTGTTGAGGGAATCACGGTATACATCCTGCGCGAGGGAATTGATCGGGCTCTATGCGACGCATCCTCTCACGACGACCCGTGAGATTGCTTCACGGCTCTTCGCTGCAGCCGGCCATCGGCGGCAACAGGACTGAGTGCCGCGGCCGACGCATGACGGCCCGCAGCCGCCCATCCACAAGTTCACGGGCCCACGAGCCGCAGGCCGCGATGTCGGGCCGCGATTCCAAAAACGCGACCTGACGGCCCAGCCGGTCGGGCAGAGCCACGTCGTCAGCATCCATGCGGGCCACATACTCAGTCGAGATCAGGTCAATGCCGGAGTTGAGCGCACTCACGATTCCGGCGTTTCGTTCATGGCGGACCACGCGAATTCGCGGGTCAGTGAAGGACCGACAGATCGGCTCTGTGCCATCCGTCGAGCCGTCGTCCACGATGAGCAGCTCGAACGATTCGAACGTCTGCGCCAGAATGCTCTCGACCGCAGCGCGGAGATAGCGATCGCCGTTATAAACGGGCAGCAGCACCGTGACGATCGGCGGCGTCATAGGCGATGCCATGCTGGGGGCGTGAGGTCGGCTGTGTTGATGGTGGGATCAGCGAACCAACGCCGGGGAGCGTACACGATAGGATTCTCATTGGCCGACAGCCACGCGGCCCACCAGCTCAGGCTGCTGTTGGCAATCACGAAATGACGGCAGCCGGCCATCAGCCGCAGTTCAAGCGGGGCACTGTCGACGCCATGGTGTTCGACGTGCGTGGTCGGCAGTGCGAACCGCAGGTTCTGCCTCACCCAGGGCATGTCATCGGAGAACACGAAGAGTTCCGGTGCACGCATCTGGGCCGCGAGTTTCTCGACAGCGCGCTGGTAATAGTCCACGCTGCAGAGACCGTGGACCTGTTGAATGGTGGGATTCGATGCATAGTCTCCGCGCCGCACGTGGAGGCATACGGAGTCGCAGCGAGCCATACGATCGAACAGCTTCTGATCGGCGTCCGATGGTGACGTCGTCAACTGGCACTCTCTGCGAATCTGGGGGGCGACGTCGGCAAAGTAGCGGTACGACTGCCAATAGCCCTCCAGGTATTTTCCGTCACCATGCCCAAGGATAGCCGGGTCGAATTCAAAGCTCTTCTCCAACACGAGCCGAGGCAGCAGTCCCAGTGGCTGCGTGATCCGTGTCAGGAACCTCGGGCGCCGCCAACTGGCCACCTCCCAGGGAGTCGCTATGCCAGCTTCGATACAAAACTTGTGGAGTTCGTAGGTGCGTTGGCTGTGCCGCTTATAAGAGCTGATATCAAGCTTCAGCGGCACGCCCAGCGTCAGTGACAGCCGGCGGCCGGCGGCATACTGGAAGAGCTGATTTCCCAGTCCGCCCTTCAACTGCACGATGATCACGATGGCACCACGGCTTCCGGCAGACCCGATGAATCTCCTCGGGAGATCATAGCCAGAGCACTGCAGCCCATCGCAATTGGGCCGCTCCCAGATCACGCACGGCGTCGTGCGACGAGCGTGATGTATGGCGAAGCCGCACGACTCGGGGCCAGAAGCCGCAGAAACGGCCTGGCCAGACCGACAAGTCCCCGGCCGATGCAGCCAGCGAGACCGTCCGGCGATGACTCCGTAGAAAAGTCGAACCGGCCGAGCGGGCCGTGCGAGACGACCTCCCACCCGAGCCTCTCGAGCACCCTTGCCCAACCACGGGAATCCATGGCCCCACGGTGATGGCGGTCAAGGCCCGGCCCGTCAAGCAGGCCATGGAGATGCCGCTGCAGCCCCCCTGCAGAGTTCGGCGTCTCGATCAGCAGAAGCCCCCCAGGGGCCACGAGGGCGGCATGCTTCTCGAGCAGCCATGGCCAATCGACGAATCGCTGCAGAAAGCCAAACGAAGAGACGACGTCGTACTGCCTGGAAGGCGACCACGTCATACAGTCGCACTGAGTAAATTCGCCGGTGCGGATCTGCATCGCGTGAAACGCTTCCGACATCCGTTCGACCGCCGACGAGGAGTCGACCCCATGCACAACGTAGCCGAGTCGGCCAAGCACGGCGAGATGCCGCGTCCGAGCACAGCCGATCTCGAGGCAATGCTGTTCATCTGCAACAACTGGCACCGCTGTTTCAATCCAACGGCGAATCGGATCGCCAGAGTCGGCGATCGCCGGCTCACCATGCTCGTTGGAGTGATCTGAAGAAGTCTGCTCCACATCTGCCGACGCCTCAGACAGGACCACATTCCGTCGAACGGCCGCATGGTTCTTTTGGAGGGCAACGATCTTCGGCTCCAGGGCGTCGCCTGCGTGCGGTTGCCCCGTGTGATACCACTCCTCCGGGAAGCAATAGGCCGGACTTAGGCTCACGCTCGGGGGATGGTCAACGAGATAGCGGTTGAGATGGCTCTCGTCGTGCCAGACGGCTACGATGCCCCGCTCAGTGTCGTCGCGGATGCGTGCCGCGAGCACCGCAGCCATCTCCATGAAGGCTGCGCTACGACCACCTTGAAACCCGCCGGCGTAGTACGTCGTGCCCTGACCAATCGGCACGCAGGCGAGAGACCGCGGGTTTCGCTCATAGGTCCTTTTCGCTACCGGCAGGAACGATTGGTAGGGGTGACGCACCGCCACGATGTCACCGAGGATCTCGTCACCGACCCGTCCGTCGATCCGCATGTCCGCATCCATGTAGAAGCAGGAGTCGTGATCGAGGATGAAATCCTTCTCCGCGAGAAAATGTTCGTACCTTCTGAGCGTCGGCAACGGCCACGGCTCATGCGCGATGCGATGAGTCCGTAGCGTCTGAGACGACTCGACCGCGTGGTTCGTGAACAACAGGTGCCGGATCTCGTGGCCGGGCAGAAAATACCGAGCGATCGAGGCTCGCAGCGGTTCGGCAAACCGCAGGTATCGATTCGTCGCGATCGTGAGGATGCAGATTTTCATGCGATCCCCATGGTAGCCGTGGTGTCACGCTCACAGAAACTGCGGTGCGGCGAACAGTCCGTTTCGACTTGCTCCTGCAGTTCCAGCCACCGCTGCTCGGCGGCGTGGATAAATGGCTGAAAGCCGGTACGTACTGGAGCATGCCTTGCCTGGAAGGCTGGTTAGTATCACGGCCAACGGATGCTCACGCCGGCTGAGAGCTGGCGGCCATCGTGGGGCGATTTGTGGCTATGATGCTGGCATGACTCGCCACACCCGTGCTTCCGTCGCCAAGTGCCTCGACCACGCCGTGCTCAAGCCCACGGCGACCGACCAGGACCTCGCCGAAGCCGCCGACATGTGCCGCACACGCGGCGTCGGCTGCCTGTGCGTGCGGTCTGTCGATGTCGCTGACGCGTCCCGGCTTCTCGCGGGCAGCAATGTCGCGGTTGCCAGCGTGATCGGCTTTCCGCACGGTGGTCACGCCCCGCCCGTGAAGGCGGCCGAGTCTCGGCTGGCAATTGATCACGGGGCCCGCGAACTCGACATGGTGATGCAGATCGGGGCGTTTCTCTCGGGCCGTCACCGCGATGTCCGTGACGATATCGCGGCTGTCGTGGCGGTGGCGAGGCCACACGGGGTGCTCGTGAAGGTCATCCTCGAGACATGCTATTTGTCGCCCGAGCAGGTGTTGATGGCCTGCCGGCTCGCCGAGGAAGCGGGGGCCGACATGGTGAAGACATCGACCGGTTTCGGCACGGCAGGCGCAACGCCAGAGGCAGTCGAGACGATGCTCGCCGCGGTCGGCGACCGGCTGGGCGTCAAGGCCTCCGGAGGCATCCGCACCTGGGAGGCCTGCGTGCGGTATCTCGACATGGGGTGCACGCGGATCGGGGTCGGAGCTGCCGCTCAGATCCTCGATGAAGGGCCGCGCGTCCTCTGAGTGCGACCGCGACTCAGGCGATTTCGGCTGAAGACAGTACAGATGCAATGTGAGGTTGGCACGCCGGGGCTGTGGGGAGGATTTATACAAGCCCTGAGCGTAAGCGACGGGATTCCTTGCTTCCGATCCCCCGGCTCACGCCGGGGGCTTTTATGGGAAGCGTGAGCGACGGGATTCCGTGCCGTCGGGCTTCATACAAGCCCTGAGCGTAAGCGACGGGATTCCGTGCTTCCGATCCCCCGGCTTACGCCGAGGGCTTTTATGGGAAGCGTAAGCGACGGGATTCCTTGCCGAGCCCCGGTGCTCAGCCGGAGAACACCGGCCGGAGCACACCCACCCGCGCGACCGTTCGGCGAACGCGTGCGGGTACTGCATCACGTTGCAGCAAGGATCGCTACGCAATCTGATGCGGGAGTTTCTCCAACGCTTGCCGACTGGGTGAAACAACTGTCCATCGCCCACTCAACTGAAGATGAAACGGGCACTGGATATCACAACTATGCATCCCATTGTCTGAAACGATCCTACGCACAGTATCTTTCCGATACTTGACACAGCCCGGATATATCCACTCACGACTGTCACTATCAGTCTCGCCGCCCACATAGTTGAAGATAAAAAGGCCGGCTGGCGACAGGACCTTCTTGCTGTTCGCAATGCACGCTTCCACTTGCCAAAGTGCCGCATGCGTGAAGATTGACTGGGCCATGATGTAATCGAATGTCCGACCAAACACCGTAAAGTCAAAATCTGAATTGTTCGAAAAGCTCGGTCGTTTCAACTCAACAATCTGCCGCCCAAGTTCGGCTTGGATACCCTCATCGATCACCCATGCTTCGGGCTCAATACCGAAATAATGGTTGGCTTGCAGATAAATGAGGCATAAACGCCCCAAACGTAAGGAGCCACACCCGACATCGAGAAGATGATGATGCTCCCGCATCCCCAGCATGACGGTGAGAACACCAAATTGTTCGGCTGATTTCAGATCGTATCTCTCTGGAGGACCGACCCACGCACGGTAGTGGCGATCACCTGCGGAGAGTTTGGTTGGATCTTCGCTCACTCCCGCACCTCTTCTCGGCCATGAACGTTCGTCGTCACCATTTCTGAGCATTCCCGTTTCACATCCGGTGCAAGGATGGGCAGTGTAATCCTCCTTCCACGTTCGGGACAGCCCTGTCAGCGGCACCTCCTCAACGCTTTACCTGCTGACGAGCGGTGTTTGATCCGCCGACGCATGCTTCCCGGTCCCGGTGGTCGGATTATGAATCGCCTTTGTTGCCCTCCTCTGGTGGCGTTGTTCTGGCATCGACGCGGAGTCTCACCGAGTCCGGCCGCGGGTCGCACTGACGACACTCCACTGGCCCGTGGCGGTGGAGACCCCCGCGGTGGCCTGCCTTGGAAATCCTGATCCAGTCGGTATGAAGGTCTACTGCCCTACGGGCAAGGAGACTTTCGATGACGAAACGACGGAAGAAGCACCGCCCCGCCGGGGCTGTGGGGAGGATTTATACAAGCCCTGAGCGTAAGCGACGGGATTCCTTGCTTCCGATCCCCCGGCTCACGCCGAGGGCTTTTATGGGAAGCGTGAGCGACGGGATTCTGTGCTTCCGATCCCCCGGCTCACGCCGGGGGCTTTTATGGGAAGCGTAAGCGACGGGATTCCGTGCCGTCGGGCTTCATACAAGCCCTGAGCGTGAGCGACGGGATTCTGTGTTTCCGATCCCCCGGCTCACGCCGGGGGCTTTTATGGGAAGCGTAAGCGACGGGCCGCGTGACCGTTCGGCAAACCCGCGAGGATCATGCGTCAGCCGTATCAGCTGTCTCTACAGGCCTGACGTACGAGCCCCGCATGCCACCCTCACCAATCAGACACGCTGTTTGGAGCCGACGGAGCCGGCCAGAGCGTTACTCGATCCGCGACCCAGGCGGGCCGCAGCGGCAGCCTGTCGAGTTCGGTGTAGTACATGGCGGCCGGATTGACCTGACGTTGCTCCATCAGGCCGACATGACTCGCGACCGGACCGCACCGCAGCAGTCGCGGAAACAGGCCACACCAGATGAAAGTAATGGCGGTCATTCCTGCCACAAGCCACGCGAAGCCTGAGTATCGGCCGGCCACTCGATGGACGGAGGTTGTCGTCATGGTTCCACCACCTTCTTGAAGAGCCAGCCGAACGTCAGACTGGCCATCATGAATGTCAGCATCAGATTCAAGGCCTGTCCGCATACGTAGAGCACCAGCGGGCGGCCGCTCGCAAAGACTGGCGCGAGCTCCCTGAAATTCGTCTGGAGCCCCATGCAGACGAATCCGGTACAGAACAGCCAGCCACGCAGCCGGGATGTGAAACCCGTCGTGGTGCCGTCCACCCAGAGCGCCTCCGCCGGCCCGAGGCTGAAGAGCCAGGAGACGGCCACCGAGATGAACAGGAATCCCAGAATAAACCTGGGGAATCGCCGCCAGGCCTCGGCCGCCAGCGAGGCCTGCGGAGCGGTCATGTCGCGATCGACCCAGCCGGCCCAGTAGACGGCCACCGCGAAGGCGATGATTCCGATCATCGAGTTCTGGATCATCTTCACCGTAGCCGCCACCGCGCCGGCCTCCTTGCCGAGTGACTCGCCCGCGGCGACGACCGCCCCGGTCGCGTCGATCGTCCCGCCGATCCAGGCGCCGCCGACAATCTGATCCATGCCCGACCAGGCGATAAAAGGCGGCATCGCCACCATCATGAGCACCGTGAAGGCCAGCGAGAGCCCGATTGCAAGCGATAACTCCTCCTTCTTTGCCCGGCAGGCTGCGGCCGTGGCGATCGCGGCGGAGACCCCGCAGACAGACATATCGGCCGAGAGCACCATGCAGAGCGACCGCGAGGGAATCCGTAGCACATGCACCCCAAACCAATAGGTGCCGACAAGCACGACCGGTGTCACCAGCCACGAGGTCATCAGGCCCGGCAGGCCGAGTTCGAGCAGGCGGCCGAAGAGCACCTCGGCGCCGAAGATGACGAGGCCGGTCTTGATCAGAAACTCGCCCGACGGGGCCCGCGCTAGCCAGCGAGGAACTCCGACCGTGTTGCCGATGAGAAGGCCCACCGTCAGGGCCCAGAGCGGGTATTCGAGGTTGTAGTAATGGATCAGCTTCTGGCTGGCGAGGCAGTAGGCCAGGCAGGCCAGGCTGGCGATGGTCACGGCTCCCGGCAGGGCCGGGAACGCCGCGCCGCCGCCGAGCACCGTGGCGGCGATGCCGATGAGCACGACCCAGCCCGCCCCCAGCACGACCGGAATGACGATGCTCCTGCCCTTCTTGTCGACCATGGCTTCGACCGGCGAATCAGCCCAGGTCTGCGGCTTGTCGATCGTGGCCGAGAGCGGTGTCGGCCACCCCTTGGGATACTTCTCCCGGCTGGCGGGTTCGTCGTGCGGACGACCGAACCATGTGACGGCCAGGGCCATGGCGACCACGAAAAAGCCGATCGCCATGGCGACCGTGTCTTCATGCAGCTGAAAGCGAGATTGCGTGGGACCTGACAGCGGCAGAGGCATGGAGAGTCTCCGGTGATGTGCCCGTGGCTCTGCCACTGGGACGAGGCCGGATGATCGCCGAAAACAGTCACCCCTGACCAGCCCATCGCTCGCGCCATGCAACACCAATCGCCGTGGCCCGGCTTCGGAGGCGTCAGTTGGTCCGCGGCGTGGGCTTAGCGATCGGCGTGGCCGTGAGTTCGCCGACCACCCAGTCGAGCCCCTCGAGATTATCGAGCAGGCGGGCCTCGGCGTCGTGACCGGTGTGGTTCAGGATGCCGATCGGACCCTTGTAGCCGCTCTTGCAGATCACTGTCGCCAGTTCCACGTCGAGATCCCCCTGGCCAATCACGAGGATTTTCTTCCCCTTCTTATCCCCCTCGGCGGTCATGCCGTTGAGATTGAGGAAGTGCAGGTGCGGGAGTATCTTTGCGAGCGACTTCTTGAACCTCGGCAGGTGATCGTGGCCGTGGTGCTGGTTGTAGACGATGCCCACGTTCGGCATCTTTAGTTCCTCGCAGACGGCGACCATGTTCTCAGGCTCGCCGCCCCATCCACCGTGGTTATAGATCGAGACGCGGCAGCCGGCTTTCGCCAGGGTCTCGGCGAGCGGCCGAAGGGCGTTGGCCGCGTGCTTCACCTTCGCCGCCTGATCGAGCTCGCCGGGCTCGCCGACAGCCACCCAGAACGACGGTTTCAACCCCCGCGTCGTGAAGCTCTCCAGCAGCTTCGGCAGATCGGGGGGCTTCATCCAAAAGGCATCGAGTGCGACGCCGTGCTTGGCCAGTGCGTCCCATTCCTGATCGAACGTCGGCACATGCTCGGGCCGCCAGTCATACGCAAAGTGCTTCAGACCGAGCTTCTCCATCATCGCCGCCCGCTCCTCGGGGCCCCGCTTCTTCGCGTCGAAGGGGACGATGCACCAGGCGACGAGCTTGTCGCGGCGGAATAGCTCCTTCGCGCGGGCTGACACGTCGATAGGCTCGGCAGCCCGGGCCGGCGCCGGCACGGTCGCCGCGGTGCAGAGAACGGACACCGCGATCGCGAGGACAAACAGACGCGACGACAAACGCATGGTCATTTCCTTCGAGGGTGGACAGATACGGGCCGGCGGAGGTTCACTCTTCGACGATCAAGACGCCGTTCATCAGCTTCCAGTGGCCGGGGAATGTGCAGAGGTAGGGATAGCGGCCCGGCGTCTGCGGGACGGTGAAATAGATCGTTTGTCGCTGCTCAGGAGCTGTGATGTCGGCGTAGGCGAGCACATCGTCGGTCTTCGGCACGTAGTGCCGCGCGACCGCCTCGGGGTCGGCGATCAGCGTATCGGCCTCGCCGCCGACGCGAGCGAGGGCATCCGGTTTCACGAGCACCCAGTTGTGCGGGACGACGTCGGGATTGACGAACGTGAGGGCGATCTTTTCGCCAGGCCGCGCCCGCCATTCCACCGTCTTGTACGCAAGATTCGAGGCCGCCTCGATCGTGACGGCCCGGGCTCCCTCCACCTTTTGCAGCCACGGGTTCTTCACGGTGGCCTTCATCATCGCAATGTCGCGCAGGATCGGATGAGCCGCGACGGGCCGCGTGATCTCGGTGGCGTTCGGAATGTCGCGATAGAGCTCGGCGAGCTTGTGGACCGTCGCGAAGATGTCGCGCGTCTGACCGCCGCCCACCGCGACGTGCAGGTGAAGCTGGTTCACCGGCTGGATGTCGGGTATCTCGAGGAACAGGCTCTGCCCATCGGAGAGGACCGTGGCCGAGCGGATGGCGACTGGGTCGTGGCCCACCGTGCCGTAGTGGCTCGGCGAAAACTCGGGCGAGCCGTAGGACGGGCCGTAACGGTAGTTCCAGCACTGGGCGAAGTGGTTCGCCGCATTGGCGGCCACGTTGCGGTCCAGCGGCGCTGAGAAGCGGAGCAACACGCCGTTGCGGTGGGCGTGAAACTGAACAGGCTGCTGGACGGTGCCGCCGGTGTAGCGCACCCGCTGGAAGCAGCCGTCATCGACCCCATAGACATGCCAGCCGTTCATTCCGCTGGCGTAGAGCTGCCCGTCGGCGGGGCTGAACCGGCCGCGGTGGACGCCAGACCGGAAGTCGCCCGGCAGCGGCACGAGCGCTCCCTGTGACTGGCCGTCGACCTCGTCGCGGAGCACAAGAAAGTGCGTGCAGGACCCAAACGAAAAATGCAGAAGCTGGCCGCCGAGCGGCCCCCAGCGATCGCTCGATATATATGTTTGCCCGCCGCTGGAATGGTCAAGACCGCGCGGGATATACACCATCGGCAGTGCAGGCGGCGTGCCGCGGAAGTTCGGCACGGGTCTCGCCGGGGGCTGCCCGACCTTCTGCCGTACCTCGCAGATCGCCGATGCCGGGGTCCATTCTCCCTCGGACACCGGCACCGTAAGCGTGCCATCAGGGAGGAGACCCAGGCCATCCGGATTGCGAAAGCCGGTGGCGAGTACGTCGACCGTCTTGCCGTCGGGGCTGATCCGTAAAAGCCCCTGGTGCGAGGCCGTGAAGAAGTTGCCGGCCGCATCGCGCTCGAGGCCACACTTGAAATTATGACCGCCCGAGGGCTCGAAGCGGTTCGTGACGCAGGCGTAGAAGTCGGTTTCGCCGTCGCCATTTGTGTCGTCGAGCCGGGTGAGCTGGTCGCCGCAGAGCACGAAGACGACGTCGTTGTGCACGACGAGGCCGAGCGCCTGGTTGAGTCCGGCTGCGATGCGACGCCAGCGAACGCTCTTCAACTCGACGTCGAGGCCAGAGACCCGCCAGACATCTCCCTGGATCGTGCAGATCGCCGCGTCACCATTCGAGAAGAAGTCGTGGCCACCAAAGAACATGAGCGAGCCCCACGGGTTGTCGAATGGCGGCGCGATAGTGTCGACGGCGTAGGGGCTGCCCGTGCCGGGCGTGCCGGTGGTCGTGAGCACCTGCGGCCACTGAGACGCTCCTCCCTTGACGAGGTCCGCGAGCGGATGGCTCTCGGCTGGCGCGATCTCGCGAACGAGTCCGCCATCCTTCCCCCACGGACTGTCGAGGTAGGCGACGTCGCCGATCGAGTAGGAAAAGATCACCCGCTTGCCGTGGCGGTAGAAGCCGTGATAGGTCCGCGGTCCCGGCGGCAGTTCCGCGGCGGCGGGCTTTTCGCCGGGCGGCCCGGCGGGCGTTGCCGTGGAGAGAAACCCATAGCGAGTCTTCCCGAACGTGAGAAATCCGCCCGTCCACATGGCCTCGAACTGGAGCGTGTCGGGATTGAAGCAGGCGGCGAGCTCGCCCGCGTCCCCGAGCCGCACGCTGACGGCCCGCGGAATCACGCGACCGCCGATAGCCAGCGGCCAGCACTGCGCCGAGCCCTGGTCGCATGTGTTGCGGCGTTCGTCGTCCCAGGTTGACCAGGGGATGCTGCCCCAGTGCCCGCCGGTTCCACCGTCGAGGCCGGGCCAGGCCGGGAGCAGCAGCGGCATCGGATCGCGGCCACGAAACTGGATCGCCTGCTTCGTGTAGGCGTCGTAGACGCGGTTTTTATTCACCCAGAGGTCGCGGTTGGGCCACTCGTCGGGCCGCAGCGGCTCACGGGGCACATCGAACTTCCCCGCCCGGTGGGAGAGCGATTCGAGTCCGGGAGTGCGGCCAAGCTCGAGCAGATACCGGATGAGGTCGCGCCGTTGCTCGGCCGGCAGCGCCAGGGCGACGTTTGCCGGCATGAGCGAGCCGACGTCGATCCGCTCCTCGATGTCGGCAGGGGCGACGTCATGGCTCTTCCCCGTCGCATCGACGAGAACGACTGCCTCAGGTGTTTCCTGTTTGATGATGCCCTGCAGCACACGGCCGTCGGCCAGGGTCAGGGCATACGCACGATATTCAGGCTTCACCGCCCGTGTGGGCCAGTAGATCGACTCGACGATCTCGTCCGGCGTGAGGCATTTGGCGATGGTCGTAAGCTCGGGGCCGACTGCGCCCCCCTGCCCTGCCACCTTGTGGCATGCCGTGCAGCCGGTCGCGGCCACGCTGAACACGCCGGCCCCCCGCCGCGGATCACCATTCGTCCGGGCATCGGCAAGCACCTGCGCGACGAATTCGGCCGACCACTCGGGAGCAGCAGAGGCGTCGAGGGCGGCTGGGCCGGGAGAGGGCGCTGCCGCTCCCGCTGTCGCGTGAGCCAGGGTGAGACACCCTGTCCACAGGCAGGCCCACCACTGGCTGCGTTGTTTGTCCGTACAAAGCATATGAGGATGATATCGCTTAGGGAACTGACGTCAAGGTCGGTGATGTCGGGCGTGTTCCCCGCGGGCTCTTGGCGTCGTTGGCGATGGCAAGGCCGCCCATGAATATCGCCGCGAGCGAGATGTCCAGGCTAGAACGCGATCCATGACGTTGTTGCCCTCTTCAGCTACGGCAACTTTCCAGTCACTCTTCGCAACGTCTCGGCGTGAGCGATCTCTTTGCCATCGACGAGCACTCGCAGGCCTGTGCCTCTGTTGTAGCGTGTGCCTGTCTTGTCCCATAGGATCGTGAGCGTGCGTCCGTGATAGCTGACATTATCCAGGCAGAAGTAATCAAACACGCCCTCTGGCGCGAGTGGGTTGACTTCGATTAGGTCATCCGCGCGTGGACGCAGCCCTACCAGACCAGTGATGACCAGATCGCAATAGGTGGAGTGGTTGTAATCCCGGCCTCGTGTTTTCGGGAAAGGGCCGACCTTCATCCAGATACCTGTGTCGGGGTTGAGCGACTCGTCGAGCCACGATACGACCTGTCCATCATCCAGCGTCAGGTGATGGCTTTGTGTGTAAGCCTTCAGGGTGTCGAAATACTCTTTTGTTCCGACTCCAGCTTGGTTGTAGTTGTTGAGCACATTTGCTAAAGCCGTCAGCGTCTGTGATGTCGAAAAGGGCCAACTCGCTCCGCACCACATGCAACCCGCAGCGTTGATAAAGAACTTCGGATGCCGACGCTCGGCCACCGTCGGACCATACGAACCGAGGAATCCCTGCGGGTCGGTCAACTGGTGCCAAGCATCTTCATAGCCGTGACCATCCTCAGGCAGATTGAAATACCAGGGCACATAACCAAAGATTTCGCGGACTTTGACTCGCTGCCCTGGCTCGCAGACCTCCGAGACAGAGTTGTCGTATTGATTCGTGGGTGCGTTTTCGTGCCGCATCACTTTGAAGAACTTTGCCTCGGGGTCCCACAACTGGTCCTGAACTCGTTTGCGTAACTGCTCGGCTTCGTCGCGATATTGATCGGCAAGTTCCTTCCGGCCCGCCAATTCAGCGTGAGCGCCCACCACAACCAGCCTTGACTGCCCTGATAGCCTCGCGGGTTGACACTTTTCAACCCGTTTTCAAGGAGGCGACTCATGGCTCGACCGGCAGACCCGCGGAAGTCCGC
>JBIIFB010000100.1:0-13791 GCA_044237545.1 Pirellulales bacterium
TGCCGCAGCCGGCGAGCTGACCACAGCACGCCATCACCGGCACGCTCTCCACGGACAAGTTAAAAACTTGCCGCCACGGGGGAACAGCACGTATCGTGCCGAACACTACTGGCTGCGTCCCCTTTTTGTGTCTTGACATTGTCGGGCATTTGACGATAGTGAGAAGCGGAGATCACACCACGTGAGGGTTACCGATGGCTTCTTCATCAACACGGTCTGAAAAGCTCGACCTGAGAATCAGCTCCGAGGCGAAGAGGACGCTGCAGGCGGCCGCGGCGTCGCAATCGCGAAGCCTCAGCGAGTTCGTGCTGGAGAGCGCCTTGCAGCGGGCGGCAGAGACGCTGCCGGACCGGCAACGATTCGGGCTCGACGAGGGGCGGTGGAAAGAGTTTATGGCCGCCCTGGAGGGCCGGCCCCGCCCGCTTGCCCGGCTCACAAAACTGCTTCGTTCGCGGGGTCCGTTCGACGCCGGATCGAAATGAACGGCAGTCTGCGGATCGAGAAGCTGGCCCGATCGCACGACGTCGATGGCTTTGTGTCCGGAAGCGAGCCGCTCGACAGGTTTCTCGTGCGGCACGCCTTGCTCAGCCAGCAGGCCAATGCCTCCCAAACGTACGTGGCGGTCTCTGACGATCGGGTCGTGGGCTATTACACGCTCGTCTTCGGTCAGGTCTCGCGCGACATCGCTCCACCGAGAATCGCCAAGGGACTGCCGCGATACCCGGTGCCGATCATGGTGCTGGCACGGCTTGCCGTTGCCGGCGATTGGCAGCGGCGGGGAATCGGCAGCGGCATGCTCAAGGACGCCATCCTGCGCACGCTTCGTGCGGCGGAAATCGCCGGCCTGAGAGCGCTCGTCGTACACGCCAAAGACGAAGCAGCCCGGACTTTTTACGAACGGTTCGACTTCGTCCCGTCGCCATCCGATCCGCTGCACCTGTTCGTGCTCATCAAGGACCTCAAACGGATCCTTGGCAAGTAACGAACTGAGTGAAAAGGGGACGCAGCTCTTTTTCCAGGGCTTGCACTTCGTGGTCCGCCCGGATGCCGATCATCAGGTCTCGAGTTTTTTCAGATGGTTGACCCACACCCACACGATGCGGTGGCACGCGAGCCACCACACCGTCGGGACCGGCCATCTGTACCAAGGTCGATTCAAGGCGTTTACCATCGAAGAAGACGACCTGGATCACGTCAACCAGTCCCAGACAACGGGCGAGGTGGAGGCGATCAGAAAAAGCATCGCACGCGGAATGCCCTTTGGGAACGATCGCTGGGTTTCGCAAACCGCAGCCCGCCTGGAGATCAAGCACACGCTGCGACCGCGAGGCCGGCCCGCCGCGAAATGAGCTGCGTCCCCTTTTTGCGTCCTTTTTGCGTCCGTGCGGCGAATCGACGGTATAATCGCCGCACGAGATGCGGCGATTATGGCTTTCATCCACGAGAAAAAGGGCTGGACGAACCTTGATTGGGACGCCGGTGAGGTCACGTCCGGCCTTGTGCGGGCGAGGCACAAACAAGGGCTGCTCCTGGGCCGCATGCGACAGCTGGGGTTCGCCTTGCAGGCCGAGGCCTCAGTCGAGGTGCTGACAAGCGACGTTGTGCAGAGCTCGGCCATCGAGGGCGAGCGGCTCGACCAGGCGGATGTCCGCTCATCGATCGCGCGTCGTCTGGGCCTGCCCGACGGTGCAGCGCGTCGGGGGAATCGGGATGTCGAGGGCGTCGTGGAGGTCATGCTCGACGCCACGAGAAATGCGACGCAACCGATCACCGAGCAGCGGCTGTGCGGCTGGCACGCAGCCCTGTTTCCAGTCGGCTACAGCGGCACGCGGCCGATCGCCGTCGGCACGCGGCGGCCTGTCGAGGCCGGCCCGATGCAGGTCGTTTCGGGGCCGATCGGCCGGGAACGCGTCCACTTCGAGGCGCCGCCCGCGGAAAGGGTTCCCCACGAGATGGCGAGATTCATCGAGTGGTGCAACGCGGAAGATGGCGTCGATCCGGTCCTCCGTGCCGCCGTCGCCCACTTCTGGTTCGTCACGATCCATCCGTTCGAGGACGGTAACGGCAGGCTGGCCCGCGCCCTCGCGGATCTCTTCCTCGCTCGTGCGGATGGCTGTCCCGAGCGTTTCTACAGCATGTCGACCCGGATCGAAGCGGAGCGGAAGGATTACTACCGGATCCTCGAACGCACGCAGCGTGGAGGCCTCGACATCACCCCCTGGATAACCTGGTTCGTCGGCTGCCTCGAACGGGCCATCGACCAGGCCGATTCGCTCACCGCCGGCGTGCTCCGCAAGGCGGCGGTCTGGCGGCTGCTCCACGATGGGCCGCCGGTGAACGAACGGCAGCGACAGGTTGTCAACAAAATGCTCGACGGCTTCGAGGGTTATCTGACCACGTCGAAATTCGCGCGGATCGCCAAATGTTCGACCGACACCGCCCTCCGTGACATCGGCGATCTCGTCGAACGCGGCGTACTCATCCGCAATGCCGCCGGCGGCCGCAGCACGAGCTATCGTGTAGCGGAGTGACAAGGCTTCCGCCCGTGGCGGCACGTCCGAGAATCCGGACGCTGTTTTGCCGGGGGCATGCGGGTCGGCAGGCCTGCTTTTGCAGGATAGAAGCCTGAGCCTGAGGCGGGCATAGTCATGCGTGCGGCGGATCACCAAGCGGGGACGCATCGGTTTGTGTCCAAGTCTTTTTGTCCCAGTGAGGCTCGAAATGAAGTGCAACACGAGTTCCATCCCGTTCTTGCTCGTTCTCCTGTTCGCTACCGTCCACGACGCGTGGGCGGCGCCAAAGGAGGCCGCCGCTCCTCCTGCCGCTGACGCCGGGATGATCACGCCGGCGGAGTGGCTCGAGGCACAGAAAACGCCCGCCTTCCGTGACGGCCACACGCTGCCGCGGCTGACGCGATTCGGCTGGGTGCTGCCGACGGATGCCCGGATCAACCTCGCCGAACACTGGGGCTATGCCCTCGAGTTCGGCGGCTACGTGGACGACAAGGTCCTCGCCCGGCTCGACGATCCGAAGAGCGACGAATCCAAGCTGGCGGCTCTCGCCAAGTCTGATCCAGGCCGCTACCCCCTGGTGGTCCTCTGCTCGCGCCGTCTACCTGAGGAGGAGGCGCCCGCCGACGCATGGACCCGCGACAAGGACGGCAAAGTGTTGAACGGCAAGGCGCAATCCATGGACGGCACCCAGTGGAGCGAGGGCAAGGGCGCGATCTGGAGCCCCGAGGCCCCCGACGCCGTCTGGCAGATGGCCGGCGAATACCGCGCCGCCCCGCTGCGGGAGTTGCAGAAGCGCGGCGTGCCGATCTCGATGGTGCTCAACGGTGGCGAATACGGTCTCGGCGTGCTCGGCTTTGCCAAGGGCGTCTGGTCGAAGGATCCGCGGGTCGCGGCAGCGGCGGAGAAAAATGGCGGCTGGCGAACATACGCATCGGCAAAAAAGGGGCACGCCGAACGGATCATCGCCGACGCGGTCCGCGCGGCGGTGCCCGACCGGAAGCTCTACATCTATTACACCGCCGGCGGCCGCACCCTCCGCAACAAGGATTGGTCGATCGACGATTGGGGGGCCACGTGGGAGCACATGCGCGGCGTGAGCGACCTGCCCTCGAGCGAGGTCTACTACCGCCATTTCAACGACGGCTTCACCGGACGGCTCAACATGCTCACCTGCGCACTCAACGCCATCGCCGCAGAGATCGCCAGCGGCGACCCGCTCTCCTACAACTGGGTTGCCGGCGGCTGGGTTCGCGGCAACGAGGCGAAGAACGTCGCCGACATGGATCGCTGGACCGGATTTCTCAAGTGCTACTACACGGCCGGGATGCTCGGCGCGAATGTCGGCTACTACGAGTATCCCAAGGGTGGTTTCGGCGTGAAGTTCCCGCCGAACGAGCCGCCTGTCTGGCTGCGGCAGATGGCGGCCTCGGCCCATGTGCACGCGCTCTTCTCACAGGCCGAGGATCTGGTACGGAACGGCGACCTGCTGCCCGGGCCGATGAAGCACGCGATTTCGACGAGCGACCCAGCCTACGAATTCCCGACCGGCGACGAGACTGCCCGCGTGCTCGTTCGCAAGCACCGCACCAGGCCGGCGTGGCTGGTCACGGCATGGGCGGCCGATGGACCGGACCGCGATGTGACGGTGACCGTGCCGGAACTGGGCAGGCTCACGCTGCGGGCCCGCGTCTGCGGCAGCGTGTACGAGGCCACGCTCGCGGGCGGCAAAGTCACGCTGACCCAACTCGACGAGGAGGGCAGCAGCTTCACCCGCGTGGCGCCGGGCAAACCAGTCAGCCGGCCGGTCGATCTGTCGGTGAGTCCACCACCCGCCGCAGGACGGCTCGTCTGGCTGGCCGCCGATGATGGCGTGGTGAAGGATGCGTCGGGCAAGGTGTCGGCGTGGAAGAGCCGGGGCGGCAGCGCGGGCAATCTTCCGGAAAGCCTGCAGCAGTTCTCAGTCGTGCAGAAGGAAGCAGCGAAGCAGCCACTCTGGGTGGCCGATGCAGTCAACGGCAAGGCCGGCCTCCAGTTTGAGAAGGGAAAAGTCCATCTCGCTGCCGATTTCGATGAGCAGACCGGGGGTGAGTTTGCCGGCCCGTTGACGGTATGCGCCGTCTTCACGGGAGCCGTTCCGAAGGGCGATAACCGTGTCGTCGCAGGAGTCGTCGCGGGGGGCAACGACTACATCGCAGGAAAGGGACTCAAAATCCGCGACGGCGATCCGTCGGCGATCGAACTGGCGAAAGGGGTGTGGCTCGTCTGTTCTGGTGCGAAACTCGACGCCCCACTGCATCGGCTGGGGCTCGGGGTCATGAATGGCGGCTCAGGTGGCCCAGGCTTCACCGGCGGGCTGGCCGAAGTGCTCATCTACAAGGACGGGCCGACGCCTGATCGTCTGGCCCTGATCGAGCAATACCTGAAGGCCAAGTACGGCCCGTAACTCCGGCTACGGAGCGGGAAATGAACTGCGTCCCAGTAGTGTTCGGCACGATACGTGCTGTTTCCCCGTGGGGGCAAGTTTTCAACTTACCCGGAGTTACGTGTGGGTGCTGCGTGCTGAAGCCAGCCGCCGGCGCACAAGCGAGCTGCGATACCTTCCGGCACGCAGGAGGATCACGCCGGCTTCGGGAGTGCCTCGATATGCCACTCCATTTCGTCCACGCTCGCCCAGCCCGAGAGATAGAAGCAGACCATCTGGCTTGGTGGACAAGAGATGCCGACAGCCCAGCAGCTGCTTGAACATCCGGAAGGCCATTGGGCTTGGAAGAGGTCACGTCGATCCGGGATGTCACCCCACGCAACACCTCGAACCGTGTGTGCAGTCGATAGCCGCACAACGACGCCCCCTTGGCCTTCGGCAGCCATGCGAGCCGAGCGACACGAGCGAGCGTCTCGACAACCGATCCATCGACCGCCGTCAATGTCTGCCCCATGACGCCGAAGCGACCGGCCGACACATCGGGCAGTTGGTCAAAGAGCTCCTGCGCGATCTCATTGAGCGGCTCCGGATCGAAGACAGCGACACCTTTCGAAAGCGAGCCGAGCGAGGCACGCCAAACGCCAAAGTTCGTTCGCACCTTGTCGAGCGTGCCGGGATTTTTAGTCCACGTAGGCTGTCGCCGATGGGAATGAAAAACCAGAGAAGGATCAGCGAGCAATACTGACCCCAAGAATGATCGCACAATGTTTCTAGCGCAGGTCACGATTGCCTGCCTTTTCGCGATGCGTCCCCACGAAGTGCATCCGTTCGATCAAACCCTCTAGCGCTTTTGAAATACTTCAAGCCGTGGATGACTTCAGGGCGTATCTCGCGGCGAGCTGCGGCCATGGCTCACACTATGGCAACTTCGAGCCCAGGGCGTAACTCAGCCCACCTTCCCGGAATCGCTAGATTCTCTGGCGCACATTTCGTGCCGAACAGGACTGGTTGCGTTCCCTTTTCTCACACCGCAGCCTGTCATCGCGTGGCGATGGTTCCGGCTAGGCTGAAGTGAGTTTCAGGATGCCTTGCTCAAACCCCTTGGCAACCGCCTGCGCGGTATTCGTTGCCCCAAGCTTCTCCTTGATGGCTGCCACATGGGCCCGGGCCGTACGCTCCGTGATCGCCAGACGGTGACCGATTTCAACGAACGTAAACCCTTCACGAAGCAAGTGCAGCACCTCCAGTTCGCGTGGCGTCAGAGGGCCGCCTCGGTCACGGAACGCGAGCTTCCGGGCGACGACCTCCCCGAGCGGACGTCCGCCATGGTGCACCTCGCGGACTGCCGCCACCAGATCACCATACCGAGTTCCCTTGGTAATGTAACCCGAAGCACCGGCGTCGATCGCGGCGATGATGTCTTCTTGATCCTCAGACGACGTAAGCATCAACAGTTTGGCATCGGCATCACGGGCTCGCAGCTGACGGACGGTCTCGATGCCGTTCATGCCCGGCATGCTGATATCAATAATCGTGACGTGTGGACGCACCGCCGACCACGCGTCCAGGGCCGCTTTTCCGTCCTCTGCCTGGGCGACGATTTCGAATCCTTCCTCGGCCCCAAGGGTATGTACGAGCCCTTCACGAAACAGTGGGTGATCGTCGACGACCAGGATTCGAATGGATGGGGACATCGTCATATTTGTTCCATACGATCACGATCCCTTGCAGCGACACGGGGATCATGACTGGCCTGTGGACCGCTGCGAAGAATCTCCGGCGGTACTCGGATGGACACCGTGGTGCCTGTGCCGTGTCCGCTCTCGATCACGAGCGTCGCCCCCATGCGGCGGGCCCTCTCACGCATGCCACGCAGGCCGAAATGCCCAGAAATCGCCCCCCTTGCCGCGACGTCAAAGCCGATGCCATCGTCGATTACTTGAAGGGTGAGCCCTTCTGCTCCGCCGCACAGCCGCACATCGATACGCGTCGGGTCGGCATGCTTGCCGGCATTCGCCACGGCCTCGCGCGCTGTTCGTAAGAGGTGATACTGCAGCAGCGATGGGACTCGGTCAGGGATGTCACCCTCCTCGCTGACCATGATTGGGACCGACATGAGTGAGTTCTGATAGGCCGCTTGGGAAGCCAAAGATTTCTGTAAGGAACCGTCACTGCGTTCTGGTTCCTGCAAATCCCAGAGGAAGTCACGGGTCTCCGCTCGCAGGTTCACCAACAACGCCCGCTGTTGCTCGAACTCCGCCCGGGCGCGACTGTCCTGAACCCGTCCCGCGGCAGCATCCATCCGGAGGGCAACTCCCGCCAAGTCCTGCTCCAACGTGTCATGAAATTCGAGGGCGATTCGCTGTCGCTCCTCCATGGCCGCCTTGGCCTGAAGCTGGGATTCAATGAGCGCAAGCTGACGCCCCACTTGCCGCTGCAGCAGAACAATCCAGCCCGCGGCAACGGCCGCAAGGGCCGCGACCCCAGCGAGGGCTGCAAGGAGCCGGTGCGGCTTCCACCATGAAGGCGCTTTCACCACCACGATATCTTCGGCCGACCTCAGCAGAATCTGGATGCGTTTATCTTTTGTAAAACGCCATTGACCCATCGCTTCATTATCGAACTCCGGTTCCGGTATCACGATGCCCGTGACCATGACCTCGCTCCCCGATTCGAGTCCTCGTAGCTCTGGAAACACGAGCGGTTCCGCGACCGCTACCACGCCCGTATCGCCAGCGATCAGCAGCACCTCACCACCACGATTCGCCTGCTGGATATCGATCACGCGTGCCGGAAACCTGATCAGGCAACCGTAGTAGTCGCCGGGCCGAGCAACGGTAAAACGCTGTGATGCCAAGGCATTGATCTGCGCAATCGTTACAGGTTGGATCGGAAGAGGCGGTGGAACCGCGCCACTGGATACCTTCCGCACGACTGACTCGGAGAGCGATGCCACATACCCGCTGCTGTTGATGAATCCAGCGACATCCACGACGTCCCCGGACTCATACCGATCGTGCGACGTTGTTTCCACACGCAAGCCACAACAGCCCTCCTGAAGATAGAGAAAACCGCCCGCCACGGCGTAGGTCACCACGCCTCGCGTGCAAATGCGATGACCATCTGGTGGCTGTGGTCGGTACCCGCCAATCGCACGCAACGCCACCTGCGGTGACTCAAAGGCGGTGGAAGCAGAGGGCTGCTCGACCGTGAGATCACCGGCCGCTGTTACATTCAGCCGGGGCGAGAGAAACTGGCCGCGGGTGTTGAACTCCGCAGTTGCCACTCCCGCACACGCGATGACGGAGTCGACAAGATCCTCCGGCGACACACCGAGACGATGCTTGTCGATGGCGACTGCGAACCGCCGGCCCTCCTCCACCACGAGGAGGAGCCACCTGTCGCCGTCGTCACGAAAGCCTTGGACCACGCCTCTCGCCATGACACGGAGGCAGTCATCAACGCCCCGGAAAAAACGCTCGGGTTTATATGACCGCGGCTCAGGTTGCGGCTTTTCACAAAGGATCTGGATTGTCTCAGGCAGAATGTTCGGCGCATAACCGCCCTGATTCGACCAGCCTTCGATCTCAACCTCGATTCCCTCGCGGATGTCAGGTGACGGATCCCCCTGTGACTGCCAGTAGCCTGCCCGCCGAGCGTCCGCGACCTCGATCCAGATGCCTGCGGAGTTGTCTTGAACGATCAGACCGTTCCCGCGGCGCCACGTCACGATTCCGCGAACCCGCACCGGACGACCGGTATCGAGAATGGCCGCAGCCATCACGCTCGCGATCGGGACGAGTTCCCGCGGGGTGGGCGAGTCGACCGGTGCAGCGTCGACTGATGCCACAATCGATGCGATTGCAACAAACGCCGCAGGAACCCAACCCCGCACGACCGCCCCTATTTTCTCCTCATCATGCTCTGTCCTCATCCTGGCCCGTCCTCATCCTGGTCTCTCCTCATCCTGACGCAGCGATTTTCTACTCGCTCACTCCGCAGTCAGCATCGGGAAACTCAAATGCTTTCAGTCGTCCAGGACAAGATTGATTGTATTACTCCCATCGGTCACCGTCGCCTGCAGACCCGACGTATTGACCACTTTGAATTTTTTCGGGAGATGCTCGGTGATCTGGGGACGCGGAGGGTACTTGCCAATATTTTCCCGGCTACGAGACCATTGCTCGGCTTCTGTGGCGGCAAGTCCGCCGCTGGCCTCCGTTTTGCTGACCGTAATCAAGTACGGACCGGGAGCGGCGCCGTCCCCCGGGTCTTTCGTGGTAAGCGTAAATCGTCCTGCGGCGTCGGTTCTCCCGACCGCAGCCCGAGTGGAGGCCGTCGCAGGAACAAAGACAACCATTGCTCCTTCAACACCCTTGCCCTGAAAAGTCACGCTGCCCTCAACAGGAGCCAAGCCTTCCAGCCTCGTTCGGCTGCCACACCCCGCCGTGCTGCCAAGGCATAGACCACCGACGACAGCAACCACAATAAAGTATTTTCGCATAGCAGGCCTCCACGCTTCTGTGAACATGTGCTGGTCTCGACTCATCAGATTCCCTTCGCTTCGCCGCCGGTCCGCGACCCCATAGCGCCCCACACGCCGTAGGGCGATAGGCCACTTCGCGGACATGGCTGGGAAAGGTCGCCAGTGTCAATCGTGTCACTAATAAAGCTCACCGAACCGTCACATCGTACGGCATTCACCCCGCCCGGGTGGTAGCTGGTGGGCGGGGCGAGACCACGGTTAGAATCCGAACCACCTTCCCAACACGAGGGGCCATTGGGACCGATGATCGTATTAAACGACACGAACGCCGGCCTGCCATCGTTCCAACGCATTCCAGACCAGCTGTGGGTGCTGCTACCACTGATGTAACGCCCATTGGGGGCCACCTGAGACAGGCAGGCGATTGGGCTTGCCGTGTCGGGATTGCCTGTGACCGCGTTGTAATGTTCGACCATTCCGCCCTTGAGTGAACCGCTATCCAAGCCGGCACACCGCTCACTCATGGCAAGGGTCTTACTTAACCCGTCAGAAATCTGGTGGAACCCATACACCCGCCCGTTTTTCTCATTGTCGCCGCCGCTGTAGTCGAAGGGCCCGCGATTCTCTTCCACTCCAACCCATTCCCACGGAATGGTGTCGCCGACGCTGAAGACGTAATTGGTGCGACCATGGTCGTTCGGCTGCTTCTGACCAGCCCCGCTGTCGCTCGGGCAAAGAAAGTCGTTGACCTGGGTTCGCCAATGGTCTGAGCCATCCCACGGCCAGGGGCCAAAATTATTGGCAGAAATCCGGTCGAAAAGCGGGGCCTGCTCGAGAAAAGGGAGGAGCAGCACGAGCCCGCTCATCCGGCATGCGCTCTGCGACCATAATCCACCTTGGCGATAGGGTAGCCTCTTGTTTGCGTCATGATGGCTGTGAAGCGCGAGGCCCAGTTGCTTCATTTTGTTGTTGCACGACGTTCGCCGGGCCGATTCGCGAGCCGACTGAACCGCCGGCAGGAGCAGGCCAACGAGGACTCCGATGATGGCGATCACCACCAACAACTCGACCAGTGTGAAACCACCGCGACGCTCCCGACTGATGGTGGCGTGGCCGATGGATTGATGCAGTCCATTTGGAACGACCGATGAATCTTTGAACACAACAAGACATTGCGGACACTTGGCCACCATGGCGAATACTCCGGAAAAAAGTTCGATGCCGTAAACAACCACCCTTCGCTGCTCATGCTTCTCGAGGGTAATTCCTGACGCCCCCTCACTTCCTGCAGTCATTCCAGAGAATGAATGCGTCGGTGTCTCAACAAGCATAGGATCCTTCGATCCGACGCCGCTATTGACGGTTTCGACAATACCCCCGATTTCCACTGCACAGCCGCCGGGGTCACGATTTCGGCGGGGGTCACCACGCCCCGCGCCCGGACCGGCTGGCGGGCGTCGTCGAACGGCTCGGACAGCACGCTGCCGATGGGCACGACCTTCTGTCGGTGACCTACAGGGCGTCCTCAGTCCGGAGCGTAACTTCGATCAGCCGCTCCATCACCTCGGCCGGCGATTCGTGCGGGAAGTTGCTGAGCACCACCTCCTTGGCATAGAGCTTGCCGATGTAGCGGCGGTGCTTGCCCGACGACGTGCGACACGCAAGAAAATCCCGGTGGGCCGAGTTGATGACGATCTCGTTTTTGGACCCGTCATACCGCGACCGCCACGGCTGGCCATGGTCTGGCTCGAGCCGATAGCCCGGCAGCCCGCGGCCGCCCGGTTCGTCCCCCGCCGCGTCGTCGAGAAACTTGACATCCACCCGGTCGCTCGCCTCACGCGCGACGCCCATCGCCTGCCTCGCCACCACCTCCACGGTCACAAGCCCGACGAGGGGCGACGTCACCCGGCACGATTCCTCATCGGCGTCGAGCGTGGCCTCTCCCGTGACAAGCCGCCAGGAAAACCCGACTCCCTCGGGGATCGCCGTGCCCGCCTCGTCCTGGGCAACCGCCACAAGGCGGCAGGAGCCACCGGGCGTTCGCCGCGGCCGGCGTGGAGTGATCTGCACCGCGGCCAGCGGACCCGGCTCCGCGGGAAACAGTGCTGTGGCAGCCACTGGCGGCGGGTCGTGCCTCGGCCGTTCGCCGTCGTTCCCCTGCTCGAGGGCTTCCCCCATGGAGCCCGCATGGGGCTGGAGCGGCTGGGCCTGTTTCGGAATGTCGAAGAAGAGATAGTCCTCGGCGGGTAGGTCGGAGAGCGCCGACGCAAACGCCTTGTGCACCTGCTTGAGGATCTGCCGGCTGGCCCGTTCCGCCTCGGCCTGCTCGCGGGTCTCGAGCGCCGCAAGAATGTCCTGCTCGATCGCAACGGCGGCGGCGACGAACGCGTCGAGGGCGGCGTCGGCGACGACGCCTGACCGCGTGCCGGGGGCGAGCGTGAGCGGCTCGAAATCGAGCAGTCCCTCCAGACGGCGGTCATTCCACGGGGCATGCTGAAAGGGGAGCAGTTCGGTGATGTCCTTGAGCACCCGCGTGCCGTCCTTGCAGACCGACACGCCCCCCTCCCCAGCCGCGATCTCGCCCCGCGCATAGACCTCGACATTGATGTCGCCCAGCGGCGTCGCATAGCGCCGCGGAATCTCGAGCCGTTCGCCGTCAAACTCGCGGGGGGTGACCCGCAGTTCCTTCCGGGCGATGCTGTCGACGACGTCGATCATCACGCCCGTCAGCCGGATGCGGTCGCGGAGTTCTGCAGAGAGATAGCGGGCGATCTTCTCTCCCGTGACGAGGCTCTTCGTGGCCTCGAGGAGCGGGCCGACGATCACCCGTGTGCCGCCCGTCGCGAGCCGGCCGCGGGCGGGGCGGATCGTGTAGTTCCGGTCGCCGCGGGTCAGATGGAGTTCGCGCAGCTGCCCGGCATCGCTCCCGGAAATCATCCGCAACTCGTCGCCGAGGCTCCAGAAGCTGAGCAGGCCGATCCCGAATTCGCCATGCACCCCGCGTTTGTGTCTGGCGTCGAGGTGCCGCTTCATCGAATCACAGAGATGGGTCGCGATCCGCTGGAAATCCGGGCCGCCCTCGGCGTCGGCAGCCACGCCCCGTCCGTCGTCGCTCACCTCCAACTGCACTTCCCCCCTGTGACGGCGGCGAAGAATCCGCACGTGTTTGGCCCCCGCGTCGATCGCGTTTTCCGTCAGCTCGCAGATCGCCTTCATGGGATGGGTCTGCGAGTGGGCGATGATGTTGATCGCGTTCCACTGGTCGCCGATCCGCAGGGTGCCGGTGGTGGTCTGGGGGGCGGTTCGCATGTCGGCTTCCTGAGAGCGGCGGGGCGTTGACCGGGTGCATTGTTGCCGATTCCCCCCATGACACCAGACGCCCCCGCGTTGCCGGCCGGATGCCCCGCGTTGCCCGCCAAATGCCCTGCGTTGCCCGCCGGATGCCCAGGCGGTTACAGTGGCCGCAAAACCAAGGAAATCTATGATGAACTTTCAGGGATATCTGGGGATCGACGCCGGCACGCAGGGGCTGTCGGTGATCTTCACCGATGCATCGCTCGCCATCCTCGCACAGGGCGAGGGCTCCTATGGCATGGTGCCGGGTCTCGCCGCCGACTGTTATGAACAGGCTCCGGCCGACTGGGAGCAGGCGCTCGTCACGGCCATGAGCGAGCTGCGACAGAAGCTCGCCGCCTCCGACATCGACATGGAGGTGCTGGCGATCGGCATCTCCGCCCAGATGCACGGCGAGGTGCTGGCCGACGATCTGGGCCGCTCGCTCGGCCCCGCGCGTCTCTGGTGCGACGGCCGCAACGAGGCCGAGGGGCATGAACTCACCGACCGGCTGGGCGTGAAAATGCCGAAGCGGATCACGACCGCCCGCTGGCTCTGGACGATCCGCAACCAGCCCGAGAAGGCCGTCCGGGTGGCCCACATCACGACCCCGGCCGGATGGATCGCCTTCCGGCTCACAGGGCAGTGGAATCTCGGCATCGGCGACGCGGCCGGAATGTTTCCCGTGCAACAACAGACGCTGGACTACGACACAAAGCTCCTTGCCGACTTCGACGCGCTTGTGTCCACCACACCGCACGGTCGGGAGGTGCGGCCGCTCCGTGCCCTGCTGCCCGACGTGAAGCGGGCGGGCCAGGATGGCGGCAGGCTCGACGGCCACGGCGCCGCGGTGCTGGGCCTCGCGACCGGCATCCCGGTGGCCCCCGCTGAAGGCGACCAACCGGCGGCACTCACCGGCTCGCTGATCGGCGCGGCTGGTATGGTGTCGATGAGCTTCGGCACGAGCGTCGTCGCCAATGCGATCGGCGACCGGGCGTTTCAGGGTATCTCCCGTGCGGTTGATCATTTCTGCGCCC
>JBIIFB010000010.1:0-40985 GCA_044237545.1 Pirellulales bacterium
CTGCGTGGGATCGGAGACCCGATTGAGGTCCACGAGGTCGACCGCGAGGCCATGGTCAGGGCCATTGGCCACGTGGCAGCGGTGGAACGGGGCAACGCGTTTTGCATCACGGAACGCTGCGGCACCGCGGGGGCGTGATGACCCCGCCCATACAAGCCCCCGGCGTAAGCCGGGGGATCGGATGCCACGCATGGCGTCGCGTCAAACGTCGTGCCGATCCCATCGCTGACGCTCCGGGCTTGTATGACTCCTCCCATACAAGCCCCCGGCACAGTCAGACGTCGTCGTCGCGGGTTTTGTCCGCAAGCAGGAGGGCCCGTGGCAAGGTGGAGTCGATCACCCGCCCGATCGCTACCACGAATCCGATGGCTCCATCCCGCCATCCGCTCCGCAGCACGTAGCTCTTCACGAATGCTGCGAGCCCCCGGAGCGGCAGCATCCAGGCGCCGGCCCGCTCGCCCTTCGCCCGCAGGATCGAGGCCTTGAGCGGCGCGTAGCGGAGCGAACGCATCAGCAGGTCACTGCAGTCGGTGAAACTGTAATGACGAATTGATCCCGCCAGGTGCCGCGCGGGCTGCCGCGACTCCACCTCCTCGTGCACGGGGGTGGCTTTGAAGGAGGCCATCGTGCGATTGAAGAGACGGAGCACGCGTTCGCCCCGCCACGTTCCATGTTTCACCTCATGCGTGCCGACGAAGGTCCTCCGATGGATCGACCAGCAGGCGGTCGGGTTCGAGAGGTCCAGGTGGCCGCAGGCGGCCTGCGCCTCCTCGTCGAGCACCTCGTCGGCATCCAGCGAGAGAATCCAGTCATGTGACGCGAGTTCCACGGCCCGCCGCTTCTGTGGACCGTAGCCCAGGAACGGCTGGAACTCGACACGGGCGCCGGCCGTTCTGGCCAGTTCCACCGTGCCGTCGGTCGATCCCGAGTCGAGCACAAGGCGTTCGGCGCACATTTCCACGGCCTGAAGCACCTCGCCGATCCGCGCAGCGGCATTCCGGGTGATGATCACCGCCGAAATCGGCAGGCTGCCCCTGGGGGGCAACGGCGCCTTGGCATCCGCGCAAACGTCCATGGCGGCCGGGGAGGTGGGAGGGGGCGCCGTCATGATTCGGCGACGCTGCCATCGGGGGCGAGCGTCGGCTGCCAGGCCTCACCGGTACGCAGCGGGAATTCCAGCACAAACGTGCTGCCCTCGCCGGGACGGCTGGTGACACTGATATCCCCGCCATGCTCGCGAAGAATTTTGCGGCTGACAGTCAGCCCCAGCCCCGTGCCGCGGGCCCCCTTCGTCGACACGAAGAGGTTGAAGATATCGGCGAGGGTTTCGGGCGGCATGCCCGCGCCGTTATCGCGGACGCTGATCCGGACGCGGGCCGCTGCCGTGTCGCATTCGACGTGAATTCCCACCGCTGCCGTGTCGCGGTCTTCAACGGCGTCGAGTGCGTTGGTCACGACGTTGAGGATGGCCCGCGACAATGCCTCGGGGTCGAACAGGAGCTGCGGAATATCTGACGGCGGAGACCACTCGATCGTCGCACCGATCTCCGTGGCCCTCTGTTGCACGGTTTCGACGATGTCGGCGACCAGGGCGACGATGTCAGACGGCACCGGGTCTGGCTCCCGCTCCTTGCTGAACGAGAGCATATCCATCACGAGCGAGGAGATCTTGTTTTGGTTGCGGCTGACAATTTCCCAGCCTTTGCGGATCACGGCCAGATCCTCGTTTTCCAGCCCCATGTCGACCAGATAGCTACCGCCGCGGATGCCCTGCAGGATGTTCTTGATGTGGTGCGACAGTGTGGCGATCGTCTGGCCAACGGCGGCGAGCCGCTCCGACTGCACCATCGCGGAGTAGTAGGTGGTGTCCTCGACGGCCAGTGCCGCCTGGTGGCCGATGGCGATCAGGAGCTTGAGGTGTTCGTCGGTAAACTGCCGATGCCCCCCCTCGATCGCATCGCCCAGTGGCACCGTCGTGTCGACATAGATCACGCCGACCGTGCCGTAGCGGCCCTGCATCGGCACGCAAATCGCTTCCCTCACGCCAGTCCGCACCACGCTGTTGCCACCGCTGAAGCGGTCGTCGTCCTGGGCGTCGCTGGTGATCACGCCCTCGCCGCGGTCGAGGACGTAGTCGAGGATCGTGCGGCTGATGGCCATCGATGTCGCCTGGCCCACGCGGCGGTCGCGTCGGGACTTCGTGCGGAGCTGCTTCGACTCGGGGTCCAGCAGCATGATGCAGCCCCGATCTGCCTCGATCCACTCGAAGATCAGTTGCAGAATACGGCCGAGAAGTTCGTCGATGTCGAGGGTATGGCTGACGGCGAGCGACGTTCGATACATCACCTGCAGGTTGCTGCGGGCCCGCGCCAGCCAGCGATTCTGCGTGTCATCCGGAAGGGGGCCGCCCGTATCGTCGGCGTCGGCATCGTGGGCCGTCCGCACGATCCGTGAGCCGTCGGCGTCATTGGTTCCCGGCACGATGTCGACCATGCCGACTGCGGGCTCGTCGCCACTGTCCCGGGAATAGACGAGGATCGACCGGCCGATCTGGATCTGGTCGCCACTGGAGAGTTCCGCCCGCTCGATCTTGCGGCTGTTGAGCCAGGTGCCGTTGGAGCTTTTCAGGTCGCCCACGAAGAACACCTCGCCCACCCGGCGGATTTCGGCATGCCGGCGGGACACCTCGTTGTCCTCGAGTTGCACGAAATTGCCCGCCTCGCGGCCGATGCTCATAGCCCCTTCGTGGCTCGTGAGGTCGTAGCGGGTGCCGCGATTGCGGCCCTGGATCACGAAAAGGGAGGGCACAGACGGGGCTCCAAAAAACATGGAATGAAGGGGCGTGGATGTCCAGAAGCAGCGTCGACGGCAACAGAAAGGGCTGTTTCCAACCCGTATCCTACCCGCTTCGCCTCCCATCACGGGAGATGGCTAAAATGAGAAGACGCTCCCGGGATCGTCGGACGCAAGTCCTGCCCCTCACACCGCTCTTCGTTATTTATCCCTCATTGAATCCTCATATTCGTCCCCATTTTTATTGAGAGGATCCACACAATGCTCCGCATTCAAATCGTGCCGTTCTCGAGCCGGTCAGTCTTGTTGGTCAAGTCAGCCTTGTTGATCCCGGCAGCCTTGTTGATCCAGTTGGCAATTCCGTTGACGCTGGGTGCGGCGCCGGCCGGAGCCGATCCGACGGACGATGCCGCAGTGGCGGGCCGGCTGCGGCGGGCGGTCGAATGGCTGGCTGCCCCCGAGCGCGAGGGCCGAGGGCCGGGCACAAAGGGGATCGAGCAGGCGGCTGACTGGGTGGCTGAGCAACTGGCTGCGATCGGCCTCAAGACGATCGGTGGTCCGGCCGCCTCCAATCAGGCCGTGGCTGCTGAAGGAAGTCCGTTTCAACGATTCGGCATGACACTCGACGCGAAGATGGCTGCGGCTGCCGACAATACCGCCGAACTGGTGGGGCCGCCGGGCGCGGACGGCACACCACGGACGATTCCCCTCAGTGTGGGCAAGGACTTCACGCCCCTGGCCGCGGGTGGCTCTGGCAGGTTTGACCTGCCCCTTGTCTTCGCCGGATACGGGATCACCGCGCCCACTGAGAAATACGACGACTACGCCCCGCTTGCCGCCGCCGAAGGGGCCCCGGCAGCCGCGGCGGTCAAAGCCGCGGCTGTGATCGTGCTTCGGCAGGAACCGCAGAAGGATAATCCCCACAGCGTGTTCGACGGCAATCAGGCATCGCAATATGCGGCGTTGGCCCGCAAGGTGGCCAACGCCTCGGAGCACGAGGCGGGAGGCATCATCTTCTGCAACGACGCCGCCGCGGACGGCGACGAACTGATGGCGTTCACGCGGGCAGGCGACGGCTCCGAGAACCGCTCGCTGCCGATCCTACAGGTCCGCCGGTCGTTGATCGACGACGTGGTGAAGGCGTCGCTCGGCACGAATCTCGATGCGATTCAGGCGGGAATCGATGACACGCTCACGCCGCAAAGCGCGCCGCTCACCGGCTGGCGGATCCGTGGGCAGACGGCAATCGAACGAACCGTGACAGAAGGACGCAACGTGATTGCCGTCCTGCCGGCCGCGGGGCTGCCGCGGGACGGAGCGGCCGACGCCGCGGGCATGCGTCCGGCCGAAACTGTCGTGTTGGGTGCCCACTACGATCATCTTGGCTACGGCGGCGCGAATTCCGCGGCGCCGGGCGAGCATGTTGTGCATCACGGCGCGGACGACAATGCGAGCGGCACGGCGCTGCTTGTCGAGGTGGCGCGGATCCTCAAGGAAGAGGGACCGTTTCCACGTACGATCCTCTTCGTGGCCTTCTCGGGCGAGGAGCGGGGTCTGCTCGGCAGTGCCCACTATGCAGCCAACGCGTTGGTGCCGCTGGCCGAGACGGTCGCCATGGTGAATCTGGACATGGTCGGACGCCTCGACGGAAACAAGATCGTGATCCACGGTACCGGCACGGGCACCGGCCTCGACACGCTCGTGGACAAATTCGTGGCCGCCCGGGGATTTGAGTCAGCCAAGGAACCGGGCGGCTTCGGACCGAGCGATCACTCCAGCTTTTATGCCCGGAAGATCCCCGTCTTGCATCTCTTCACCGGCTCGCATTCCGACTATCACCGCCCCACCGACACGGCCGAGAAAATCAACTACGAAGGCATGGTGCGGATCACGCGGCTCGTGGCCGACATCGTCCGTGATCTGGCCACCGCCCCGGAACGTCCCGCCTACATCGAGGTGGCGTCTCCGCAGTTTGCGCGTGGCGGCGGAGACCGACCCTACTTTGGGAGCATCCCCGACTTTGGCAAGCCCGGAAAAGGGTATGCGATCACCGGAGCGACGAAGGATTCGCCAGCCGCCAAGGGCGGACTCAAGGGGGGCGACGTGATCGTGCGGCTGGGCGAGAGCGCGGTCACTGGGCTCGAAGACTTTGATAGCGCACTGCGGAAGCACAAGGGAGGTGCGACCGTGCCGGTGGTGGTGGTGCGGGACGGCGTCGAGGTCACCCTCCAGATCACGCTCGGCCCGCCCAAGTGAACCCGGCGTAATTTCAGGCGTTTTTTGGCCTTGAGCCAGCGGGGCTGGGTCGCCATGATCCCGACCCGAGTGAGCCCTGGCCGCCCACGAATCGTTTCGGCGGCGTTCGACAAGCGCCGTGGGCTGCACGTTTGAAACAACCAGCAAGGAGTGCATTCCGTGAACAGGCAATTCGCCAGTATCGCATGTGCGGCCATCATGGCCCTGACGCAGACCCCCGCCTTCGCCCAGGCTCCCGTGGCCGTCCCGCAGGGGCAGCCGCAGCAGGTTCGACCGACGTCGCCGATGTCCCACGTCGCCGTGATCGACGTCGGCTACATCTTCAAGAACCATGCCCGGTTCAAGGGTGCCATGGACAAGATGAAGGACGAGGTCATGGCCGCCGAGAACTCCCTGAAGGGGGATCGCGACCGCATCAACGGCCTGATGGAGCAGCTCAAGGGCTTCAATGTCGGGACGCCCGAATACAAAAAATTGGAGGCGGAGATCGCCAAGGGGCAGGGCGACTTCAACGTCAACGCCCAGCTCCAGAAGAAGGACTTCATGGAACGCGAGGCGAAGGTCTATCTGCAGGTGTACACGGAGATCGAGAAGGCCGTCGGCCAGTTTGCCCGTGAGCACGGGATCGCCGTGGTGTTCCGATTCGACGGGGACCCGGTCGATGGCGGTGATCGCAACCAGATCCTGAGGGGCATCACCAAGCCGATCGTTCACTACGAGGCCGGCAACGACATCACCCCCGACATCCTCAAGATGCTCAATGGTGCCGCCGTCGCCGATCAGACAGGCCGCCCCGGTGCGATACCGGCCCGGACTCGATAGTGTCTTCGGTTTGTCCCCACCATCGGAGTCGCGGCGGGTAGGCCGCGGCGGGTTTACCCATGCACGACATCACATTCCAGCGGTCGCAGCGCACGCTCCGGAGGCCGGTATCCGTCTCGGGATTCGGCTACTGGAGTGGACGGGAGAACCGGGTCGACCTCCAGCCCGCGGCTGCCAATGCGGGTGTCGTGTTCGTGCGGGTGGATCTTGCTGATGCGGTCACGATTCCTGCCGCGGTGGAACACCGCGTGGAGGCGTCGAGCCGCACCAATCTCAGCACCGGTGCCGTTCGTGTGGAGATGGTCGAGCATCTGCTGAGTGCATTGGCGGGGCTCGGTATCGACTGCTGCCTGGTGCGGGTGTGCGGAGAAGAGATGCCCGGTCTCGACGGCTCGGCGCTCGCGTTCGTCGAGGCCATCGACTCGGCCGGCATCGAGGATCTGGAGTTGCCCATCGATCCGATCGTCGTCGATTCGGTGGTACGGGTCGGCGATGACATCTCCTGGATCGAGGCTTCGCCGCCCAGCTTTGCGGGCCTTTCGGTCGACTACGAACTCGACTACGGTCAGGGGCCGATCGGCAGGCAGAAGCTCTCGCTGCGGGTGACGCCGGATGTCTATCGCACGGCCCTTGCCGCTGCCCGTACGTTCCTTCCCGCGGAGGATGCCGAGCGGCTGCGGGCGGCCGGCCGCGGGCTGGCTGCCACGACCGGTGATCTGCTGATCTTCGGCCCCGACGGTCCGATCGGCAATACGCTCCGGTGGCCCGATGAATGCGTGCGGCACAAGGTGCTCGACCTGGTGGGCGATCTGGCGCTCGCGGGTCGGCCGATCCATGCCCATATCCGGGCCTGCCGCAGCGGGCACAGGCTCAACGGCGCCCTGGCGGGTTGTCTGTCGGCCGCCCACCTGCAGCCGAGCCCCTCCTGAGGCCTGCTTCGGGCAGCGAAAGACGAGCACCGCATGGATGATCATGAAGCGACGGTGCCGATGCGGGACGACCCGTCGTGTCGCGGGGCGATGCACCGCGGATTGCCGGCCTCGGTGCATCCGTCGGCCGTCATTGAGGCGGGCGCGCACCTCGGCGAGGACGTGACGATCGGCCCGTTTTGCTGGGTGTCGAGCGGCGCCGTGATCGGACGGGGCACTGTGCTCGACAGCCACGTGACCATCATGGGCGACGTGCGGATCGGCGAGCGGAATCGAATCTATTCGCATGCCGTGATCGGTGGGGAGCCGCAGGACGTCAGCTACCGCGGCACGCGGACACGCGTTGAGATCGGCGATCGCAACACGATCCGGGAAGGGGTCACGATCAATCGGGCCACAGAGAAAGAGGAAGGCGTGACTTCCCTCGGTAGCGGCAATTTCCTGATGGCCTGCAGCCACGTCGCCCACGACTGCCAGATCGGCGATCACTGCATTCTGGCCAATGGCACGCTGCTCGGCGGGCATGTCCGGGTCCATTCCCGCGCATCGTTCTCGGGGGCGGTCGCAGTCCATCACTGGGCGACGATCGGCGGCTGGGCGTTCGTCGCCGGTCTGTCCCGCGTGCTCCACGACGTACCCCCCTTCATGCTCTGCGAGGGCCTGCCGGCCCGGCCGCGGTGCATCAACGTGGTGGCGCTCAAGCGGGGGGGCTTCTCCCGCGAGGCGATCGGCTCGGTCACGGAGGCGCATCGGCTGCTCTACCGGGCGAAGGTGGGGCTGGAGCCGGCCCGGGAGATCCTGCGAACGCAGGGGATGCTGTTTCCGGAGGTGATCCAACTCCTCGAATTTCTTGCCAGACAACAGGAAGGGCGGCACGGACGCGCCCGCGAACAAAGGAGGGCGGCATGACACGCTTGAAGGTGGCGGTGATCGGATGCGGACATCTTGGAACGATTCACGCCCGGCTGCTTGCGGCGAGGGCCGACGCAGAACTGGTGGCCGTGGTCGATCCGCTCCCGGAGTCAAGGCAACGGGTCGCCGGGGCCCATGGCTGCGTGCCGCTGGCAGAGCCGCTCGATCTGGTCGGCCTTGCCGATGCCGTCGTGGTCGCGGCGCCGACCTGCCTGCATGCGGCGGTGTCGCTGCCACTGCTCGAACGCGGACTCGATCTGCTGATCGAGAAGCCGATCGCGGCCGATGTCCGGGAGGCGCGGCAGATCGTGGCCGCCGCCCGAAAGTACGGCCGGACAGTGGCCGTCGGTCATGTTGAGCGGTTCAACCCCGCCTGGCGCGTGGCTGTCGAACGGTGCGGGCGGATCGTGGCGGTGGAGTCGGCGCGACTCGCGCCATTCACGTGCCGGTCACTCGACGTGGGCGTCGTGCTCGACCTCATGATTCACGACATCGATCTGGTGCTGTCGCTCGAGCCCGGAAACCTCACGCAGGTCGAGGCGCACGGCCTCGCCGCGACAGGGGGCCACGAGGATGCCGTCCGGGCCAGACTCCGCTTTGACTCGGGGTTGGTCGCCGATCTTTCCGCCTCACGGATCCATCCCACGCTCAGCCGCCGCGTGTCACTGTGGGGCACCCAGGGCGTGGCCGCCGCCGACTTCAACGCGAAGACGGTCGAGGTCCTGACGCCGTCTGCCGCGGTCAGAAGCGGTGACTTTGTCGCAGCCGAGGTGCCTCCAGCCGAACGGGCCGCGCTCAAAGACCGGTTTTTTACCGAGATCCTGCCGCGGGAAACGCTGGCGGTGCCCGATGCCAACGCCATCGCCTGCGAGCATGACGATTTTCTCGCCGCTGTGCGGTCGCGGACCACGCCTCTGGTGTCGGCATCCGCAGGCGCCGCGGCACTCGAGATCGCCGTTCGGATCCTCGACGGCCTTTCCTGCACCCGGCTGGGCGTCGACACGCCGGCAGTCTCGAGGCCGAGCCGCGCCGCAGCCTGACCTCGCCGACCGGCGGCTGTGGCCAGCGACCGTCCATCCGGTCCCGGCTCCGCCCCCATCAAAGCAGCCCGGCATCCGCCCCGTCCATTCAGCCCCCTCAATCGTCATCGCCGTCAGCGGCGGTATCGCTTGTGACAGTCTGCCCCGGAGTGTGGACGGCGCCGGATAATCCGCATGCAGGGCCTGGCTGCATAGGGTCAAGGTGGCCGCACCGGCCGCCGAAGAAGACTCGTGGGGAACTCTGGCAGGCAGCGTCACATTGATTCGGAGGGGCACGCCGTGGAACTCTACGATCGCATGTCACAGGTGCAGGACGAAGCCCGTCGGAATGGCAGCTACGTCCGGTTCCTTCCCGCCGCCAGCCTGGTCGTGGCGGCATTCTCCTTCATGCTCACGACGGTGGTCTGGCGGCTTGTCCACCAGACCAGCGCCGTCGAAGCTGCGGTGCAGGAAAGCATCGTCGGCATCAACCGGTTCAGCGCTGCCAGCAGCAGAGAATGGGCGCGACTGCACGACGCGGTTGCGGCGCAGGCGGCAGCCGCCGAACGTCTCGACGCGCGGCTATCCGGCGTGGAGTCTGCCGGGATCGCTGGTTTGGAACGCATCCGGGAACTGCATGCCGAAATGACCCGGCAATCGGCCGTCACCGAACAGGTCCGGCAGGAACTGGCGAGGGCTGCGAGCGGCGTGTCGCAGTCGCGACAGGACATTCTCGAGCGGCTTGCCGTGCATGCCGATCGCAGTGCGACCGACCGCGACGCGATGATTCGAGACGTCAACGCCGCGATTGCGGAGGTGGAGCAGTCGCTGCTCACGCAGGCGGAAAATTTCCAGCAGCACAAGCAGCAGTTCGACGCGGTCGCCGAGCGGGATCGGGCCACCCGGCGGGCCATGCTCCAGGAGGCCACGCGGGCTGTCTCACTCCAGGTCGAGGGTCTGCGGCAAATTCTCGATGGTCTTCAGGTCGAGGCCGGAGCCGTCGCAGGCACAGTGGACAGCGAGCCGGCGGGACCGGCAACAGAGCCTGCCGAAGCGGTCACAGCAGGCTCCCCGGAGGAGACTGGCGAAGATCTGCAACCGGCAACGGCTGCGTTGGAGAAGGAGGCCGTGCTCGAGTAGGAGCGGCGGTGGCCGACCGGCTCGTGCCGTGGACAAAAGGCTACCGATAGAAAACGGCAGGGCGGAGCGTGCCCGGCATCGGAGGTCGTTGGCATGCAGTTGTGGACCATGATTCTGGTGGCGGCGGTCGTCCTCTGGGCAGACGCCCATGCCGCGGCAGACTCGCCAGTTGGCTCAGCGCCGCTGCCGATTGTGTTTGACGGGCTCGGACTCGAGGCGTTCAACGGAGTCGGCTCGATTGCCTCGGCGTTGCAGGGCATCGAGGCCGACTGCCATCCGTCGGAGTTTCCGCTGGGCGTTCCGGTGGACGTGCTTGTCAGGGGGCCGACGGGCCGGGGCAACGGCGGCGACTCGCTGGCGGCCGAGCTCAGGAGCCATGTCGAAGGGGTCGATCTCACGGCCGGCATGCAGGCCGATCCGGCCGTGATTCAGGAAGGGCCGGCACGGTGGGTAGGGGGCGTTGGGGTCTCGAGTGAACACGATGGGGGCCGCGAGGTGCTGGAACTGAAGACCTCGCTCGGTCGAGGCCAGCAGGTTGGCATCCTCGGCGTGGAGGTGGGACCGCGGATTGAGCGGCGGCTCCGTGATGGCACCCTCTTTTTTCTCGACGGCAAGGCGCAGGCGCAGGCCCGCCGATCGACCGAGACGGGGGCCTGGATGATGCCGGGCCTGGCCGAACAGGGGCAGGGCGGCTCGGGCATGGTGGGCGTTGCCGCCAGCACGGGCCTCGTGCGGTAACTGGCACGGTAGCTGGCACGGTAGCTCGTGCGGGCCGCACCGGTCGCCGCAAGACTGTTGGCCTTACGGCCTCAGGCGAGATCGCGATCCTGAAAGAGCACAAGCGCCACAAGCAAAGCCACGGCCGAGTAGAGGGCGGCATAGAGCGCAGCCCAGCCCAGATAGCTCCACGGCACCGGCACGCCCCCCACGACTGCCGCCTCGATCGTGAAGTGTTCGAGGACGGGCAGAATCGTGGCAAACAGTTGCCCGACGAACCGCACGATCGCGATTTTTCCAACGCTCGATTGGACGATCAAGGGCACCAGATGGCCGAGGGCATAGACGGTGAAGCAGATGATCAGGTTTGGCACGATTCCGAGCCGGGTTGAGACAGCCAGGCTCACGGCAGCGAGCAGGATCGTTTCCAACAGGGAGAGCACCAGGCCCGGCACCACGGTGATCATCTCATCAGCGCAGTCGCGCCAGATCGGGTCGAGCTTCGCCCCCTCCCGGGCGTCGTAGACGACCTTGAGACTCGTCGTGGCAAGGAGCACGGCGCCGAGAATCAGAAACACGAGGAGCCCCACCAGCACGAGCCCTGCGAACTTTCCGAGGATGAACTGCGTCCGCGTGAGCGGCTTCGAAAGCACGGTCAAGGCCGTCCGTCCTTCGATCTCCTCCGCGACCGAGACGCTCGCCGTCCAGACGACGACCAGCAGGGCCAGCACCTTGATAAGCGTGAGCCCGCTATCCTTGAGCATCTTCACATCTTCGCCGAATGTGTTGTAGGGAATCACGATGAAGGCGAGCAGCAGCACCACTCCCACGATCAGCGATACCGCGAAGATGGGCTGACCGATCGCTTCTTTCGTCGTCGCCGAGGCCACCGCCGCGATGCGACGCGGAAGGAGTCTGAAAAGTCCGTAGGCAACTGAAAGGGTCAGCAGGCTCACCACCGTCCAGGGCAGAATGGCTGCCTGCGGAAACTCGGGGATCAGCTTCCAGTTTGCGGAAAGTCGCACCGGCTTGTCGGAGGCATTGGTCGCCTCGAGTTTGGCCCGCGCGCCCAGAAACGGATTGGTGGCTGAATCGCTACGGTTCCACGCCCAGGTGTTGCCGTTGGCTGCGTCAAGTTCCACGTCGGGCACCTTGGCCAGCGCAAAGCCCTCGATCGCCTGCTGCGTCCGGACCACGAGCGGCCCGTCGCTCTCCAGCGTCAGCGAAGCGAGTTCCTGCGGCCGCAGGTCGAGCGGAATTTCCTGCAGCGTGGCGCCGGCCGGAACCGTGACGCTGACGACGACCGCATCGGCCGATGCCAGCCGGACGAGCGACCGCCAGATCTGACCGAGGGGTACGAGCGGTGCAAACGCGATGGCCACCGCGGCGAGCGTGAGCAGAAGCCACGCCATCGGTCCGGCAAACCCGTCGCGGAGGCTGGTTCGGGCTTCGGCGGCGGTCCGCGGCGAGAGCACAGCAAGGACTGCCCAGACCAGAGCCAAGATGGCTAGCGTGATGAACGCACCGGCGCCGATGAGCCAGATGGGCGGAATGGCGACCAACCAACGATTTGCGAAGAGCGGTATCATGATTGCGTGGGCAGGAGAAAGAGGAAAGGGATCAGAAACAGTCGGTTCCAGCTGGGGAACACCGGCGGCATGAAGAGAGCCTCGATACTGAGCCGCCTCCAGACAGAGCCGAACGAAGGAACGAAGGAACGAAGGAACGAAGGATGCAGGGTGCCGGCAGACGAAACGCCGCCCCGCCCGAACATAGTGCTTGAGCATTATGCCCCAGCCGCGGCCCCTGTGGAAGCCGCTGTTCCCCCCGGGCCGGCGAGCACGGTCACTCCGGGGCCGTCCAGCGGCCAGCGGGCAAGCACGCGTTCCAAGTCGCCGACCGAGAGCCCCTCGACAATTCGAAGGTTGTCGGCCACCGAGCGATACACGCCGTCGTGCGCCCATTCCAGCCCGACGTGGAAGAGCCGGCGGCGGGGCCGCTCACCTTCCAGCACGACCCGACCGGCCAGTTTGTTGCGGGCCTGGGCAAACTCGGCCGCGCCGATGCCCTCTGTCGATGCGTCGCGGTAGACGTCGAGGATGCGGGCCATCAGGAGGTCGACGTCGGCGGCATCGCAGGAGAGTTGGGTGATCATCAGCCCGGCGTCGAGGAAGTCGTGGTGATGGCATGAGGCATGCTCGGCCTCCCCTGAGTCGACCAGCGCCCAGTAGAGGCGGCTGCCCGAGTCGTCGCCGAGCGCCACGGCCAGTAATTTGGCCGCGAAGCGGTCGTCATCATCGCCCGCCGGGCCCGCCGACATCCGCACCGCGTATTCGAGCGCGGCAGTGGGGCGGACGATGTATTCGAGGTGGTCGCGGTCCGGCGCCGACGCAGGCTGCCGCCGGTCTGGCCCCTGCTGAGGCTCCCAGTGTCCGCAGAGCCGCTTGGCCGATTCGACGAGGGCCGCAAAGTCGACGGCCCCCGTCGCCGCCAGCACGATGTTGCCGGGACTGTAGCGGCGGCGGTGGTAGTCCCGCATTGCCTCCACGGGCAGCGACTGGATCGACTCGACCGTGCCGAGCACGCTCCGCGCCAGGGGATGCCGACCAAAGAACGCCGCCCGGCAGCGATCGTCGGCGCCGAACGGCGGTTGATCGTCGTACATCCGGATCTCCTCCAGGATGACGAGCTTCTCCGTCGAGAAATCCTCATCCCGGAGGGCTGGTCGCATCATGCGGGCCAGAAGATCCACCGCCTCGTGCTGTTGCGAGGGCAGCACGGCGGCATGGTAGACCGTGTCTTCTTCGCTGGTAAACGCGTTGGCGCTGGCGCCCATCCAGTCGAACCGCCGGTTGATCTCGTCAGCCGACAGATCGGTCGTACCCTTGAAGACCATGTGTTCGAGGAAATGGCTCGCGCCCCAGAGATCATCGCTTTCGTCCCGCGAGCCGGTGCGCACGAAGAAGCCGATGCTCGTGGAGAGGGCGCCGTCGGTGCCTTCGGCGATGATTTCGAGACCGTTATCGAGCTGTTCACGGAGAAACCGCATCCCGCACCTCCAGGGGTTCGCGGCCGAGCGACACGACCGACAGATCGCTGATGGGATGCTTCGCGAGCCACTCCTCGATCGAACGAACGCTGAGTCGGTCGTAGCGTTCGAGTTCCTCGGCAAGCGTCCGCACTTTGCCGAGGTGATACCACTGCCGTGCGATCGCACCAGCCCGCGCCGCGCTCGACTCCTGCTGCATCACGAGTGCGCTCTTCGCCCGCGCCTTCACCCGCTCCAGTTCGCCTTCCTGAATGGTGCCCGGCAGCCGACGGATCTCCGCGAGCATCACGTCGAGCGTTTCCTGGGCGCGGGCCGCCGTCGTGCCCGAGTAACACAACGCCATCGCAAAGTCGCGATGGGTCTGGTAGCCGGCTGAGACGCTGTAGCAAAGCCCGCGTTGCTCGCGGACCTCCGAAAAAAGACGCGAACTCGAGCCTCCGCCGAGCACGGCGAGCGCCGCCGTCGCCTCGTAGGAATCGTCCGAGTGATACGGGGGCGCGGACCAGGCCAATGCGATGTGCGTCTGCTGCGAGTCGTGCGGGACATGCCTGACCCGTGGCCCGCGGGGCCCCGTCGCCACGGTCGCTGCCGCTCCCATTGTCCAGTCGCCGAAGAGCTGTTCGATCCGAGTCACGAAGTCGTCCCATGTGATCCGGCCGGCGATGGCGATGATCGTGCCGCCCGGCCGCACGTGGGCGCTGACGAACTGGCGGACATCTTCCACGCCGAGCCGCTCGACGTCGCCGGAAAGCCCCTCTGACGGCTTGCCCCACGGGGATGGGTAATGGATTTCCCGCAGCGACAGGATCGCCCGATGGGCAGGATCATCTTCGGTGCCCGCCAGATTCTGGAGAACCATCTGGCGGGCGTTTTCGAGTTCATCGTCGGCGAGGAGCGGCTGCCGGAGAATGTCGGCGTAGATCGGCAGGGCATCGGCGAGCTGCCGGGCGACCATGGCCCCGGAAAAGCTGGCATGGCTCATCGACACGGCCTGAGCCCACTGAACTCCCGCCCCCTCCAGGTCCTCGACGATCTGCCGGCTGCTGCGGCGACCCGCTCCACGGAGCATCATTTCGCCGGACAGGGTGGCCAGTCCGCAGCGGCCCTCGCCGTCGTGGATCGCTCCTGCAGGCGAGTGAAAGGCCACCGCGACCGACTCCAGGCCGGGCAGTTCCTCACCGAGCAGGACGATGCCGTTGTCGAGCGTCGTCGAAAAAAGGGTCTGCTTCAAGGGCACCGGGTCTCGCGCGGGATCATGACAAGGCGACTTCGGCAGTGGTCGAACGCGGAGCGCATCCTACCGCCGTGGTCGCATCGGCTGCGGCGGGGCATTCGTTGACGACGCCGCCGTCCGACACTTTGTACACGGTTCGCACCCGACGGAAACCCAACCGTTGATAGAGGCGTACGGCACGGCAATTATCGGCCGTGACCTCGAGAGACGCCACCCGCAGACCATGGCTCCGAAAGCCCTGGATCGCCTGCTCGATCAGGCACGAGCCGAGCCCGAGTCCCCGATGCCCGGGCACGATGCCGATGTTTTGAATGAGTCCACAGCTCCCCGGAGCGGCGACTCCCTGAATCGTGCCGCACCATTGCAGCGCTTCCGGCGATCTGCCGAAGGCGATGAGCCAGGTCGCCTGCGGCAGAAAACCTGGCTTTTTGCGAATTTCCCGCATCAGCCTCCGGCAGCCCTCGAAGCTGCTGAGACACGGAAACACCAGGGCGTCAATTTCGTCGCGAAACGAGCGAAACTTGGCGCGGGCGTGGATGTCGACCAAGGCCTCGTTCCAAGGAACCATTCGATACCCCGGCCGCAAGGGGGTCGGCCGCCGTTCGGATGCCAGATCGGCATCCATTCGAAACCTTTTGAAATAGGTCGATTCCACGGCATCGCTCCAGGGCGTCGGGGGGTGCCCTGAACTTAAGAATACGCTCCGTTTTGGTCAACGCGCCGGTCGGGAGCGGCCGGGGACCGGAATCGGGATTGGGTCGGGAACGGTCATGGGGGGGCGAGAAAGCGAGGGGCAGAACGGGGCCGGCCGCAGGCGAGCCGATGCTTTTCGCCACGCTCAGCCGGTCGCCCTGAGGCCCTCGACCGCTGTTGCGTTCTTTGACCGCAAGGGCTATATTTTTGGTGGATCAAAAAATGTTTTTTGGCGACTCAAAAAATCCTGTGCGGCGCGCGTTGGCGGCGATTGCCGTCGCGGTGCTGGTGTCGAGAGCGGAGGCTGAGCCGCCAGCCTGCCATGTCGTCGCCACGACCACGGTCGTGGCCGACCTCGTGCGGCAGGTCGGTGGCGACCGGGTGGTGGTCGACTGCCTGATGGGGCCCGGCATCGACCCGCATTCTTACCGGGCAACGCCCCGCGATGCAGATCGGCTGGCCAAGGCACGGCTCATCGTCGCCTCGGGTCTGCATCTCGAGGGGAAGCTCGCCGAACTTCTTTCCCGGCTGGCCCGACGAGTCGTCGTCACGGCCGTGGCCGACTCGCTGCCCCGCGACAGGCTCCTGCCGGTGGCTGACAACCTGTACGACCCCCATGTCTGGTTCGACGCGAGTCTTTGGAGTGGGTGCGTGCCGGCAGTCGTCGAGGCCCTGACAAAGCTCGACCCGGCCGGCCGCGAACACTACGAGGCAAGGGGGGCCGACTATGTGCAGCGTCTCCAAGCCCTCGACGGCGTGCTCCGCACCCGGCTGGCAGATATTCCGAGGCAACGCCGCGTGCTGGTCACGGCACACGACGCCTTTCGTTATTTCGGCCGCGCGTACGATATCGAAGTGGTCGGCGTGCAGGGTACCAGCACGGAAAGCGAGGCGGGCCTTGCCGACATCAACCGGTTGGTGGATCTGATCGTCTCGCGACGGATTCCGGCGGTGTTCGTCGAGACGAGCGTGTCAGACCGCAATGTGAAGGCGCTCCGGGAGGGAGCACAGGCCCGCGGTCATGCCGTCGCCCTCGGTGGATCGCTCTACTCCGATTCCCTCGGCGGCCCGGCCAGCCATGCAGAGACGCTCGAGGAGATGCTCCGCGAGAACGTCGAAACGATCCATGCCGGGCTGGCTGGAGACCGCTAGCAGCATGCGTCCGCCCCTGCTCGAATTCCATGACGTGACGGTGTCCTACGGCCGGCGACCGGTGCTGTGGAACATCGATCTCGCCATCGATTCCGCCTGCCTGTTCGGCATCATTGGCCCCAATGGTGCCGGCAAGAGCACGCTTCTGAAGGCGGCGCTTGGGCTCGTGCCGCTGGCCGGTGGCACGATCACTTTTTTTGGTCGGCCATTCGCCGAGGTCCGCGGCCGGATCGGCTACGTACCGCAGCGTGAGACGGTCGATTGGGATTTTCCTGTCAGTGTCAGCGACGTCGTGCTGATGGGCACGTATGGAAAACTCGGCTGGTTTCGCCGACCGGGACAACGGGAACGACAACTCGCCCGGGAGAGCCTCGACCGGGTGGGGCTCGCCGACGTCGCGGGACGGCAGATCGGCAAGCTCTCCGGCGGCCAGCAGCAGCGGGTTTTTCTTGCCCGGTCGTTGGCGCAACAGGCGGAGGTGTATGTGCTCGACGAGCCGATGGCTGGCGTCGACGCCAAATCGCAGGAACTCATCTTCGGAGTGCTTTCCGAACTCCGCGATGCCGGCCGCCTCGTCGTCGTCGTGCACCACGATCTGCGGACGGCTGCCCAGTGGTTTGACCGCGTAGCGCTCATCGACATGCGGCTGGTGGCCGTCGGCCCTGCGGCCAGCGTGCTCACGCCTGAAAACCTTGAACGCACCTATTCCGGCCGTCTCGACGTGCTCGACGAACTGGGACGTGCCGTCGAGGAGCGGGGCCGGACGGCATGACAGGCATGACAGGCATGACTCCGCTGCTGGCGATCTCGCACAACACGCTCGTGGTGGCATCCGGGGTGGCGGCCGTCGGGTTTGCGGCAGGCGTGATCGGCTGTTTCGGCGTGCTCCGGAAACGGGCCCTGGTGGGGGATGCCGCCGCCCATGCCACGCTCGTCGGCGTGGCGCTGGCATTTCTGGCCACAGGCCGCCGTGATCTGTCGGTGCTGCTGGCCGGTGGCTTCGTCTCCGCCATCGCCTCACTCGGTGTTCTGGTGCTGCTGCGCCGGTTTGGCCGCACGCGGGACGACGCCGCCACGGCGATCGTGCTGAGCGTGTCGTTTGGGCTCGGCATCACCCTCGTGTCCGGGATCACAGCACGTGGGATTTCCGGCGGCGCCGGCCTCGAGCAATTCTTGCTCGGACACACCGCGGCGCTCACCGCCGGCGACGCCATGCTTTTAGCCACGGTGTCGGTCGTCGCGGTACTGGCCGTGGTGCTGGCCCTCAAGGAGGCGACGCTCGTCGCCTTCGATCCGGCGTTTGCCTCGGCCACGGGCTGGCCGGTCGCACTGATCGACTTTGGTCTCGTGGCATTGGTGGCCGTAATGGTGGTCGTGGGGTTGCCCGCCGCGGGGGCTGTTCTCGTCACGGCGCTGGTGGTGATTCCGCCCGTCGCCGCCCGGCAGTGGACAGACCGCGTGCCGTCCATGCTTCTGCTCGCCGGGGTGTTTGGCCTGGCGTCGGCGGTGTTTGGGGTCGCCGTCAGTGCCACCGTGCCTCGGCTGGCCACCGGACCGCTGGTCGTGCTGGCCGCGGCGTTCATCTTCGCGTGCTCGCTCGTGGCAGCACCGGGCCGCGGCATACTGGCCCGCCACCGCCGGGAGACGAAACCGCAGAAGAACGACAGCACGGAGAGCCAAAGCCGCCGGTGATCGGTGAACGCCTCCGACTCGAGACGAGGATACGCCAACTCGCTTCGGCCTTCACCGACCCCCGGCTCCCGTGAGCCCTAAAGAAGAGATAGCCAAAGCCGCCGGTGATCGGTGAACGCCTCCGACTCGAGACGAGGATACGCCAACTCGCTTCGGCCTTCACCGACCCCCGGCTCCCGTACGCACGAAGCATGAAACCACTATGAACAGCTCCTTTCTTACCGACGGCGGCGGCATGCATGCCTGGGCGATCGCCACGGCTGCGGCCGTGGCCGCCGGCTGCGGGCTGGTCGGCACGCTGCTGGTCGTCCGCCGGATGAGTCTTCTGGGCGACGCCATCAGTCACGCCGTCCTGCCGGGAATCGTCGTGGCCGTGCTGGCCGGAGGGAGGCCCGGCAGCCCGCTTGTGCTGGTCGGGGCGGTGGCGGCCGCGCTGCTGACGGTCTGGCTGACGCAGCTGTTTCGGACCGAGGGTGGGCTCGCCGAGGATGCCGGGGCCGGCGTGGCATTCACGACGCTGTTTGCGTTGGGCGTTGTGATGGTGACGGCAGCAGCGTCACGGATCGACCTCGACCCGGCCTGTGTGCTTCACGGCGTTCTGGAACTGGTGCCCTTCGACACGCTGCCCGTGCTGGGGGTCGAGGTGCCGCGAGCTTTTCTGACGGCCATGCTCGTCTTCATCGGGCTTTCCGTGGCCGCGCTGGCCACCTGGAAACTCCAGGTCTTCACGGCGTTCGACCCCGAGGCGGCCTTGGCGGCAGGCGTGCCGGTGGCAGCCGTTACGACGGGTCTGCTGGCTGCGACGGCTTTGGCGACCGTGGCGGGCTTCGAGGCCGTGGGCTCGATTCTCGTCGTGGCGATGCTCGTGGTGCCGGCCGCCACGGCCGAGTTGCTCACGCAGCGACTGCATCGCATCGCCATGCTGGCGATCCTTTTGGGGGTGGTGTCCGCCGTGATCGGGTATCTGGCCGCATGGTGGTGCAATACGAGCGCGGCGGGAATGATCGCAGTCGTGCTGGGTGGACAGTATCTGTTGGGCATGCTGCTTGCCCCCGACGACGGGCTCGTGGCGAGGCTCTGCAGCCGGAGCTGGTTTGCGTGGCGGGTCGCCTGCGAAGACAGACTCGCCGCCTGTTGGAGGGTGGAGGAAAACCTGGCGCGGGGGGAGGCCGCTTCGCCGGCGCGGCGGCCGAAGGTGGGCGAACGCCTCGCGGACTGGTGGCTGGCGAGCACGGGCCGCATGACGCGGGGGCCCCAGGGCTGGACGCTCACCGCTCGCGGCCGCGAACAGGCCGATACGGTGGTGCGATCGCACCGTCTCTGGGAGGCCTGGCTGGGCCGGCACGCCAACGTGCCGCTCGATCATCTCCATCCACCGGCCGAGTGGATCGAACACCATCTGGGTGCGGAGGTGAGGCGGCGGATCGAGGTGGAGGTCGGCATGGTGGAGGTCGGCATGCGGGCGAGCGATCCGCACGGGAGAACGATCCCCCCGGAGCCGTGAACGCCGTGTCGTGTTGTGGACCGTGGCCGGCTGTCGCGCGGCCATCTGTCTCGCGGCCATCTGTCTCGCGGCCAGCCTCGCCGCATATGCACGTTGCGTTCAGCGGCTGGAGCGTGGGCGTGTCTGCTCAGGCCTTGCGGCGGGGAGGGCGTCCCGCCACAAATCCCCGGAGAAGCGCGAGATTGCCGCGATCGTTGTCGGGGCAGAACTTTCCGTCCGGGCCCTCTTTGGGTGTTTCGAGAATCAACGGAATGTTCGACAGCCGCGGATGGTTCATCAGCAGGCGGAAGGCATCGGGGCCGATTTCACCCTGCCCGATCGCTTCGTGCCGATCGACCCGCGAACCCCGCTTCTTCTTCGAGTCATTGGCATGAATCACCTTGAGGCGGTCCAGGCCGATGGTGGCGTCGAACTCCTCCAGCGTGCGGTCGAGTTCATGGCTCGGAGAGAGGCCGTAGCCGGCGGCGAACACATGGCAGGTGTCGAGGCAGACCGCGACCCGGCCAGCAACGCCTGCAGTGTCGATCGTTCGCAGCATGGCGGCGATCTCCCCGAAGGTGTCGCCCAGGCAGGAGCCCTGGCCTGCCGTGGTCTCGATGAGAATGCCCGCGGCAAGGCCGCCGGTGCGGTGGAGGGCTGCGGCGATGCCGTCCGCCGCCCGCTGCACCGCCTCTTCGCGCGGCTGTTCGCCTGCGGCACCTGGGTGGGCCACCACCCAGGGAATCTCCAGTTCCTCCGCACGGGTGAGTTCCGTGACGAGCCCATCGATTGACTTGGTCCGCAGGATCGGGTCTGCCGATGCGGGGTTGATCAGGTAGGAATCGTGCGCCACGACGAGCGACAGCCCGGCAGCCCGAACAGCGGTCCGAAAAGCAACCGCTTCAACCGGATCGAGCGGGGAGACGTCCCAGCGGTTGATGTTGCGGGTGAAGATCTGCAGGCACTGACAGCCCGTTTCCACAGCCCGATCAACGGCCCGCCTCAGGCCGCCGGCAATCGACTGGTGGGCACCAAGGATCCGGTCTGGCATCCGGTCTGGGATCGGTTTTGGCATCCGTTTTGGGATCGGTTTTGAAATCTGCTCTGAACGGCTTCGGCGGGGAGCCGCCGGCCGGGTGGGACTGGCGGGTGTTATGGATTTCCGCCGCGACGTTCGGCTGGTGTTCTGCGGCATCTTTCCCTTCCGACAGAGGTTTTCGTGCTCTTGAAACATCCCGTTGGCCGCAGTCTACGCTTTCTGGCGGTTTGGAAGGGCTGTCGCAAGGGCTCTGGGCCGGGCTGCACGCGGGAGCCGACATTCGACGGGAGCCGACATTCGATTTGGACGGACCGACCGTGGCCCGTACACTTCGCTCTGGATCACGGGCGGTCTATCTTCAGGCCACATCTTCAGGCCACACAGTGGACAGTATGGTGTCGATCATTGTTGTCACAGCACTGGCCGCCCTGGCTGGGACCGCGATCGTAATCGCCCTGAAGCCGCTGCGAGCGGCCCGGCGTGCCGAGCAATTGGCCCGAATTCAGCGAGACTTCCACCGGCAACGGGAGCAGTTGGAGGCCAAGTTCATCGATCGGGCCGGTGCCACCGGCAAGCCGCGGGGCCTGCAGTGGGTGAACGTCGACTTCGATGACGACGTGCTCTATGTGCGGGACCGCCGTGACCGACGGCTCAAGGCCCTGGTCGCTGTGGAGGTGAGTTTCGAGGCGGTGGAGGGGGGTGGCATGGAGCACGTTGAGGCTGTGTCCAACGTGCGGGCTGCCACCGCGGAGTTTGTCTATGACGGCCTGCGCTGGTGCACGGCGGGTCGGGTTTACTTCAATCTCGCACCGTCGGCGGCCTTGAAATACCTGAGCGCCGACATGGAACTCGTGGCCGAGGAGCATGCCGCCGCCCGCCCCTGACGGTAGCCAGACAGAGAGGCTGCGGGCCGGGCGACAGCGGCTGGGTAGACCGCGGTGACTATGCCGGTTGAGTCGCGCGAGCGGGCAATGATGGCCGCGGCCGCCGATAGTAGGCCCAGGGGGGCCGTTTCGTGGTGGGAATTCGCCTGATCGTTCGCGGACAGATGAGCCTCTGGATGGCGGTATGTCTGTCGCTTTGTCTCGTGTTCTGCACGACTGACACCGGCAACGGTGCACCTGTCGAGAATCGCTCCCCGCTGCAGTCGCTCGCTCCGGCGGTGTCGCCGCAGCAGGTGGCTGAGGGCCATCTCCGCAGGGCCCGCGACTCCCTGTCCGCCTCCTGCGAACTGGCGAAAAAATGCGACTGGCACGCCGTCGATGGCTATTACAACGCCTGCGAAGAGGCATGGAATGCCGTCTGGACCTGCCCGGGCTCACCGGAGATTCTCTGCGAGGCATCGTCGCTCTACGCAGACGCCCTGCAAGGCCTGCTTGAGTCCGCTCACCAGCATGGTCGGCTCACGGGGCAGGGGCTCGTCATCGGGCCTCGATGGCAGCCGGTCTGCGTGCCGATCCAGACCCGGTCACTGGCTGTGGATGCCTCCGGGATCGAGTCCATCGAAGCGGCCTGCCTTCCAGACGACAAACGTGTGTCGCGGCGTCACGTCCGTGGCGGGTTTGGTCTGCCCGTGGCAGTACGGCTGGTGCAGGAACCCATGGCGGAGAGCCGCCGGTTCGCTCCGCGGCGTCAGTCGATCGCGGCCACCGCGGTGCTGAGGTTCACGATGCCGGGCGACGAGAATTTTCTGCAGAAGTTTTCGGGCCCTCTCGCCCGTGACCATGCCCCAGCCATCCTTGATCTGGCCAATCCCGTGGAGATCGCCGCGGTTCACATCGGCCCCGCCCGGCCGCTGCTGGCCGCCGATCTCACAACGCCGCTACTGGACATGCTCGCCAGCCTGCCGCAGACGAATGCGATCCAAGGTTTTATTCAGCCCTTCGGGGCGGGGGATACGCAACCGCGGCTGGAGATGCTGCAGCCGCACCAGCGGGGCAAGATTCCGGTGGTGTTCATTCACGGCCTGGCCAGTGACGAGGGCACGTGGTTTGACATGCTCAACGAGTTGCGGGCCTGGCCGACCTTTCATAGACGCTTCGAGCCCTGGCTCTTTCACTATCCGACGGGTGCCTCGTTCCTGCAGTCGGCGGCGGTGCTGCGCCGCGAACTCACCGCGGCCGTGCACTCGCTCGATCCGCAGGGCGGCGATCCCGCCATCCGGTCGATGCTTATCGTCGGCCACAGCATGGGTGGCCTTCACGCGAAGCTGCAGGTCGTGGATTCAGGCAACGCCATCTGGGACTCGATCGCCTGCCAGCCGTTCGAGCAGATCAGGATGCGACCGGAGATTCGCCAGCAGGTGAGGCCGGCATACTTCTTCAAGCCACTGCCATTCGTCAGGCGGGTGGTGTTCATCGCCACCCCGCACCAGGGCTCGGCGCTCGCCTCGCTCGGGATCGGCCGGGTGGCATCGCTCACCGTGCAGCAACCGCCGGCGATGAAGGCGATTCACGACGAGGTCGTCCGGGCCAATCCGGGGGCGTTTCGGCCCGACTACGAAAGCCGGCTGCCGACCACGGTCGACGTGTTGGAGCCCGACTCAATGATCCTCGGGGCCCTGCGTGGACTGCGGGTGCCCTGTTGGGTCACCACGCACAGCATCATCGGCGACGCTCATCGATCGCCCGTGGGCGACGGTGGCGACTGCATCGTGCCGGTGTCGAGCGCGCGGCTGGAGGGCGTGGCCAGCGAAATCATGGTTCCGGCCATGCACACGCGGGTTCATCACCATCCGCAGACGATCGCTGAACTGGAGCGGATCCTCATGCAGCATCTGCGGGAGACCGGGCTCTAGTGTGGGCGAGACCGGGCTCTAGTGTGGGCGAGACCGGGCTCTCGTTTCGTCACGAACCCATTTTCCATGTTTCGTAAAGCGTGACAAAGCCAAATGTCAGGGAGGAGTAGACGAAGTAGAGCCAGTGCAGCCCCATGGCTGCGACGGCAAAGCCGATGCCCCTCTTTCTCAGGCACAGCCTATAGAAATTGCGATTCATCCCGACAACGGCCAGTCCGCAGGCAAGTGCCACCCACAATGCCGCCGGCACAAACACCGCAGCCACCAGGCAGACCGCAAGAAGAACCGAACAGACTCCGCTCAGCCGACCACGCCAGTCGAGATTGAGCGCGACAGGCAGATGATGGCTGTTCATGATCAAGTGCGTCCACGGTTTTGCGCGGTGGACGATGTCGGTGAATACCATCGACGCCAGCGTCCACTGCTTCAAATGCTTGCACTGCACGGCAGGCGTCAGCACGATGCGGCCGCCGTTGGCAACGATCCGCATACCCAATTCGATGTCTTCCACGCTGGGATACGCGAACGTCTCGTCAAACCCGCCGACGTCGACAAAGGCAGCTGTGCGAATGGCTCCGCAGCCGGACCAAAAAGTGCCGGCGCTGCCCGGGTGCGACACGTGTGTGTAGTGGTGGAGAAGATTGCGAAACGTGCTCGCCACGCCATCGGCCGACGGTTCGTCGTCGTAGGCACCGAACAGTCCGACAAGATCGGGGTCAGCCTCGAACGCCGAATGAACGTGCTGGATCGCGTCGGCGGCGAGTTCCACGTCGGCATCGACGAAAAACAGCACGCTCCCGCTGGCGGCCTGAGCCGCCAGATTACGGGCGACCGCCGGCCCGGAACGGACGCCTGTCGTGACGACCTTGACTCCCGGACGGTCAAGCCAATCCGGAACGGGTGGGGCAGCGCCGTCAAACGCGAACACGACTTCCACGGTCGTTGGCATGGCGTCCATCAACGACAAGACCCGACGAGCACACCGCTCAAACGTGCCCGACCAGTGCACGGTCGGCATGATCACGGAGATTTCCAACGTCGGGGAAACAAGAGTCGGGGAGGCCAGCGTGGGGATTTGGCCATACGCCAAGCCGCCCGCAGGGCGGTCGACGGCTGCAACACCGCCGGCCGCCGAGTTTCGCAGCAGCCCGACGCTGGAGACTGTGAGCGGTGCGAGAGATTGATCCATGCCGTCCATGCCATCCGTGTCAATCATGTCACTCATGCCATCCGTGTCCTCAAGCCATTTGAATCTGGAATGTGGCCATCCTTTTCCACGTATTCCTATTCCATGGTTCGTGTGTGGGATCGCTCCACACACGGAACCGCCGCTCGAGCGCAGCAGCCGCCGCAACCGCGCCGGCGAAATTATAAACCACAAAACGTGTGAATCCGCAACAAACCGGTGCTTTTCGGCCAGTTTGGCCCAATCGCGACCAGAAGCTCCGTCTTCCTCTCTTCCCTCCCACCGTGGCGGCAAGTTTTTAACTTGTCCGGGAGTTGACGAGGCCCCTCTCTACCGTGTTCCATTCTTTCCGCCGCTCTTCCCACCGCTGTCTCCTGGGCCCCGCCGGGCCGGCAGAAGTCTCCTTCGCGGGGAATTTCGCCATCTGGACTGAAGTTGCTGCAACGGTCTGGGGGGCGAAATTCCAACGCTCGTCGAGCTTCAGCCGATCCCGGCTCGCTCGCTTTTGGGTCCACGTCTTTTGAATCAAAGTGGCGGCAAGTTTTCAACTTGTCCGGGAGTTGACGACGCCCCTTGGCCCGCGCCGTCTCTGCCGCTCGTCGTCGCCCTTTTGATCCGCTTTTTACGGGGCGTGCGATCTGAGTTCAAAGTCGAATACGTTCCTTCCGGCGACGACGCTCGCTTCTAAATCTGTGTGGGCGTGGTATCGGGCGGGCAGCAGTTCGCGGCCGCCATTCTCTTCGCAGGCAGTCGTGATTCTCACGGTGTGCTGGTCGACATTCGCGCCGGGAATATCTCGCAGGTAGCGGAGTTCATACCGGCCCTGCGTGTCGGTGACGCCCTGGGACGTGCGGCCCTGTCCTGCCGGCGTAAATAGCACGGTGGCATTGGCGAGGGACTCGCCGTCGAGCCTGACGGTGCCGCTGACCCGGCCGAGCGGCGGTCGCGACGAAGAAACACAGCCTTGGAGTGTCAGTATCGCGCTGAGAATGACGAAAGAGCGAACCAAAACGAAATATCGAAGACGGTTGGCCGTGATCTGGGGTCCGGCGCGGCTGGGAATCATCGTGGGAGGCTCCGCATGCAAAATCCGTTCAGCGGTGTGCGGCCGCGAGTCCGGCCACGTCCCCGTCCTGAATCGATCCAAGGAGTGGAAACAGGGCGTTGTTGTCCTTCGCGTCAATAAACTCGCTGATCCACTGGACGGATCCGTCGGCGAGAGCGAAGAAACAGCCGCCGAGGTGCTCGCTGCCCGGGGACTCAAAGAAGAGATTGTTCATGCCCCCGGGGTTGGAATGCCCCGGATCGGTCGCGGTGACAAACAGCGTCGAAACGCCCCCCACAGCCCAGCCATCATGGCTTGTCCGGTTGTAGGTGTTGGCGGCGCTGCTGCCGGCAATCGGCCGCAGCCGTTGCAATTCGCCCAGCATGATCGTGTTGGCCAGCCCATCGGTCGCGGCTGATACAAGCCTGCCGGAATTGGTCATAAACATGCCGTGGCGTTTTCCCGACGAACCGCTGATGGGCGTGTCGACATCGGAGAATCGATGGTCGTAGCGGGTGTCATTCATGAAACCATCGCCCCGGCCGTAACAGCCACCGTAGTCGGTGCCTCCTCCCCGCCAACTACTGTCCAGCAGGTTCCGGTGGTCGTCGCGGTTGATGCGGATCCGGGATCGGCGGCTGGGGCAATAGAGCGTCGGTATGTCGGATTGGGCCAAGGCGGCGTTGCCGCGGACGTTTGTGTCGCGGTTCCAGCTGGTGAAGATTGCGGCCTGTTCCATGAAGGGCAGGACCGCCAAAACCCAGCTCGTGCCATGTTTGGTGCCCGGCGCGAACGAACTCATGCCGGCCTCAGACCATGGATTCCAGCAGCCTGTACAGGTCGTCGGATTGAAGGCCTCGCTGACGACCGCCGCGGCAGGCAGCCGTCGACTCGCAGCCTCATAGTTCAGCACCGCCATGGCCAACTGGCGGAGGTTGTGCTGGCAGCTCGTTCGCCTGGCCGACTCCCTGGCGGCCTGCACAGCGGGCAGCAGCATGCCCACCAGAACACCGATGATCGCCACCACGACGAGCAGTTCGACCAGGCTCAAGCCCGACCGGTCAGGAGCCAGCGAACCCCTACAGCGGATTCGAGTACGGATTCGGCCACGGCACGGCGGCCGATGCCGCGGCCTGGCCCATGCCAGCGGCGGCCGGTGACTCTTACGATCGACCCATCCCTGCCAACAACCGATCGACCTCTCCGTGAGTCGATCGTTCCATGTCCGAGCCAAGCCGAAAAATCCCGCAAGACCTGAAAGTCAGCGATCCGTGAAAAACCAGTACCACTTGGACAGCTGCCATGTAGGCGAGCAGTCGCAACGATCCGGGTGAAACGATCAGCTGCCTCGGCAACTCCTCGCTCACCGCGACTCGTTATAGGAGTGGTTGCATCCCCCGCAAGTGGCCGGTAGGGAGCCGGCCGAAAAAAGTCCCATCACCGGGGACACCGCGGAATCAGAGCGGGATCAAAAGAAAAGGGCCCGCGGTTGGGGAACCACGGGCCCGGTAGCGGCTCTAGAAGTGTGGGTCTTTGGGGGGGGGGAACAGCCGCTGAAGAGATCGGTTTGTGTATTGAGGGGAGGTGCTCCTCACCTGAGAGAACAATACCCCATATTCCTGGTCGTGTCGAATCCAGGACGGGGATTTTAACGGAATTTTTTCCCCGCCCGTGTTGAACGGCCGCCCGCGAGCCTGTTTCCCGGGCCTTCGAGTGGGTTTTGGCCAACCATGGCTTGCTGAGAATAAAGTGCCGGAAAAACTGCCAGAGATGCAGCGGACACTTCTCGCCGACGAGAGCAAGTCGGTAGGCTACCCCAACGGTTCGGCCGCGTCCGGCCGCTTGGAAGCCGCATTCCCGGTTTCTGGGCGTCCTCACAATCGCGTTCAACCAGAGTCCCACCAACCAGATCTCCACCAACCAGGTCTTCACCTCCCATGGCAGCCACGTTCGTCGACCCGTTTTCCGCCCGTGCCACGTTCGACACCGGTTCCGGCCCCGCGACGCTCTACCGGCTGCGGGCACTCGACGACGCAGGCATCACCAATACGGCTCGGCTGCCGTATTCCATCCGCACGGTGCTCGAGGCGCTGCTTCGAACCTGCGACAACTACGAGGTCACAGAAGCTGACGTTCGCAGCCTCGCCACCTGGAATGCCTCCAAACCGGCGGAAACAGAAATTCCATTCAAGCCGGCCCGAGTGGTTTTGCAGGACTTCACGGGCGTGCCTTGCGTGGTCGATCTGGCGGCCATGCGGGCGGCGATGAAGCGACTCGGTGGTGATCCCGGGAAGATCAACCCGCTGGTGCCGGTTGATCTGGTCATTGACCATTCAGTGCAGGTCGATTTTTTCGGCGCTGCCGACTCGCTCGCGAAGAATATCGACGTCGAATTCCAGCGGAACGCCGAACGCTACTCCTTCCTGCGGTGGGGGCAGCAGGCCTTTCGGAATTTCCGGGTCGTGCCCCCGGCGATCGGTATCGTCCACCAGGTGAATCTCGAATATCTCGCCGGCTGCGTATTTCTTCGCGACGATCCGGCCGCGAAGCAGGGGGGCCTCAAGGTGGCGGTGCCCGACACGCTTGTCGGCACCGATAGCCACACGACCATGATCAATGGATTGGGCGTGGTCGGCTGGGGCGTGGGCGGCATCGAGGCCGAGGCAGTCATGCTTGGGCAGGCGTTGTCGCTCCTGTTGCCGGAGGTGGTGGGCTTCGAGTTCACCGGCCGGCTGCCCGCCGGTGCCACGGCCACCGATCTTGTGCTCACTGTCACCGAAATCCTGCGGAAGGCGGGAGTTGTCGGCAAGTTCGTGGAGTTTTTCGGATCGGGCCTCGACGGCATGTCGCTCGCCGACCGAGCGACGATCGCCAACATGGCCCCCGAGTACGGGGCCACGATGGGGTTTTTCCCCGTGGACGACGAGACCCTTCGATACCTGCGGCTGACCGGCAGGCCGGCGGAACAGGTCACGCTCGTCGAACGCTACATGAAGGAGCAGGGGCTCTTTCGCACAGCTGCCGCGGCCGTCCCGGAATTCACCACACGTCTCAGCCTCGACCTCGGCAGCATCGTGCCGAGCCTGGCCGGCCCGAAACGGCCGCAGGACCGTGTCGCCCTCAACGACGTCAAGAAGACCTTCGCGGAGTCGCTCACCGCCCCCACGGCCAAGCGCGGCTTCGCCCTCGAAGGACCGGCCCTCACCCGCACTGGAACGGTCAAAAATAATGGCCACACCGACACGATCCATCACGGTGCGGTCGTCATCGCGGCGATCACCAGCTGCACCAACACGAGCAATCCAAGCGTCATGGTGGCCGCCGGGCTCCTCGCGCGAAAGGCCGTGGCAAAGGGACTGACCTCCAAGCCGTGGGTCAAGACAAGCCTCGCGCCCGGTTCCCGAGTGGTGACCGACTACCTCGAGCGGTCGGGCCTCGATCAAGACCTCGACGCGCTCGGTTTCGAGACGGTCGGCTACGGCTGCACGACCTGCATCGGCAATTCGGGGCCGTTGCCGGAGGCCGTCGCAAAGGCCGTGACCGAGGGGGATCTCGTGGCCGCGGCCGTGCTCTCCGGCAACCGTAATTTCGAGGGCCGCGTCAATCCGCTCGTGAAGGCCAACTGGCTCGCCAGCCCGCCGCTGGTCGTGGCCTACGCCTTGGCCGGCACCACCGACATCGACATGGATCATGAGCCGATCGGCACCGGTGCAGATGGGAAGCCGGTGTTCCTTCGCGACATCTGGCCGACGGCCGAGGAGGTGCGGCAGACCGTCGAGTCGTGTGTCCTGCCGACGCAGTTTCAGGCCCGGTATGGAAACGTCTGGAACTCAAACGAGCGGTGGAATGCGGTGCCGACGTCCACGGGCGAGCTGTACGAATGGAATGCTGCGAGCACCTACGTTCAGGAGCCGCCGTTTCTCTCCGACCTGACGCGGGAGGCCGTGGCCCCGCAGAGCGTCCGGGCCGCCCGCGTGCTGCTCGCTCTGGGGGACAGCGTCACGACCGACCATATCTCGCCCGCCGGCAGTATCGCCAAGTCGAGCCCGGCCGGGCACTACCTCGTCGAGCACGGTGTCGAGCCCGTCGACTTCAACAGCTATGGTGCCCGCCGTGGTAATGATCGCGTGATGACGCGGGGCACGTTTGCCAACATCCGCCTTCGCAACCTGCTCGTGCCGGGCACCGAGGGGGGCATTACCCGGCTCCTGCCCGGGGCGGATGTGATGCCCGTGTACGACGCGGCGGTGAGGTACAAGGCGGCCGGCACGCCGCTGGTGGTACTGGCTGGTGCTGAATACGGCACCGGCAGTTCCCGTGACTGGGCGGCCAAGGGAACGATGTTGCTGGGCGTTCGTGCGGTGCTCGCCACCAGCTTTGAGCGAATCCACCGTTCAAACCTCGTCGGCATGGGCGTGCTCCCAGTGGTGCTGCCGGAGCCCTGGCAGCAGCTGGGACTGACTGGCGAGGAGACCTTCGATATTCCCTTCGAGCACCTCGCGCCGCGGACGACGGTGGTGGTGAAGGCCATGCGGCCGGACGGCACGGTGCGGGAAATTCCCTGCATGGTGCGGATCGACACGCCTGTCGAACTCGACCAATTCCGCTCGGGCGGCATTCTTCCGTTCGTGCTGCGGAAACTACTGGCCGGTAGCGCCGGGTGACGATGCAGGGGAACCTGCAGGCTGACGAGGCCGGCGGTGCGACGGGTGTCTTTGCGTGGCGGTCATGCCGAACAGGCCGAGTTTGCGTGGTATCCGAGGCGGAAATCCTTGCGTAGATGGCAAGGTCTCGACGTGTTTCGCCAAGGGAATCGCCGGTTGTATACTTGAGATTGTCGCCGCCCGAACGCGGCGTTGATTTTTACACGCATGCAGCCAGGAACTGTTGCTTACGTGGCCTGCTGCATAGGCGGCGTGCCCCGCGATCATTCGGATGGCGGGGAGCACTCGATGGGAGTTGGCATTATGGGCGCGATGGTTGGATCGACCGGTACCTACGGCGAGCAGATGGCAGGCGATCGGAGCAGACCGCAGGCCTCTTCCCGCGAGGCGATCGAACGGGTTGTGTTCGAAGAACTGGCGTCAGTCAGCCCCACCGCCACGATCCGCACGCTCAGCCCCGAGTCGTCGCTGGCAGGCAATGGCATCGATACCGCCCGATTTCTGGACGTGGTGACCCGTATCGAAGGCCGCTACCAGATGCGGTTTCGAGACGAATGGCTCCATGGCCTCCGGACCTGCGGCGATCTCGTCGAATGCATCGCCGTTCGCATGTTCGACGCAGCCGATCGGACAGCGGACAGTGGTGTGGCCTCTGCCCGCCCGGCCGGCCCCCAAGCTGGCTCCAGAGCCGTACCCAAAGTCATTCCCTCAGGTGGTCTAGCTGGTCTGGGCCGGGCCCGCCCCGCAACAACCTCCACGGATGCGTTTCCCGAGTTCGTCGCGCTTGAAGAGCGGCTGGCGGGCCTCGAGGCGGCCGGTCTTGAAAATCCGTTCCTGCAACCCAACGAGCACGTGCGTGGCCGCACTGCGAGGGTTGGTGGCCGCGAAGTTGTCAGCTTCACCAGCTTCGACTACCTCGGCCTTGCCGGCCATCCGGATGTGACGAATGCCGCCAAGGATGCGATCGACCGCTTCGGCTGCAGCGCGTCTGCCAGCCGCATGGTGGGTGGCAACAACACGATCCTCGACGATCTCGACGCCGAACTGGCGGATTTCCTCGGCACGGAACGGGCCGTCGTATTTCCCTGCGGCTACGGCACGAATGCCTCACTCTTCAACCACCTCTTCGGCGCCGGCGACCTGATTCTCTACGACGAACTGGCCCACAACAGCATCATGCAGGGCGCGAACGCCTCGAAGGCCGGCAAACGCTCCTTCCGTCACAACGACCACGAACAACTCGACGGTCTGCTCCGCGACCTGCGTTCGCAGTACAAGCGGGTGGTGGTGGCGATCGAGGGCGTGTACAGCATGGACGGCGACTATCCCGACCTGCCGCGGTTCATCGAGGTGAAACAGCGGCACAACGCCCTCCTCTACGTGGACGAGGCCCACTCGTTGGGAACCATGGGCCCCGAAGGCCGGGGGATATGCGACTTCTTCGGGGTCGATCCCGCGGAGGGTGATCTGTGGATGGGCACCATCAGCAAGGCGCTCGGGGCCGGTGGCGGCTACCTTGCCGGCGGCGAACGGCTGATCCGTTATCTTCGCTACACCACGCCCGCCTTCGTGTTTTCGACCGCCTGCTCGCCGCCAAATGCCGCAGCAGCCCTCGAGGGCTTGCGGGTGCTCCGTCGTGAGCCATGGCGGATCACGCGTCTGCGGGAGCGGTCGGAGCTGTTTCTCAAACTGGCCGCCGACTGTGATCTTGATACCGGTTCGAGCAGCGATACCCCGGTGATCCCCGTGATCGTCGGCAGTTCTTCCCGGGCGATGCTCGTGTCGCAGATGCTGCTGCAGAGGGGCGTCAATGCCCGGCCAATTCTCTATCCGGCTGTCCGCGAGACTGCTGCCCGCGTCCGGTTTTTCATCACCAGCGAGCACAGCGAAGAACAGATCGTTCAGGCGGTTGAAGCGGTTGCGGACGTGCTGGCGGCGACCGCCTCCTAACAGGCGGCGGCTGGTTAACCCCGGCGGGGCCGTGCTCCGGCGGGGCCGTGTTTGAATGCTTGCCCGGCAGTGTGGCAATCAGGAAGTTGATGTGTGCGGCTGCGGGCTCGGCTGCAGCGACGGGACAGAGTGCCCGGCATTCCATGGCAGCGTCTGGCTGCCGAAGATTCCGTCGTGACGGACGGTTCCCCACCGCCGCACGAACGCGTCTGTGACGACCAGCAACGCCGGCAGGAAGATGAGCTCCGCGACCGTGGCCGCAGCCACCGCGGCACAGGCGAGCATGCCGAATCCCGCCAGCGCGGGCACGGAGCTGACCGTCACGGCTGCGAATCCGATGGCCAGCACAAGGCCGCCGAGCACGACGGCGTTGCCGGTCTCCACCACCGCGCGGCGAACGGCGGTCGCGATCGAGAGTCCTTCGCGACGGTGCCGCCGCAGCGCCGAGAGCACGTGCACCGTGTCGTCCACCGCGAGTCCCAGGCAGACGTTGAACACGATCACCGTGGCTGGATCGAGGGACTTTCCGAACGCAACCAACAGCGCCCCGATCACCGCGAGCGGAAAGACATTGGGAATCAGGCTCACGATGCCCGCCAGCGGGGAACGGAATGCCAATGCCAGAATGCCGCCGATGACGGCCACCTCCAGCAGAAGGCTGGAGCCCAGATCACGGACGAGTTGGCGGATGTTGCGGGCCGAGACGACCGACATGCCGGCGAGTTCGAACGTCCAGCCCGGGCGATCGGCAGCGAGTGCGGCCAGCCCCGTGTCAATCCGATCGTAGACCCCCTCCAGCCTGCGTGATCCCAGATCGCCCACACGGGCCCGCACGATCGCCATACGGGCCTGTTCATCGACGAGGTCCCGCAACTCGGCCCTGTCGAGCCGCTGTCTGGCCCGGGGCGGCAGCGTGCCGGCGACGGTTGCCATGGAAAGGGCCCGCGTAATGCCGCCCGACTGCCCGAGCACGGTATGCACGTCCTCGAGGGCTGCCAGCACTGGGGTATCGAGCGAGCCGAGGCCTTCCGGCCAGCGGACCACCACGTCGACTCCCATGGCCCCACCGAAATCGCTGTCGACGCGGGCGAGCGACTGGGAGGCTGCTGCACCCCGTGGCAGGCTGTCGGCGACGCGGTTGTCGGCGTCTAATCCAGTCGACATCACCCCCAACAGCAGCGTAGCAGCACACCCCACCGCCGCGACGACGCGGGCATGCCGCAACGAAAATGCGGTGAGCGTGTTGGCCAGCCGGCTGGCCAGCCGGGATGAACGCCCCAGCCGCGGACCGCTGAACGCGGCAGTCGAGGCCAGCAGTGGGGTCAGCAGTGTGACCGCCAGGAAACTCGCCAAAGCCCCCGCCGCCGCGGCCAGGCCGAAGATCCGCACCGCGTCGATCCGTGCCGCGCACAGCGACGCAAATCCTATGGCCGTCACCAGGCTCGTCAGTCCGCAGGCCACGCCGACCCGTCGGATCGCGCCGCCCGAGGCTGTCACGCCGTCGATGCCACGGCGGGCACTTCGCCGCATGTCCTCAATGAAGTGGATCGAGTCGCATGTTCCCACGACCAGAGCCAGCGAGGGCACGACGCTGGTGAGCAGATTCACCGGCACACCGCAGAGGCCGACAATGCCCATCGCCCACACGGCCCCCACAAAAGGCGGCACACAGGCAACGATCGTCGATCGCAGGCTCCGGGCAACGGCCGCTGAAAGCACGACGGCCAGGCCGAGGCCGAGCGAGTTGAAGAGCAGCATGTCGCGGCGGAGTGCCGCCATTGCCTGCTCGCGGAGGGCTGGAAGTCCGGTGAGTTCAAGCGTTAGCACGCCGTTGCCCACGCCTGCCTGTTGGTCGGCGAGCAGTTTTTCGATACGGGCTACCACTGCGCCCAAGCGTGGCGGCTTGTCGGCGGCGACGTCGAGCCGGGCGATGAGCAGGCCGGAGGCGGCGTCGGCAGAGAGAAGATGGCCCGCAATCAGAGGATGACCAAGCGCCCGACCCTTGGCGGCCTCGCCCTCGGCGATGGAAAGTTCCCCCTCGACATTCGGAATCACCGGGAGCATGGCGCCCGAGACGCCCTGTCGACGGATGTCGAACATCGATCGCACCCGCTCCACGCCGTCGATTGCCGCCAGTCTGGTGGCGAGCGATCGGAGCACGGCCAGTGACCGACCATCGAAAAGGTCACCGTCGCGGGCCGTGGCCCGGATAATGCAATCGCGGTCCGGGGCACCGAACCGATCCGCAACCTCGTCGACGAGCCGGAAGTCGGCATCGGCATCCCGCAGCAGCGACCGCAGATCGTCATCGATCCGCAGGCGGGATAGGCCAACCGCCGCCAGGAGCGTCAGGACCCCGACAGCGACGGCGGCTCCGAATCGCCAGTTCGGGCCGGGACCACCCCGCGGTGATCCGTCTCGGGAAGAAGATGCAGTTCCTCCGGATCGACGATCCAACCCCGGCACCCTGGCACCCCGCAGCGGCAAGGAATCGCCGCGTCCGCGGGCCAACAATAGTCGATCAGCAGTTCGTCGCCCGCGTTGATCGAACGAATCGTTTGCAGCCACAGCCGGTCTTCCTGAAGGCTCCCATCCTCGTCGAACCAATAGAAGAGCTCACAGTTGGGATCGCAACTGTGGTTCAGAAATCTCAGCGGGGCGGCCGGTTCAAGCACCATGCCGCTCGGCAATTCCATGCAATAGCTCGGATCGTCGGGCTCGACCGGGAAAACCTGACCGAGAATCTCTCCCAGCACCATCCCAGATTTGAGCTTCCGCCGTGCGAACACCCCGCGTCCGACATGCGTCTCATCGACCTGCACGAGCTGGGTGAGCCGATCGCCCCCAGTCCCCCGGGCCTTTTTGGCGGAGGGAACCCTCGGCGGCACGGGCGGCGGGGACAGAAGATGTGTATCTTGTGGAAGCGTCATGGAATGGGCATGGAATGGAGAACAGTGGATTGCGGTCGTTGTGGTGGCAGCCGGTCGCTGGTGGACGGGCACGCTGCTGCGGTTCGAACGCGGTCCGATTGCGTCACAGATGAAAACTCTAGCGGCGATGATCATAGCCCGTCAACGGTTCGTACATCCCGAGGCCCGTCCGCTCTGGATGCCGCTCTGGATGCCGCGTCGTCGGCTCGCGAGCGGAGCCTTCCTCGCAACGCAGCACTCGGGTGCGGTGGCCAGTTGGCGTGTGGTGTGCGTGGGGGCTGTGCTGATGATGCTCTGGAGCCCGCTCGCCCGGGCCGACGAAGCGGAGACTGCGGGGCCGCCATGTCCGTTGCGGATCGCCTGTTTCAATGCCGAGAACCTCGCCGCCCCCGGTGAGCGGACCAGCCTCACCCGCTTCCGGTTCGAGCCGGCCCGCCGTCGCCACCTTGAACACATCGCCGCGGTCATCGAGACACTCGCGCCCGACATCGTGGTGATGCCGGAGGTCGTGTCGCGGGAGGGCGTCGATGCGGTGGTGAGCCTGCTTCACGCCAAGGGCATGACCGACTTTCGTGGGTATCACGTCGACGGACGCGACCGTTTCTCCGGGTTCGACGTGGCGATTCTTGCGCGGATCGAACCGGACGACGTGGACGGTCGGAAGATCCACATCTTTGTGCCGGAGGGCAACAAACGGTCGTCGAAGCGCACGCGGGATGCCGACGACCCGTCGTCGGCGGCTGGCGGTGGCGATGCGGGCGATGCCTGGATGCGACGGGCCTACAGCGATGTCGACGACAACGGGGCCACCCGGAATGCCGAAGCGGTGTTGCAGCGGCATGCGGTCGCCTACTTCACGGCCTGCGGCCGCAAAATTGGCCTGCTCGGCCTGCACTTGAAGAGCAATCCTTCCGACGTCGGCAGCAATGCGCAGCGGATGGCCGAGGCGTCGATCGCCCGGGAGATCGTGCGGCGGGAGATCGTCGCCCGCGGCTACACGCCGATCGTGCTCGGCGATCTCAACGACTACGACCCCGACGTGCCCATGGCGGATTCCACCCGCCGCACCAGAACGACCGTTGTGCACGACCTCAAGGACTTCGACGACACCTCACCGGGCGACGAACTCGTCAACGCGGCGCAATTCATTCCGCGGGTTGCCGATCGCTACACCTCGCACTGGGACTTCAATGAGAATGGCGCGGCCGATCGGGACGATGTGTTCACGATGATCGACCATATTCTGGTGCACAGCGACCTGACGCCGGCAATCACGCGGGTCTTCATCTGCCATGCGATCGATCTCGACGTTTCGGATCATTTTCCCGTCGTCGTCGACCTTGATCTTGCGAGGCTGCCGGGCGGCCGGGGCATTACGCCCGCAACTCAGCCCTGACCCGTTCGAGCAGCTTCCGGGTGGCCAGGATGCCCTCTGCCTCCGGCAAAGACTTCCCCTCGTATTCGATGCCGACCCAGCCCCGGTAGCCGGCATCGACGACGAGTTGCAGCATCCGGCGGTAATCGGTTCGCACCTCGTTGCCATCTGCGTCGAACTCATGGCTCTTGGCGCTGATCCCCTTCGCGAACGGGAGGAGTTCCTCGACGCCCCGGTAACGATCGTAGTCGTGGAAATTGCCGAAGTCGGGCAGGGTGCCACAATTCGGCTTGTTGACGAGCTTCATCACAGCCGACAGCCACTCCCCGTTGCTCGACAGCCCGCCATGGTTTTCCACGAGCACGTTCATCTCCATCTGAGCGGCGTAGTCGGACAGCCGTGAGAGGCCATCGGCTGCGAGCTTCTGCTGCTCCTCTGGCGTTCCCTTGCTCCCCGCGTTGACGCGGATCGAGTGGCAGCCGAGACGCTTCGCCGCTTCGACCCAGGGGAAGTGGTTTTCGATCGCCTTGGTGCGGGACGCCGCCTCGGGGTCACCAAGATTGCCGAGGCCGTCGCACATGATCAGGACGTTGGTCACACCCTCGTCAGCCGCCCGCTTGGTGAGATCGGCCAGGTAGGCCGCGTCCTTCGCCTTGTCCTTGAAGAACTGGTTGACGTATTCGACGGCCGCGATGCCGAACTGCTGCTTTGCAACGCGGGGAAAATCGAGGTTGTCGAGTTTGCCCGCAAAGATCGTGCGATGCAGAGACCATTCGGCCAACGAGATGCGGAATGCCGGGGCAGGCGCCGGTGGGTCGGCTGCCAACGCCGTTGCTGTCCACGAGCCCGTTGCTGTCAACGAGGCCGGTGCTGCCGCCCAGGCCGCCATCGCGGTCAGGAAATCCCGTCGTTTGAGATCCCACCGCTGGGCTGCGGCGGAATGGTCATTCGGGCGATTGACCGGGCGATCAGGAGAGTGTGAGCGGTCCATGGAAACCCCTTTTTTCGAAGACTACCAGACGCCACCGCATCGGCACCACGTCGTCTGCTGATCCGGCCTGCTGATCCGGCCTGCTGATCCGGGCCGCTTATCCGGCAGACGTATCCTGAAGATACTCGCGGGGGCGGTAGGTCCACATCACGGGAAGGAGCAACACCGTGGCGACGGCCATGCAGCCGCAGAAAAACCAGTAATAGGAGGCCCCTGCGAGCAGGGAGTTGCCGGCCGCATCCTGGGAGAATGCGTTGACCAGCGCCGTGAACAGGTTGCCCAGAGACACGCTCAGCAGGGAGAGGCTCATGACGAACGACTTCATCTGTGGCGGAGCCTGCGTGTAGCTGAATTCGAGGCAGGTGATCGACACGAGAATCTCCGCGGCGGTCATCACCACGTAGGCCAGCAGTTGCCAGCCCACCGATGGCCAGGCGGCGGTGAGCCGCACGCCGGCACGGGTCACGGCGATGCCTGCCTGAACCATCGCCTCCGACCGCCGGTCGGTCTCCAGGGGATCTCCCGAGGCGACTGGCTCGATGACTGGCTCGATGTTTTCGGCCGGCAATGGTGTGGCGGCAGCGACCGCGTCGGCCGAGGCGTTGAGCCCGGCGTCCCGCATGGCGGCCTCGGTCGCGACAGGGTCGACGCCGTCGGCGGCCGCAGCCGCTGTCACGACCCCGCGAAACCGCGTCGCCTCGGCGTCGATGAGCCGCTGGGCATGTGCCGCGATCGCAAAGGCGAGGATCGTCAGCAGGAACCCGGCGAGGATTTTGCGAAGTGGCGTCAGGGGGACGAGCCGTTCGATGGCCGGATAGAGCACGAGGCTGAACAAGGGAATGAAGAACAGAACCAGCAGTGGGTTGACCGCCTGAATCTGGCTTTCCAGCCAGGCAACCCCCAGAAACCGGCGGTCCATCTGCTGGGCCTGCTGCACCCAGGCCCCGCCCGATTGGTCGTAGAGCGACCAGAAGACGGCCACCAGCAGGTACAGCGGCACGAGCTTGAAGATGGCTGCCAGGCCCTCCGGACCGAAGGTTTCGGCAAAGTAACGCGGTCCCCGGGGGGGCACGTGGATAAAACTGTGCCGACCCAGCCAAAACACAAGCGTGGCCAGCGCCATGAGTATGCCGGGCACGCCGAAGGCCCAGCCGGGGCCATGGTGCTTGAGCAGCCATGGCGTGAGGAGCGTCGAGAAGAACGACCCGAAGTTGATGGCGAAATAAAACCAGCCGAAGACCCGTTCCAGCAGGTGGCGGTTGGACTGGCCGAACTGGTCACCGACGTGGGCCGACACGCAGGGCTTGATGCCTCCGGAGCCGATGGCGACAAGGGTGAGCCCCGCCAGGAGCCAGCCACGCGGCGCGAGCGTCGCGGCCAGGAGCGGCTGCGGCAGATCCATCATGGCCAGGCAGAGGTGGCCCAGGCAGTAGACGACCGAAAGCAGCAGAATCGTCAGATACTTGCCGAGGAAGGCGTCGGCCAGGATGCCACCGAGAATCGGGAAGAAATAGGCACTGGCCACAAAGAGGTGCATCCACTCCCGCGACTCGGGCTCTGTCATGAAGTCTGGCCCGCCCGCCGTCGCATGCAGAAACTGCGTCATGAACACGACGAGGATCGTCTTCATGCCATAAAACGAAAATCGCTCCGCGGCCTCGTTGCCCACGATGAACGGGATGCCGGGCGGCATCCCGGAGGTGGTGGACGGCTGCGTGTCATAGCCGCGCCGGTGGTCGGTGGTGGAGGTCATGGAGGTCATGCTGGTTTCAATCGCGCCCTTGTGGGGCAGGGGGCTGTGTGGCCAGAAAGGCCGCTGGAGTCCGAGAATGTGGCAGACCTGCCATGATGCTGCAAACAGCACTTCCCGTGGACACTCTCACCGCATGACTCCGAATCTGAATCTGAAAAATGCCTCCTCTGCCGATCAGCCGACGGGGCTGCTGGTCGTCACCATCGATCGACTTCCGGCCTGGATGCTGGCTGCCTACGGCGCCACCTGGGTGGCGACGCCTGCCCTCGACAGCCTGGCGGCCCGGGGGATCGTATTCGACCGCGTCCTCACGCCATCCACCCGGCCTCAGGACACGCTCCGAGATCTGATTGCGGCCGACCTGCCCGAAGGGCTCCCGCTCCTGGCTGCGGCTGCGGCCGGTGGCTGGCGGCCGGCGGTCGTGACGGACGACCCTGAGGTGGCGGCTGGTGTGGCGGCTGAGGTGGCAGCCGACACACTAGCCGGAGGCTTGGCGAGCGACTGTCTGATCAAGCTGGTCGAGGCGACTGCGAAGACAAAGGTCGAGAACGATGACACGCATACGAACATCGCCGCGCTTGCCGACGCCGCCCTTGGAGTGATCGCCGCCGGCGAGCACCGACTGGTCTGGTGCCATGTCGGCAGTCTGGGTGTGGCATGGGATGCCCCGGAACGGTATCGGGGTCGCTATGTCGATCCGGAGGATCCGGCGCCGCCCAGCGGGGCCGGGGTGCCCCATTTTGCGGTCGACGCAGACAGCGATCCCGACCTCGTAGTCGGTGCCCGGCAGGTGTTTGCAGGGCAGCTCACGCTGCTCGACAGCCAGCTTGCGAGACTGTTTCATGCAGCCCAGTCGGCGGAGGCCGGCGGCTGGTCAGTGCTCGTGGTCGGTGTCCGGGGCCTGCCCCTGGGGCTGCATGGATGGGTCGGCGTCGGCGGACGGGAACTCCCCTATAGCGAACTGATCCATGTTCCGGCGATCTTCGTCGATGCCGCCGGTCGCATGGCGGCCCAGCGGTATGGCGGGCTGGTGGTGCCGGCCGATCTGGGCCGCACGCTGGCGGAACTGGTGGCCCAGGCGACCGGATCGCCATCCCGCGAGCGTGCGGCCGATCCTGGAACGCCGTGGCTGGGTGTGAACCTCTCCGGACTGTTTGAAAACTGGACGGCCGCGTGCCGCGACCGGGTGGTCGTGGCAGGGCCGGACGGCGCCGCGATCGTCACGCCGGAGTGGCACTGCCTCTTGGCCGAGGACTCCGCCACATCCGCTTCGGTCGAAGGAATGGAAGGGCACATCCCCCGTGTTCGTCTGTTTGCCAAGCCGGATGATTTCTTCGAGTTGGCCGACGTGGCCAATCGCTGCG
>JBIIFB010000242.1:0-4341 GCA_044237545.1 Pirellulales bacterium
GCCAGATGCTCGAGCATGTAGGGCGGAATGATGCACTGGATAGAACGCCGGCCGTCGTGGCCCGAGCAGTCAAAACGCGTCGTGCGCATCGAACAGACCCCTCTGTAAGGGTGAGTTAAGACGGAAAAACTAGGCAGACAAACCAGCCGCGAAGCTCCCGATTGGGCAAAGGCGTCGCATGCTGACGATCGCATGGGAGCCCCCATTAGGAGCCCCCAGCCTGGGGCTGCCTCGCATGGGGTGGAACGATACCAAGCAGGGGGAGTGGTCGCAACCAATGAGAGTGCCCGTCGCCAGACTCTTTTCCCTGGGATTCGCGGTCGTCTCGGCCGTTGCAGCCATCATCGCGATCCCCCCCGTCTCCACCGCCACCGCAGGCGACCCCGGCGGCTTTTTCCACAGTCTCTCCGCCCCCATGCGGGCCCTGCACCGGAAGAAGCCGCCCGTCTGCCACGACGAGGTCGTCGACCGCCTGGCCGATGAGGTCGACTGGCTCAAGGCCCATGTCGACGCCCACGGCACGATCGTGGCCCAACACCCGGATGTCTGGGGCCAGAACCGGCTCACACGCCACCGCTACGAATACGAGGAGCAGCTGCGGGCCAGGCTGGGCACGTTTCAGGAACTCAACAACGCCAGCCTCCGGCGGAGCGACCAGGCCTACGCCGGGCTCGCCCTCTCCATGGGGCAGGCGGCGGCCACTCCCGCCCGCCCCGGCACCCGGCCCACCGAGGCGACGGCCAGCGTCACCAACCTCATCTCCAATCCCGTCAGCGGCAGCCCTGCCGAAATGGTGATCGCCCGCACCCCCCCCTTCGCCGCCACGGCCGAGCCCTTCGCCAGCTTCGGGCTCGACAACGCCAACGCCATCGGCCTGGAACCGACGATCCACCTCGACCACCTGTCGCGGTATCTCAACCACCTCCACCAACTCCGGCGGATCAACGAAGGCGACGACATCGCCGACTCCCCCGGCTACTCGCTCAACCTCGTGCGGATTCCGGTTTCCGTCACCCCCGGCCAACACACCCAGGCCGGCCACGGCGCGGAGATCACGATCACCGCCAACCCGCAGCTCGGCGACGCCCTCCTGCCCACCACATTTCGTCACCTCGTGACCAACGATCTGGTCGACATGCTCGCCCCCGGGCTGACGTATGCCGTGAATACGACCGCCGTCCGCCAGGCATTGCAGGCGAGCGACGGAGCATCCCCCATACAAGCCCGGAGCGCAAGCGATTGTGTCTCGCCCATAAAAGCCCGGAGCGTAAGCGGTGGGATCGGCCGAACGTTTGACGCAACGCCCTGTGTGGCATCCGATCCCCCGGCTCACGCCGGGGGCTTTTATCCGGATGGGATCGGCACCACGCGCGACGCAACCCCATACGCGACATCCGATCCCCCACGCCCCATAAAAGCCCGGAGCGTAAGCGATTGTGTCGGCGTCACGTTTGACGCGACCCCATGCGTAACATCCGATCCCCCGGCTCACGCCGGGGGCTTTTATGGGGAGCGCGACCGCGATCCCCCACGCCCCATACAAGCCCGGAGCGTAAGCGATGGGATCGGCACGACGTTTGACGCAACCCCGTGTGTAACATCCGATCCCCCGGCTCACGCCGGGGGCTTTTACTCGGATGGGACTGACGCCCTCTCGAACGCCGTCGTGCAAGGCATGCGGTCGCGGTCGGTCTCTGTGCCGACGGTCAAGATGCGACGGGCCCGCATGCCGCTGCCCCCCGAACAACTCGTCGACGTGATCGGTGAACGCCAGATCGTGATCCTGCTGCGGAGCACCCACGAAGCCCTCGCCACCGACCCCGCCAACAGCCCCTGCATCACCAACGCGGCAGTCCGCGGATTCCTCGCCGAAGAACTCCACGCCGCCCACGAATTCCTGGCCCAGGAGCGACAGTCGGCAGTCTGGGCCGAACTGCCCACCTGGAACCTCGCCGAACTCATCCGCAGCCGACGGATCAACGAACTCGAACTGCGTCGCCGGGCCTTCTTCGAATCCCTCGGCGTCGACGAACCAACTCCCGAAACACTCACGCTCGAGCAGCCCTCTCTCTCAGACGCCACCGGCGGCATGGCAACCACCCCCGGCACGGACTGCATGGGCCCCTGCGAGAATGCCCGGCCCGCCTGCCGCATCTGCCGCACCACCACGGCTGTGTTGGCATGGGCGATTCTGGTGGAGTCGGCCCTGCTCAACGAACGGCTCGCCGAAGACATGCGGGAGAGCGGTTCGGCCCAAGGCCTTCCTGCGGACATGGCGGGCGGCTGCGGCGGACCCTTCTATGGCCCGCATCCGTCCCCTGAGGCCCGGGCCGCGTTCAATGATTACGTCCGCCGCCGCTGGCCGATCCGGGTGTTTGCCCTCGATCCGGTGACCCAGGAACAGAATGTCGAAGAGCAGTATGCCCAACGTCGGGAGGCCCAGATGGCACTGGCGATGGCGTTTGCCAGCGGCCGGGCCAGCGGTCAGGCCCTCGCCCGCTACACCCGTCGGCTGGAGACCGACCTCGCCACCATCTCGCTCAACAAGACCGTCGTCGGATTCGCGCACGGCCCCGACACCTTCGGCTGGCGGTTTTATCCCCGCATCCAGCCACCCCCCACCCGCGGCAATCTCGTCACCCTCGCCGAAACCGTCTGCGGCACATCGTCCACCCCCCGCGACCTCGCCAGCCGCCGGCTCGAGCCCGGGATGCGGGAATGCACGGCGATCATCGTGATGCCGTCGTTTGTGCCCTTCATCACCTTCGACGTGCAGACCAACTGGTTTTCGCTCACCCATCCCAAGGCCACCGAACAGAGCATGCGGCAGGCCCTGCGGCTCTCCCGCAGCGTCACATCCATCCAGCGGACGGCCGCCCAGCAGTCCTGCCGCTCGCAGAATCCCGACCGCGAGGCGGAGCTGGCCCGCATCCTGCGCCGCATCGACCAGATCGACCGCACGCTCCCGCTCCAGACGATGCTCACGCAGATCCCCCATGAAAACACCGCCGGAGGTTTTGAGCTCTTCAACACCGGCATCACCGACCTCGCCCCCGAGCTGATTGGCTGGTATGGGGCGCAGGGCGTCGCTCCCGCCGGCACGACTGTCTTGTTTCTCGCCGGCAAGGGTTTTAGCGTGCACGACACGAGCGTCATCGCCGGCGGCCGCCCGGCAAAGGTCACGCTCTTGAGCCGGGATCTGCTGCAGGTCGAGATCCCGCCGGGCGTGCAGACGATTTCCCCGGCCGGCGACTGTGGCTGCGGTGTGGGAAACAGCCTCGCCGCCCGGCGGAGTCGCGCCGCCATTCGGCTTGCGAGCGCCGCGGAGCCACTACCCGCGCCGACCGGTGAGGACGTGCCGGCTGGCCAGGATATGCCGAGGGGCGAGGCGAAGGCGCAGTCGGGTAGCCAGGCAACGCCGCCCAGCCAGGCAACGCCTACGGCACGGCCGTCGCTGCGTTTTTCGCTGCCGCCACTTGAGGCTGTCTCGCCGCCGCCGGCTGTCGTCGCCGAGGGTGCCTGCGGGTGCGGCATCGACTGCCACGCACGCGAAGTCGTCGACGTGCATCTGGCCACGCCCTATGGCGTGAGCGGTTCTCTGCTGATCCCCGTCATCAGGCCGGAGTTGATGGGGTCAGACCGCTGCATGCTGGCCGTGGCCTCGGGCAGTGTCGTGCGGCTCACCGCCACCAAGACCAAGGCGGGCACCTGGCGAGTGAACGAGTTCTTCGAGTCGGTGCCCGATGCGATCGTGATCCACGCCCCGCCGGTCTTTGCCGCGCCGTCGAAGGCAGCGATTAACTTCCTGCTCCGCGACACCACCACGGGAGCGACGGCCGGAACGTTTTCAATCCCCGCGCCGCCATTCGACGCCCGCTTGCAGGCCTACGTGCTTGCCGGCTCTGACCTCCGCAACTTCGTCGGCGACACTTCGCGGCCGGCCACCGACAAGACGCTACGGGGCGCCGTGAAGCCGTATCTCGACAGTGTGGCGACCGGCACAACGCCGGACGGCAAGCCAGCGGTCAACCGCGATCTCATGCTCGTGGCGTCTTTGGTGACCGAGCAGAAGACGATCCCGATCGAGGGCACGATCGCCGTCGAGGTCCGGGAGAGCAATCAGGCCAGCGACCCAATCGACCCGGCCCCATAAAAGCCCGGAGCGTAAGCGATTGTGTCGGCACCACGCGCGACGCGATCCCACGCGCGGCCCCCGATCCCCTACGCCCCATACAAGCCCGGAGCGTAAGCGATGGGATCGGACGCAACGCCCCGCGCGACCCCGCATTTAACATCCGATCCCCCGGCTTACGCCGGGGGCTTTTATGGGAGCGGGACCGC
>JBIIFB010000101.1:0-13505 GCA_044237545.1 Pirellulales bacterium
CGGCCTGACGTCGCGGTTCTACCGCCTGCCGCTGGAGTGCGAATGGGAGTATGCCTGTCGAGCTGGCACGACGACGCCGTGGAGCAACAGGAGCACGCCAGACTCGCTGGCCGAAGTCGCCTGGTATGCCGACAACTCCGATGAGACGACGCATCCTGTCGGCGAAAAGGAGCCCAATGCCTGGGGCCTGCACGACATGCACGGCAACGTCGCCGAGTGGGTGCTCGACCAGCTGGTGCCCGATGGCTATGCCCGGCAGGCCGCGCTGGCGCAACCGGTGACCGAGGCCGACGCCGCCGTCTGGCCGACCAGCCTGTCCCCCCGCGTGGTTCGGGGTGGCAGCTACTACGACGAGCCGGCCCAGTGCCGCAGCGCCGCCCGCCGCGGCTCTGAGGATCTTCCCTGGAAGGACGTCGATCCGAATCTGCCTAAGAGCCCGTGGTGGTACACGGAGGAGCCGGCCCTCGGCGTGGGCATGCGGCTCGTGCGGCCGCTGGCCGTCCCCGACATCGCGACCCGCCGTCGCTGGGGCGATGCCGATATCGAAAGCATTCGTGCCGACGCCTCCGACCGTCTCACACAGGGGCGTGGCGGCCGCGGCATCGTCGATCCCAAGCTGCCTGAAGACCTGAAGGCCGAAGGCATCACCAACTGACAAGGACGCCCCATGCTCTCTCGCGGCTTGGTTCTGGTTGCAGCGTTTCTGACGGCATGCCTGCCCCCCTGCCCCGCGTCGGCCGCCGACTGGCCTGACTGGCGCGGCCCGCGGGAAGACCGCCAGGCCGGCGGCGAACCGACAGTCGTCACGTCGTTCGATCCCGAGAAGGGCACGAACGTGCTCTGGAAGAACGACGAGGCTGGGGGAATTTCAACGCCGGTGGTCATGGGTGGCAGGCTCTACACCCTCGTACGGCACAAGCCCGGCACGAAGGAAGAGGCTGAGAAGGTGCTCTGCCTCGATGCAAAGACCGGCCAGAAGCTCTGGGAGAACGTGTTCAACGTCTATCTCTCTGACGTTCCGGCTGAGCGGGTCGGCTGGTCTGCGGTCGTCGCCGATCCGGCGACCAACACCGTCTTCGCCCACGGGGTCTGCGGCGTGTTCACGGCGATCGATGCCGCCACGGGCAAGACCCGCTGGCAACGGTCGCTCCACGAGGAGTTTGGCTTCCTCTCGACCTACGGCGGACGCACGAACATTCCGGTCGTGTTCGAGGATCTCGTCATCGCCAGCGCCGTCGTCACCGGATGGGGCGACACGGCCCGCCCTGCGCATCGCTTCCTCGGGATGGACGCAAAGACCGGCGAGGTCCGCTGGATGACCGGCACCAAAGAACTCCCCGAAGATACGACCTACAGCACCCCATCGCTGGCGTCGGTGAATGGGCAGGCGGCGCTCATCTTCGGGTCGAGCGACGGCAGCGTCTGGAACCTCCAGCCGCGCACGGGCAAGGCCGTCTGGAATTTCAGGCTCTCCCGCCGCGGGCTCAACGTCGCCCCCCTCGTCGACGGCGAGACGGTCTACATCTCGCAGGCTGAGGAAAATCTCGACAACACCACGATGGGCTCGGCCACCGCCTTCAAGGCCGCTGGCTCGGGCGACATCACCGCCACCAACGCGATCTGGCAGCGAAAGGGCGTGATGGATGGCCGGGCGATGCCGGTCGTGCTCGGCGAGCGGATCTACTTCGTCGATGACGGCGCGAAGGTCTACGTGTTCGACAAGGCGACGGGCGAACCGGTCGGCAAGCCCCAGAAACTGCTCGGCACAATCGTCCGCGGCAGCCCGCTCGTGATGGGTGGGCGGCTCTACATCTGCTCGACCGGCGGCTGGCACGTGCTCGAGCCGACGAAGGACGGCCTGAAGTTCGTCAACCGGATGCGTCTCGACGAGGAGGACGAGGTCACGGCCTCGCCGATCGCCGCAGGGGGACGGATCTATCTCACCACGACCGCCCGCCTCTATTGTCTGGGTGAAACGTCGGCAGCGACACCTGCCTCCCCCGCCGTCGGTCCGACGCTGCCGCAGCAGGTAGCAGACGCGACCCGGGGTCCGGCCGGCGAACCGACGTGGCTCCAAGTGGTGCCAGCCGAGGCCCAGGTGGCGGCTGGCGAGCCCCTCTCGCTGAAGGTCAGGCTGTTCGATGCCGCTGGCCGCTTCGTCAAGGAATCGCCAGCTGAATTCACCGCGACCGCCGGCACCGTCTCGACAGACGGCCGCTACACGCCCCCGGCCGACAGGCATGCCGCGGCGATCGTGACAGCGAAGGTGGGCACGCTCGAGGGGAAGGCCCGCATCCGCTCGATGCCGCCGCTACCCTGGAGATTTGACTTCGAGGAGATCGCTCTCGAGCCGAATCCCAAGGGAGGCCCGCCACGGGGCGAACCGCCACTGCCTTGGATCGGCATGCGTTACCGGCATGTCGTGCGGGACGTCGATGGTTCCAAGTGCCTCGTCAAGGTGACGACGATCCCGAAGGGCACCCGCAGCCAGGGCTGGATCGGCCCGATCGAACTGCATGACTACTGCGTGACCGCCGATTTCAGGGCGCAGGAAACGGGCGTCGGCAGGCCCGGATCGCCCCCTTCCGACACGCAGAAATCCACCTCTGCCCCCACATCAGACGCCGACGCCTTCACCAAGGCGTTCGGGAATCCGGCCGCCCTCGAAAAAGCCCGCCTGCCCGACATGGGGCTGATCGCCCAGCGGTACACGATCGACCTGATGGGGGCCAGCCAGCAACTGCAGGTGCGGAGTTGGCCGCCACAGGTGGCCAGCCACTTCTCCAAGACAATCCCATTTTCCTGGGAGGCCGGCCGCTGGTACACCATCAAACTCGAGGCCCGCACGCGTTCGGCAACAGCCGTGACGGCCGCAGCGGCCGAACTCCGCGGAAAGATCTGGCCGCGGGGCGAGCGGGAGCCGGATGCCTGGACAATCGAAGCCGTGCATGAAGCCGGCAACCTGCAGGGCAGCCCTGGCTTCTTCGGCAACTCGAAGGACTCTGAGATTTACATCGACAACGTGAAGGTGGAGGCCGTGAAATGATGATGCCGCGAACGCAAAGGCAGCTCAGTCGTGGGATGAGAGGGGCAATCCCTCGTCGCGGCAGCATGGTGTCGTTTTTCACAACGCTGCTTCTTTCAGCGTCTGTGGCGGCCCAGGCGAGCGACTGGAGCCAGTGGGGCGGCTCGCCCGTTCGCAACAACGTCTCTGCCGCCACCGGGATCCCGGTGGAATGGACGCCCGGTGATTTCGATGCCGAATCGACAGCATGGAAGCCGGAGACGAGCAAGAACGTCGCCTGGGTCGCCGAACTGGGCAGCCAGAGCTATGGCAATCCCGTCGTTGCTGGTGGCAAGGCCTATGTCGGCACCAACAATGGCAAGGGCTGGCTCAAGCGGTATCCCTCCGCCACCGATCTTGGCTGCCTGCTCGCCTTCGACATCAAGGATGGCTCGTTTCTCTGGCAGGATTCCAGCGAGAAACTGCCCACGGGCCGCGTGCATGACTGGCCCCTGCAGGGCATCTGCTGCGCGCCGCTCGTGGAGGGCGACCGCCTCTGGTATGTCACCAGCCGTGGCGAGGTGAAGTGCCTCGACACCGAGGGCTTTCGTGACGGCGAGAACGATGGGCCGTTCACGGATGAAAAGGTCCGGGCCGACGATGAGGCCGACGTGGTCTGGGTGCTCGACATGATGAAGCAGTTGGGTGTGTCGCAGCACAACATGTGCTCGTGCAGCGTGACGGCCGCCGGTGATCTGCTTTTCGTGACCACGAGCAACGGCGTGGACGAGGGTCATCTCAACCTGCCGAATGCCGACGCCCCGAGTTTTCTCTGTCTCGACAAACGCGACGGCCGGGTGCTCTGGGCCGACGGCTCGCCCGGTGCCAACGTGCTGCACGGGCAGTGGTCGAGTCCGGCGTATGCGGAAATCGCCGGCGTGCCGCAGGTGCTGTTCGGCGGCGGCGACGGCTGGCTCTATTCGTTCGACGCACGGGGGGAGAACGGAAAGTCAAAACTCCTCTGGCAGTTCGACTGCAACCCCAAGGAATCGAAATACACTCTCGGCGGTCGCGCCGACCGCAACCACATCATCGGCACGCCGGTCGTGCATGACGGACTCGTCTACATCGCCGTCGGCGAGGATCCCGAGCACGGCGAGGGCGTCGGGCATCTGTGGTGCATCGATCCGACGAAGCGGGGCGACACGAGCCCCGAATTGGCTGTCAGCCTCAAGGCCCCCGATACCCCCCTGCCCCACAGGCGGAATCAGGCGGTCATCAAGGAGCAGGGCGAGGTGGCCCGGCCCAATCCCAATTCGGCCGCTCTCTGGCACTATCCCGGCTTCGACGCCGACGGCAACGGCAAGCTCGACTTCGAGGAGACGATGCACCGCACCTGTGGCACCGTGGCCATTCAGGACGGACTGCTCTTCGTTGCAGATTTCAGTGGCCTCTTCCACTGTCTTGACCTGAAGACGGGCAAGCCCCACTGGACGCACGACATGCTCGCCGCCAGCTGGGGCTCTCCGCTGATCGTCGATGGGAGGGTCTACATCGGCGACGAGGACGGCGACATCTCCATCTTCAAGCTCTCGAAAGACAAGGACATGCTCGGCGAGATCAACATGGGCAATAGCGTCTATTCCACACCGATCGTCGCGGGTAACACGCTCTATATCGCCAACAAGAGCCACCTGTTCGCGATCCGGGAAGGGGCGCAGGCTCCACAGGCTTCGGCAGCCGCTCCAACCAACGCCAAATAACCGCGCTCTCCGGGACATCCCATGGCCGCCCGCGTTTGTGTGCTGATCGTTCTCGCGCTGGTGTCGGGTGCCGGAGGAGCGGCCGAACCGGGCGAGCAGACGGCGTTTCGTGTCCGTCCGTACCTGCAAAACCCGACCCATGACGCGATGACGATCCGCTGGTGTTCGCAATCGGCGGACGCGGGCACGGTGGCCGTCAACGGGAGAACACTCGCATCGGATCCGGTCCTCTGCAACGAACTGGACTATCAGGGGGCCGAGCGGGCCGAACACCGGTATGCATCGCCACCCCATCTGCATTCGGTTCGCGTGACGGGGCTGACACCGTCGACGAGCTATCCCTACAGCGTGGAGCAGAATGGCGAGACCATCAGGGCCATCCTCACCACCTCGCCCCGTCCCGGCGAGGTTGGCAAGGGGGGCGGGGTGCGGCTCTTCTTCTACGCCGACAGTGAGACGCAGCCTGAGTCACGGGAGAGCCGCGCGGACTGGCCCCCCTCGACCTCGATGCCCGGCGGACCGCGGCCCCGTTGGGTGCGTGATCAATACCTCGCCGATGAGACGACCGGCTACCGGATGAACCTCGCCCTGATCGCCAGCCGGGCCGCCGAGAGTCTTCGGCAAGGGAATCCCGTGCTCGCGAGCGTGGTAGGGGATCTCGTGGAAAACGGCGGCGAGCAGCGGGACTGGGACGAATTCTGGCGGCACAACGCCGGCCCGTTCGGCAGCCTCGCCTCGCGGGTGCCGATCGTGGCCGCCCTGGGCAACCACGAGATGTGCGGTGGACCCACATCCGCTGATCCGCTGGAAGATCTCGGTGGCTATTCCGGCCCCGCATCACTTCTGGGATCGAGGAAATTCCTCGCCTATTTCGAGCATCCCGACAACGGGGCGGCCGACCGGCGGCACATCGGCCGCTACCATCGCCTCGACTTCGGGCCTGTGACGCTCCTGACGCTCGACTCGACCAATGGTGGTGCTGACGGCACCGACAGCGACACCAATCACCTGCTCGACCGTGGCAAGGCCGCTCACATCCCCGACTATGCTGCGGGATCAGAGCAATACACCTGGCTGGAACGGGAGCTTGCCGACGCCCAGGAACGCCGCGCGATCACGTTCGTGCAGTTTCACCATGCCCCGTTCTCGTCCGGCCCGCATGGCCGGGCACCGGGCAAGTCGCTGGCGAAGGAGACGGGCAAGGACGAGCAGTCCGGGCAGCCGCTGCGGAGCCTGGCGGCCCTGCTGAGGAAGCATGGCGTGAAGGGGGTGTTTTCCGGGCACGACGAGATGTATGAGCACTCGATCGTGGAGGGCGTGCACTACTACGACATCGGCATCGGCGGCGACGGCCTGCGGGGACCGCAGGAAGGCGTCGTGAACGACCGCCAGATCTTCATCGCGCACGACCATGCACCCGAGCACTGGAAAGGCAACGTACTGGAGCAGGGCGGCAAGCATTACGGCCACCTCGAGGTCAATGTCCTGCAGAAGGGAGGCGTCGAGGGTGGACTATCCTCGGGCGGCGGCCCCCCGGCCAGTTTTGAGGTGACGATCACCCCTGTGTATGTCTTTCCAGTGCTCAACGCCGAGAGCCCCGGCACGATTATGAGCTGGGAACGCCGCGAATACGACGACGCCCTGACCTTTGAAGTGGGCACCAGCCGCCTTCCGCCGGCCACCACCGGCACGACACCTCTTCAGGAGATTATTCCATGACAGGCATGACAGGCATGACAGGCATGACAGGCATGACAGGCACAACCAGCCCACTGAGATTGCTTCGCGTCGCGTTCCAACTGCGGCATCTGCGAATCGCGAGTCTTGTTCTCGCCACCGGACTTTTTGCCGGAACGGCGTGTCTGATTCCGGCCACTGCATTGGCCGCGGAACCCGCTCCAACGCCGCTCGCCCTTCTCAAACAGGCGAAACGGATTGTCGTGCTCGGGGATTCGATCACCTACGGCGGCCGTTGGGTCGCCATCCTGTCCTCGTGGCTGGAATCCCAGGGCATCACGGCGGAGGTCATCGACGTCGGTCTGTCGAGCGAGACCGTCTCGGGGTTGTCGGAAGAAGGACATGCTGGCGGTCAATTTCCCCGGCCCGATCTGGCAGAGCGGCTCGACCGCGTGCTCCGCGTTACCCGACCCGATCTTGTCATAGCCTGCTACGGCATGAACTGCGGCATCTACCAGCCGCTCGACGAAGGCCGTCTGGCGAAGTTCCGCGAGGGCATGCAGCGGCTGCACGACACGGTCGAGAAAGCGTCGGCTAAGATCATCCACCTCACGCCCCCGGTCTACGACAAGCGGCCCGACAAGGCGGGGCCTGCCGGCGCAACCGACTACGACGCGGTCCTCGACGCCTACTCGCAGTGGCTGCTCTCGAAGCGTGCCGACGGCTGGATCGTGATCGACGTGCACGGCCCGATGAAGGAGTCGCTCGCCGCAGCACGAGCCAAGAATCCTGCCACCGTCTTCGCCCCCGACACCGTCCATCCGAACGACGAAGGGTATTGGGCGATGAGCCAGGCGGTGCTTACCGGCCTCGGCGATACGAAGGCCGCGGCGGCCGAGACGCCGGCGGCATTCGCCGCCTTTCTGCCGGAGGTAACGGCCCGCCTGCAGGTGCTCCGCGACGCCTATCTCTCCGCGGCAGGCCACCTCCGCCCGGGCGTACCGGCGGGCCTGCCGATCGGCGAAGCCGAGGCCAAGGCACGGGCGATCACCGAGTCGATCCGTTCGCGCCGGCTGCAGCTGATGGGCTGGCAGTCCGGGTCTCCTGAATGGAAGACCCCGGCCGTGTGGCCCCGGCCCCACGTCGTCGATCCCGGCCCTGCTTCTGCAACGCCGGCATCGGTGCCGGCCGATGCCATCGTGCTCTTCGACGGCACGGGCCTCGACTCCTGGGTGGGGGGTGATAAGTGGCCTGTGGCCGATGGCATTGCGACGATCGGTGACGGGAACATCCGTACGAAGCAGGGCTTCGGCGACTGCCAACTCCACATCGAATTTCGTACCGCCGCCGACACGAGCGGCAAGGGGCAGCAGCGGAGCAACTCGGGCGTCTTCCTGATGGGAAGGTACGAGATCCAGATTCTCGACTCGTTCCAGGACGGCACCGACAACCCGATCACGTATCACGATGGGCAGTGCGGCGCCCTCTACAAGCAGCAGCCGCCGGCGGTGAACGCCTGCCGCAAGCCAGGGGAGTGGCAGAGTTATGACATCCTGTTCACGCGGCCGCGTTTCAATGCCGACAAATCACTGTCAAGGCCCGGTCGGCTCAGCATGCTTCACAACGGCGTGGCAATCCATTCCGACACGGTGATCAAGGGCGACACATTCTTCAACGCGCCCCCGAGTTACACGGCCCATGCCGACGAACTTCCGATCGCGCTTCAGGACCATGGCAACCCGGTGCAGTTCCGCTCGATCTGGGTGCGCCCCTTCAAGCCGTCCATCCCGGAATGATGGAAAAATAGGGACGGGAGCAGCACGGTTGGACCCGTGGCCACGAGTTTTTAACTTGTGGAATACGCATCAGAGACACGGACAAGTTGAAAACTTGCCGCCACGGGGTGCAGCCCTTCCGTGCCGAAACGTACTGCTCCCTTCCCTATTTTCAGCCCGTGAGCGTCTCGCGGATCGACCGCAGCTCGTCGAGCGGCTCCTTGTCCAACCAGTCGAGCCGTCCCGCCTGGCGATACCAGTAGCGGCTGTTGGAAAGATCTCCCTCGATCTTGTGCAACACAGCATGGATCCACTGGGCCGTGGCGTTCGACTCATCACGCTGCGCGATCTCGTGGGCATCGTCCCACTTGTCGTCGATGGCCAGATCGATTGCCCGCACGAGATCTTCGTTCATGGCGGGGCTTTCCTACCGCACGACCGCCAGCCGCGAGTCGGCTGGCACGACGACCCCAGACAGGATTTCCGCCGGCACGGCCGTGCCTGGCACAATCTCCTCGTGGATGATCGTCTCGCCGATGATCATCTCTCTGGGAACGCCATGCACAGAGCCTGAGCTCACGTGGCTTCCCGCGTCCCGCCGACGCCAGCCAGCCACCACCCAACCATCCTTCCGGGCGACGAGTTGCTGCATCGGCAGCGGGCCGGCCGCTGCCAGTTCGCCCTGGAGCGGAAGGTCGGGGATGTCGATCACATCCTTGCAGAGCTTGTCAAACCGCTTCTGCAGAATCCGTCGCAGGGATGTCTCCGCCATCGAGAGCTTCTCACGACCACCCGGCTTGAATCCAGGCGGGTAGATCTGCACATCGCCCTCGCGGACGAGATGCATCCCCTGCGATGACCGCGCGATCGCATAGGTGGCCCAGATGTCCATGCCCGGGAAACTTCGGTCGCCCGATACGAACTTGTCACCGCGGACCATCACTTTCACGCGACCGTCATCGACGGCCACCGTCACCGGCCGATACTTCGCAAACGTGACCGCCCACGGCTTCTGCTCGGGATCGCTGCCAAGCGACTCGGGCATCTTGGTGTTGCCTTCACGGGCCATACGACTGGCGTCTGCCTGCGTGATCATACGGCCGCCCAGCTTTTCCTCGAGCATGTTGTTGATCGCCGACTCGTGCACCCGGGCGGAGATCAGATTGCCAGAGGCGGTGGCCGGAGGCTGGCTGGCTGCCGCAAGCTGGCCGGCGGCGGCCTTGCGGGCGGTGATCGCCAGCGTGGTGTCGGTCGTGTTCATGTGGAGCATCTCGGGGTAGAGTCCCTGCGCCTCGAGCGGCCCACGCACCTTCCCCTGAAACTGATCGCGGAACTGCGCGAGGGCCGGCTCCGTCTGCTCCCCAAACTGCCGACCGAGCCGCTCCCGGGCCCGGCCTTCGGCGATGGCCTCGGCCTGCTGTTTTGTTTCGGCGATCTTGCGGCTGGCGATCTTGCGGATCATTCGCTTCCCAAACCGCGAATTGATCCCGATTCCGGTGACCGTGGTGTCGGTCGCAGCCGACGCCTGCACGGGCGTCGCCGTGGCCGTGTACTCGTCGAGAAAGAAGCGGCGTCTGGCACCGAGGTTTGTCACGCCGCGGCTGTTGACGGTCACGGGCCCCTGAGAACCACGGGTGTTGGCGACGTTGGTGGCGTCGAACACAAGATCGAAGGCCGCCCGATCGGGAGATGGGACGAAGTCGAGCCGGACGTTGCCCTGGGTCCTGCCGGTTCCCCGAACCCGCGTGCCCAGCACGACCTCGTCCACCGGCATCACCTGATCGACGGGACGATTCACGGCCTGGGCGAGCAGGCTTTCATGCACCTCCAGAACGATGTTGGGCCGCGAGGTGGCGTCGCGGACGGCCGCCACGACCCCGGGGGCCTGGCCTGCCTCGACAAGCCGCTCCAGAATTTGTGGAACCGGCGCGAGGCTTTCTGCAGACCCCGTGGCGGAGGCGGAGAGCAGCGACGAGGCCAGCGCTCCGAGCCGCTGGCTCATGCGGTTGGCGCCGTTGCCCCGTGCGCTATCGGCCACTTCGGCATACCTCGTGACGGCCTTCCTGACCCGCACAAACTCAGGCATGTCGAGGCCGGTCTCGGTGGCGTTGAGAAGTTGTTCGAGCTTTCTGAGCGTGACGGGATCGGCTGTCAGACCTGAAGCCGCCTGGGCCTGAAGAGTGGGCCAGTCGAGATAGGTTCTCCAGGCCGTGCCACTCGCACTTCGGTTGAGCAGCGTCTCCAACGGCGCGAGAGCCTGCCGGAGGCCCGAGGCCGCCGACTCAACCGCGCTGTCGCCAGCCGGACGGAAGGTTTCGGTGGCCCGCAGGGCATCGTCGGCCAGGGCATCGAGCCGCCGTGACGGCAACTGGGCTGATGCCGGGGCCACGACGATCGCCAGCATCAGCAACGTCAGCATGCCGGCCAGGCGAGAATTGGGCTCAGACATGTCTCGGACACGTAGAGACACGCCTCGTAGAGACATCCTCTGGAGAGCCACGCCGATGCCACGGGCGGACGGTCGTTCCGTGCCTTTGAACGATCCTCGAACCTGGGGAGCGCAAGCGGGACTGCTGGAATCCATGGGCCAAAGCCTGTCGTTGAGGGGCTGGGAACACGAGCCGGGAGTGTAGTGTCTTGTCCGATTCACCTCCACAGCGGCTCCGGCGGCCGAAATCCCCCCCCTGTTTCACCGTGGAATAGGCTTTTTTCCTTTCGGCCACAACTGTGGGCGGTCAGGGCACTTGAAGCAGATTGCCCAGGCCGCAAGTCCAGCAAAGTCGCCCCAGACGACTCATGCCGCGGGACCGTCAGTGCTTGCCAGGAGCGCGGCCCGGGCATTCAATCGCATCCTGTCCGGCACCAAAGTGCCTCAGTCGAAACCCATGGAGAGGGCCGCCCCAATGATGAGCAACACCCACGCGTTCCCGCTGAATGCTCCCCCACACACTGCGAGCATGCGAGCCTGCAGCCGCACTTTCCGCTGGATGCTGGTGGTGTTCATCGGCCCGCTGGCGGCCACGGCCCTCGCAGGACCCGCGGCCCAGACCGCATGTGGCACTACCCCGGCGCTGCCTTCAATCGGCTCCGAAGTGGTGTCCGGACCAGTGCAGCGGATCGACGACTACGCCGCGGCCACGGCGGCTGCGCGGCAGTCAGGATCGATGCTCCTGGTGTCGATCGAGCCCGCCAGTGGCAATCCTGCCGACGCGGCCGGCGGGCACCTGGAACGTCCCGATCTACAACAGCGGTTTGCCGCCAGCGGGACGTCCTGGGTCTTCTGCAGAGTCGGTATGCAGGACGCCGGTGCCGGCCTCGCGGGCGATCCCGGCCTGAAGGAAATGCGGCGGGGCCCGGGCATCTTCGTCGTCGATTACGCCCACGGTGAAGTCACCGGCCGGATCGTGTCGATCCTGCCACGCACGCCCGGCAAGTATTACCGGTTCAGTCCATCGCACATCGACGCCCTCGCGTCGCTGCCAGCCGGCACGCTTACCCAGCGGTCGATGATCCTCGCCGTCCGGCTGCATCCGGAAAACCCGCAGAGCACCGGGGGCACATGCGATCCGACGCTCTGCCGAGAGGCCGCCGCGCACTCGGCCCATCAGGCCCGCATCCGCACGCAGGGGCATCACGATTGGCAGACACGTTCCCAGCGGATCGCGGCCGGCCGCGGCGGTGCCGCGGAGGTCTGCGCCGAGAGCTGGGAGAATCAGGACCTACTCGATTCGTGTGTCGATTGCGTCGCCAGCTGGCGGCAGTCGTCGGGGCATTGGAACGCGGTGCGCAGCCCCCAGGCTGCCTACGGCTATGACATCCGCCGCGGCTCCAATGGCATCTGGTACGCCACTGGCATCTTCCTGAAGCAGGGCTGAGACGGGTCACACTTGTTGCGGCGACAGCCCCCAGGGCTGGGGCTGCTCCAGGCCGAGAGAGCCGCGAATGGCGGAGCTTCTCAAGACGACGGTAAAAAGGGGCGTCGTCAACTCTCGGACAAGTTGAAAACTTGCCGCCACGAAGAGCCGGGAATAGCGGGAGCCGGGATCGGCGGAAGCTCGACGAGCGTTGGAATTTCGCCCCCCCAGGGCCTGAACCACCAGAACACCCCACGGCGAAAGTCCCCGCGAAGGAGACTTCTGCCGGCCCGGCGGAGCTTCTCAAGACGACGGTAAAAAGGGGCGTCGTCAACTCTCGGACAAGTTGAAAACTTGCCGCCACGAAGAGCCGGGGGATTGAGGGCGGGCCGTCACACCATCGGTCGTTCGGTGGCCGGCAGCACGAAGATCTTGCCGTCGCCCATGCGTCCCGTGCGTGCCACCTCCACAATACGGTCGACGACCTCGTCCACCCGGGAGTCCTCCACCCAGAGTTGGATCTCGATCTTTGGCAGAAAGGCCTGGGAGTAGTCGCTTTCGCCGTATTGATCGAGGTAGCTCTTCTGTCGACCGAAGCCCTTCACCTCGCGAACCGTACAGGCCTCCAGCGGCGCACACTTGAGCGCCTCAAGAACCCGTTCCGCCAGGAAGGGCTTGACGATGGCAATCACTTCTTTCATGGCTTCACACCGGCACATCGGCATGGCGTTGCATCGGTTGACCTGGAGGCCACGATGCGACCCAAGAACTCGCGGGCGGAGGCCCGCCGATTAAAAACGACACAGGTTCGTGTCGGGTATGGATTCAGCTGAAGAAATTGTCGCCAAAGAGGTTCAGGGGCGGACAGGTGGTGACCGTGATGTCGCCTTTGACTTTGGTCTGGCAGGCGAGCCGCATGGTGCCTTCGTTGCCGATGTAGGCCAGCGAAACGGCCATCCGGGCAGCTTCGAGAATGCCCCGGGGACTCGTATTTTCCATGCCCTTGGTGATCAGCACCCGGCAGGTCCCGCACGATGACATGCCGTGGCAGTTCACGACCTTGTGCACGCCCGGATAGAGGGCAACGCCCGCCGAGAGGGCCTCCTTGCGGAGATTGGCCCCTTCGGGGACCTGGATTTCCTTTTTTTCGTTCGCGAACGTGATGGTGGGCATCGGAATTGTCTCGCTTGAGTGGGGTGGATTGTCCGATACTGTAGCCAGCGCGGGAAAGTCCTTCCAGCAGACGGGAAACGGGGGCCATGGCGGAACTCTCAAAATACCAGCAATCGATCGTCAAGAACTATTACGACAACCTCGACACCGCACTTCTGCAGCGGCTGGGGGAGCAGGTGACCGACCTTTACCTCGCCGAGGGGAAGAAACGGGCCAAGCTCTGGGAAACGATCGAGAAGTCGCTCACCAAACTGGGGGT
>JBIIFB010000102.1:0-13392 GCA_044237545.1 Pirellulales bacterium
CCTCTCGGCAACATCAAGATCGCCCGTTTCTGTTGCAGCATCGAACTGCTTTAAGAGCGCGGCCCGTATTCCCTCGGTCGACTTGGCGACAATCGCGTCGTATGTATCCCACGCCTTGTCGAGTTCTGGGTGCCTAACGCCATCTGTCGGGCGCGTCACCGTACCCGCCGGTCGCAGGGCCTGGGCGGGACACGGCGAGGCTATGACCAGCAAGACGACGCAGGCCCCGAACAATCCAAATCGCGACGAACGCATGTCGGCTCCTCGAAGCCACCGTAAGTTTTCCATCAAAGCCCAGAATAACCCCGCTCAAGGGCGGTCGTCTACACATTCACGCTTTAGGCCGAGTCCGCGACCGTACGCGTGTTTCCCGCCACAACGGAGACAGTATGTCCACAGCAACCACCACCGAACCCACAACCAGCCAGAACCAGCCGCCGAGGTCCACAACCCAACCCACCAACACGCCCGTCACCCGGACCTCTCCCAATTCCGCCCAGAGACTCCGAACCACCATGGCCGCCGTGAAACTTGCCTTCACGTGGCTTGGCGTGAGAAAGACCCTCGCCCCAGAGCAACGCACAACAGCAGCCCGAGCGTTCCATGCCGACCGGGAACTCCTGTCGGCCTCCAAACTCATCTTCGACACCAGAAACGCCGCCTACAGGAACGTCGCCCGAGTCCGCAGTGAGGCGTCTGGCTACTGGCGGGCTGAAACGCTCCCCTTTCCTGAGGCTGGCCTGCGACTTCTCCCTCAAGCCAAACTCCCAGCCTTCGATTCACGCATGGCCCAGTACCGGCAGGAGCTTCAAGATGCCGCCCGGGAACTTTCCAGCCAGTATGACCAGATGAAGAGCGAAGCCCAACGACGGCTCGGCACGCTCTTTAACGCTAGCGACTATCCCACCACGCTCGACGGGTTGTTCGATCTGGAAGTCACGTATCCAGCCATCGAGCCGCCGCAGTACCTCGTGAGTCTGCACCCCGACGTCTACCAACAAGAGCAGGCCCGGGTGCGTGAGCGGTTTGAATCAGCCGTCGAGTTGGCCGAGCAAGCTTTCGCGACGGAACTGCAGCGGCTCACGGCCCACCTCGCTGAACGGCTCACGGGCCTGCATGACGGCCAGCCCAAGGTGTTTCGCGATTCAGCCGTCGAGAACCTGCGGGAGTTCTTCGAGCGGTTCCGGCGGCTCAACATAAGGAGCAGCCCGGAACTCGACACATTGGTGGAAGAAGCACAGCAGGTCATTACGGGGATCGAGCCGCAGCAACTCAGGGATTCAGTCAGGCTCCGGCAGATGGTGGCCCGGGACTTCGAGCAGATTCAGGCCAGCGTCGGAGAAATGCTCGTCGACAGGCCCCGCAGGAACATTCTCAGGCGTGGGAATGTGGGAGGTGCCGTATGAGTTCTGAGATGGAGTTGGTCGTGGATGCTCGGGGTGACGTTCGATGTGTGTATGGCGAAGAGTTGGACCTGCGGGAACTCGGGAAACTACAGATCACCCGGGCGAGCCATGTCGAGCCAGATAGGGACGGCAACTGGTGGGCTGATCTGGGGCCTGTAGATGGGCCGGTGCTGGGGCCCTTCAAGAACCGGACGGAGGCGTTGGGGGCGGAGAGGGGGTGGCTGTTGAGATGCCAGTCCGCAACGCCTACAGATCATGGCCGGGCTTCGCCTTCTCCACCTCGGCGTCCTTGATGAGCCACACGTCGTCCTTCTTGTGGAGCAGAACTTTTACTCCCGCCAATACCGTCCCTTGGCTCCCCTTCTCGATCACTTCGCCAGAGACCCTCACGATCATTCCGACGGTGGCCTGAGGCGGGTTCTTGGTGGGATCAACGCCGACGGCCAGTTTCGTGATCGTGACCTCAGTTGGCCGAACTCGCTTGAGTACCTGCTCAGCCTCTTCTCGGAGCGGCCGCAGTTCCGGATCAAGTGACTTCATGACCGTTACCACATCCTGCCTTTCCGCTGCTTGTGCGAGCCGGGGGAAGAGAGCCTGCAGGTACTCGCGGTCCGTCTCCACCAACCAGTCAGCCAGCAAGGCCCCCACTCCTGCGAGCACCATTATCGTAGCGGTGACCAGCGACAAACGGGACTGACTGTTTACCCACACCGCACCCGTGACTAATGCCCCAATAAGGCAAGCGATGACAAGCGGTAGTGAGGACTCAAAAGGCATGCCCGCATCGTAGTCCGGTGTGGTCGAGCCAGAAGAGCCCTGTCCTGCTGTCCCCCGGTTTTGCTGCACAACTTTTTCGCTCAGCCACCCCAGATCGCTTCTGAGGCGGCTTTCTCGTTCTCCCGTCGGCCCCTCTGGCTGCCGGGCGTTTTCCCTGTCCCTTTCCCCCTTTTCCATGGAGATGCTCTGTCATGAGTGACCTCGAACTGATCGACGCCGTGGCCCATGTCACCGGCGAGGATGCCCACGAGATTCGGCGCCGTGGCTTCGTGCTGACCGGCCCCGAAGACTCTGGTTCCAATCCAGAGCCGGAGTGCCTGCTCGACGTGATGCTGGTCGACCTCCCGGAAAGTGGGACGGTCGACTGGGACTCGCTTGGCTTTGGCTGCCGGGAGCCTTTCTTCACGAGCACGCTGAAGGCTCGGAAGAAGAGTCGGCCCAAGTCCAGCGTGAAGAAGCAGGCAGCCCGAGCGGCGTGACCTACTGCTGATCTGACCTGCCGAGAACCGCGATCCCATAAGTGACGGGCGTGGAGTGTGGTGGAGGTGCCCAAGCCTCACTGCACCCACGCCCGTCGCTTTTTCATATCCAACCAACCAACCAACCAACCAACCAACCAACAGGAACTTCTGCCCATGTTGAAACTCCATGCCGGTGTCTCGAAGAAAGTCGGCTTACCCGGCTTTTCCAGTGCCTCGGCCTCCTGCACCATCGAGGCCGAACTTGATTCCAGCCTGCTCACCGACTCCGCGGGCTTCCAGATCGTCGTTCAGAGGGCCTACCAGTCGTGTGAACAGGCCGTCGCCGACCAGATCGCCCGGCTGACCCACGAAAGCCAGAGCGATGCCAGCCAGCCAAACGTTCAGCCGCAGGAAGTCATCGAGGTCCGCACTAGTCCGGCCATTCGGGGCGTCGCGGTCACGGCCAACAGTACCGAGACACGTGAGACCAACCGTGCCGTCTTCCGTGACGCCCCCAGCCCCCGTCCCGCCACGGCTTCGCAGGTCAAAGCTATCCGGGCTATCGCTGCTCGCCGGAAGATCGACCTCGTTGGGATGCTCCGGGAACGCTTCGGCCTGACCACGGCTGACGAGCTGGGCATCCGGCAGGCGAGTAACCTCATCGATGAGTTGAAGGGTGATGAGGGAACCAGCCCGGGAACGAACGGCAACGGGGCCTACGCGACGACTGGGGGTGCTCGATGATTGCCGGGGCTGAATTGCTGCCTGTGCTCACGCCCGAGAAGCCTGCCAGCACCAATCCCGCCAACGAGGTCGCCAAGAGCCTCACCGGCAGGGACTACATCTCGTGGTCGGCTCTCTCAACATTCCGGACCTGCCCGCTGAAGTACAAGTTCCGGTACATCGACGGCCTGCCCGAGGAGTCTGTGTCCAGCGCGCTCATCTTCGGCACCGGGATTCACACGGCCGTCGAGCAGCACTACCAAGCGATCCTGTCCGGCGATCCCAAGCCCGACCTCGATGCCCTGCTGTTCGCCTATAGGTCCGCATGGCTACCGCACGACCCGGACGCGATCCAGTTCGGGAGTTCAGAGACACGGACCTCGCTGGATGCTCTGGCCGCGCGGATGCTCACGGCTTTCTTGGCTAGCCCAGCGGCGAGCGTTCAGGGCCGGGTGTTGGGCGTCGAGGAGGAGATTCGCGGCATGCTGGTCGAGGGCGTGCCGGATTTGTACGGGAGGGTCGATTTGCTGACCGAGGACGCCGACACGCTGGTGGTGACCGACATCAAGACAAGCCGTGGTAAATGGTCCGCCGAGCAGGTCGAGGATTCAGGCGAGCAGTTGTTGCTGTACAGCCACCTCGCCTCGGAGATCAGCCCGGGAAAGAAGATCGCGATCCGGTTCTTGGTCCTGACGAAGACCAAGGAGCCGGTCGTCGAGGAGCATGTCCGGGAGGTCGAGCCGGGGAACGTGAAACGCACCTTGGCCGGCGTGGAGCGGGTCTGGCGGGCTATCTCGGCGGGGGTGTTCTATCCATCGCCGTCTGTCATGTCCTGCTCGTCTTGCGGCTATCGGGCGGCGTGTCGGGCGTGGATGGGCTGATGGGCTGCTGGGTTGCTCGAAAAATGGCGGCCGGGGTTGAAAAACACCTCGGCCGCTTTTTTTAGATGTCAGGGGTCGGCAAGGGGCAGCGGTAGTCGGGAGGGTGCAGCAAGGGCTATTCAGTGCTGGCCAAATCACCCCGCTCCGCTCACTTGCCCGCCTCCGGCGACTCGGCTGCAGACGGACTCAGGGCAAGACGGATGCCCAGGTAGCTGCCGCGGTACGACGGGATGATCCCGGCGCGGTCCGCCGACCGGCAGTCCCAAGCGGCGCTGATCCAGCCGCCGCCCCGGCGGACCCGGAGCGAGCCAGATGACGGACCTTGTGGATTTGTCACTACGCCATCGGGGTACTGTCCATGCCAGTCGCTGCACCACTCCCACACATTCCCGTGCATGTCGTAGAGTCCCCATGCATTCGGCTTCTTCTGACCCACAGGATGGGTCTGCCTGGCTGAGTTGTCAGTAAACCAGCCATAGTCGCCAAGAAGTGTTTCATCGTCCCCAAACGAGTACTTCATCGTTGTCCCAGCTCGACACGCATACTCCCACTCAGCCTCAGTCGGCAGCCGATATACACGACCTGCCCTACGCTCCTCGGGTACCGCCGAGAGCTTTCGGCAGAACTCAACCGTATCGTCCCAACTCACCTGCTCCACCGGCAGGTCATCATCTTTCCGCTGGCTTGGCACACTCCCCATCACCTGCTTCCACTGGGCATTCGTCACTTCGTGAACACCCATATAGAAGGGCCGTGTCAGGGTCACACGATGCGGCTTTTCATTCGACTCATTCGAGCTACCCGCCTCGCCCATTGTGAATGTCCCGGCAGGAATCAGCTTCAGTTTTATGCCGACCGTACTCGTAATCGTTTCGGGAAGATTTAAGGCTGCGGCCGCGGAAGCAGGCGTGCTCCCGCTGGCGATGACCGCTGCAGTTGTCGAGCCTTCTGGCGGGGCAATAGTCTTTGTTCCTTGGTAGGTACCCGCCTCCGGCGACTCGGCTCCAGACGGACTCAGGGCAAGACGGAAGCCTAGGTTGTTGCGGTGGTCCGACGGGTCGCGCCTGAAGCGGAACGCCGACCAACAGGTCCAATCTGCGTTGTACCAGCTGCCGCCCCGGTTGACGCGGTACGAGCCCGACGACGGACCCTGTGGATTCGTCCCTGCCTCATCTGGATAGTCTCCCACCCAGTCGCCGCACCATTCCAACACATTTCCGTGCATGTCGTAGAGGCCCCAAGCATTCGGCTTCTTCTGACCCACTGGATGGGTCTGCTTATTGGAGTTTCCATCAAACCAGCCGTACTCACCAAGAAGTTTCTCATCGTCCCCAAATGAAAACTTCGTCGTCGTCCCCGCACGACACGCGTATTCCCATTCTGCCTCTGTCGGAAGCCGATATACACGGCCTGCCTTACGCTCCGCGGGCAACGCTGAGAGCTTTCGGCAAAATTCCACGGCATCGTCCAGACTCACCTGCTCCACCGGCAGGTCATCATCTTTCCACTTACTCGGCACACTCCCAATCACCCGCTTCCACTGGGCATTTGTCACCTCGTGCACGCCCACATAGAAGGGCCGTGTCAGGGTCACACGATGCGGCTTTTCATTCGAGCTACCCGCATCGCCCATTGTGAATGTCCCGGCAGGGATCAGCGTCAGTTTTATGCCGACCGTACTTGCGATCATTTCGGGGAGATTTAAGGCTGCTGCTTCGGAAGCAGGTGTGCTCACGCTTGCATTACCCGCAGTGGGTGTCGAGCCTTCTGACGGATTGATAACCTTTGATCCTTGGTCGGTACCCGCCTCCGGCGACTCGGCTCCAGACGGACTCAGGGCAAGACGGAAGCCCAGGTCGTCGACGCCGTTCGCCGGGCTGAAGCTGAAGCGGGACGCCGACCGGCAGTAGACGGGAGACTTCCTCCAGCTGCCGCCGCGGCGCACACGGAGCGAGCCTCCGGCAGAACCGACTGGATCAACGCCACCAGCCAGCGTGCCGTCATACCAGTCCGAACACCACTCGTAGACATTACTGTGCATGTCATGCAGCCCCCACAGATTAGGCTGCTTCGTGCCAACTAGATGCCCCTTGTTTTCCGAATTGCCTGTAAACCATGCAAAGTCGCCCAGAAGCTTTTCATCATCCCCAAACGAAAACGTCGTCGTCGCCCCAGCACGACACGCATACTCCCACTCCGCCTCCGTCGGAAGACGGTAAAGCTCGCTTTCTTGAAGCTTGCCGCTGCTACGTTCGCGGGCCGTGAGTTTTTCACAAAACTCCCGTGCGTCCTCCCAATTAACGTGCGATGCCGGAAGGTTCACATCTGCTGGCTCGGCCGGCCACGGCGTCGTTCCCATTACCTGCTCCCACTGACCCCGAGTAACCTCCGTCTTTCCCAGTAAAAACGGGCGAGTAAGCGTCACCGCTACTGCACTTGGCCCTTCGCCCATCTGGAACTTACCGGCCGGAATCTTCACAAACTCGATCCCAATCGAGTTCGTCACGGCCTTGACCTGCGCTGGTGCACTCTGGGGCGATGACCCGGCAGCCACAGTTGCCACTTCCTTTGTCCCTTCGCTCCCTGTCGACCCAGCAGCCAGCTTCTCGGCCAGTTGCTTCTTCTCCGCAGCAAGATTCTCGACAGCCTCCTTGAGCGTGAGATTGGCATCATTGAGTTCTGCCACTTTCTTCTCAAGCCTTTCGTTTTCCGTGACAAGTTTCTGCTGCCTGGCCGTCGCGGCGTCAAGCTGCTTGCGGGCAGCCCTTGCGGCATAATCGCCCGCCAGCAGCGCGGTGGCCACGAGCGACGCGAGCATTCCCGCCCCGATTCCCAAACGCCGCACCGTGGGATCGAGCTGCGACCACATCCCGCGGACGCCAGCCTTCGGTACAGGGGTCGTGTTCGAGATCGACGTGAACACGTCGATCGAATCTAGGCTGCTTTCCTGGCCGGCAGCACCCGGCTCAGCCCCCTCGTGCTCCTCGCGGGCCAGCCACAACGCTCCGAGATCCTCGGCGACCATCATCTCCGTTTTGCACCGAGGACACTTTCCCTGCCGCCCCGCCGCACTCGTCGGCATCTTGAGCATGTTGCCGCACTGTGGGCACAAGAGCCTCGCCACACCCTCATCGTCGGCCATCGGCCGCACGTCCCGCAGCACCGCCTGTGCAAACTCCGCACAACTCGCGAACCGCTCCCCGGGCTGCTTCGACAGCCCGCGATACACCGCCTGGCAGACCGAGTCGGGAAGGTCCCGTCGGAACTGCGTCAATCTGGGCACTGGCTGCGTCGTCACCTCCACCACCAGATGCGCCGTCTCCCCACGAAACGGACGCTGGCCGACCAGGATCTCATACACCATCACCGCCAACGCATACTGGTCGACGCGACCGTCCACCACGGACTTCGGCGTGAACTGTTCCGGGGCCATGTACTCCTGCGTGCCGATCGCCATCGACGTCGCCGTCAGCGTGTGCTCTTTCTCCAAGACCGTCGTGTCTTCGACAATCTTCGCGATCCCAAAGTCACCCAGATACGCTCCCCAGAACGCGTCGAAGAAGATGTTCGCCGGCTTCACGTCGCGGTGCACGATGCCATTGGCATGCACGAAGTCGAGCGCCGACGCCACCGCCGGCAGCCACAACTGCAGCGTCGATGGCTGCATCGGCTGCACCTTCCCCTCAGCGTCCCGCAGACGCCGATTGGAAAGCGAGCCACCTGGCAAGAACCGCATCACGAGGATGGGCAGCCCGTCATCCTCGCCAACGTCCAGAATCGGAACGATCGACGGATGCGACAACGCCGCCATCATCCGCACCTCGCGGCTGAACCGCTCCAAGAATGCCGCATTCTCGACGAGATTCCGCCTCGGCATCTTGAGCACGACCGGGCGGCCCTCAGCCTCGTCCCAGGCACGGTAGGTGAGCCCCATTCCGCCCTCGCCCAGCTTCGATATCACCCGGTAGCGGCCCGCGACGGTCCTGCCGATCAGCGAATCACCGGGGGAAGGAGAGGGTTCAGCCATGATGTTCCAACCTGTTCGTTCTGGGGCGGGAAACCGATTCGATGAATCAGTCACGTTTACTGGAATTGCCTTCAGACGAACCGCGTGTATTTCGAAAGCTCTCGTAAACCGACACGATCTCGCGGGGTCTGAGTGGCTTGTCCCAAACCGCTACTTCGTCAATATCTGCTTCGATTTCGCGATCCATTATCACATTCTTTCCCAGCAGCATCCGCGCACCCACCGTATTCGTCTTGCCCGCTCTTGCAGCCCGAAGGGTCCCATTCACCCATACCTCGATCTCATCGCCCCTCTTCACTGTCACGATATGATCCCACATACCAAGAGTCGGTTTCTGGTCTGTCTTCACATCGTGCCAGTTGCCATTGAAGCAGTACGCGTCACTACCCAGGCATACCGACCAAGCCTGGTTTCTCTCCGCTCGGCCGCCATAGGATAGATACGCAGCGAGGTTCTGCTGCGCTTTCTTGTGCGTGCGTGCCCAGAGCGAGACCGTCCGCTCAGAATTACCCAGCGGTAGAACATCGGTCAGGTCTATTTCAACCCTACTGCCCACACCAACCCGCAGACCGTTCCCGCTGATGCCATCTGTGATCGTCGGAGCACCGATCTTTTCAACGTCTCGCGCTCCACGGGCCGTCTCGACCCGAGACCAGTCACCACTGAAAGTCAAATGAAATAGTGCAAGAGGTGCTGTTTCCGTTCTTTCGACAGCGTCGGCAGACCATCCGCCCTCTGGCATCGGTATGGAAAAGTCGCTGGCTTTGTCATCGGTCGGGACAGGCCCGCCCAACTGAACAGGACCCAAATATGCCGTTTGTCCACTTGCCATCACAGCCGCAGGCGATGTTTCGGCAACCGTGGCGGCGTCCCGATAGACCGGGATAACCACACGATGGCGATCGTAAAACTGCAGCATGCAGTCACCGAACTGGCCGCCAGTCAACACCCACCGCACCGCGTGCGGCCCTTTCTGCACACGATGCCGATACGTCACGTTTTTAATGCGGTCGTCACCAATTGATCCTAACTCCTCACCGTCGACAAATAGAGAATGAACCCCGCCCGAAGACGAGCCTCCTTTGTGCCATATCACAATATCGCAGTCCTCAGAAACTTCAAAAGTTCCCTTGAGTTCCATTCGCACATCCTTCAACTCGCCACCCTGCGAAACGATCTGCGCTACATCGCGGTGCTGTAAAACTCCGCCTGGAATGTAGATGATCCCGCAAATCATGCCAGCCGGAACGTACTTTCCTTCTTGAGTGATCCGTCCTATCAAACCTGGTGATTTCCGGAGCCCGTCGACTGCGGCAACCGGGGAGGATCTCGCTTCGGGAATCTCGCTACCGCCGATTTCCCCACCGCTAACCCTATGGGCGGGAACATCTGGGGCTGCACGCTTGGAATCTTGTGGAGCGTCGGCGTCTGAACTCGCCTTGCCACTGTTGGCCGTGAGCACTTTCATCTCCGAAAGTAGATCGTTGTGCTGACTATTGAGCGCAGTGTTGTCGGACACAAGTTTGCGCACCTCCCTTTCAAGCCTCTGGTTTTCCGCGAGGAGTTTCTTCTGGCTGGCCGTCGCGGCCTCAAGCTGCTTGCGGGCAGCCCCTGCGGCGTAGTCGCCCGCCAGCAGCGCGGTGGCCACGAGCGACGCTAGTATCGCCGCCCCGATCCCCACCCGCCGCACCGTGGGATCTAGCTGCGACCAGATCCCGCGGACGCCAGCCTTCGGCATAGGCGTCGTGCTCGAGATCGAAGTGAACACATCGACCGAATCCACTCCGCTTTTCTGCTCTCCAGCTCCTGCGGCGGCTTGTTCCTCCTCCTCGTGCTCCTCGCGGGCCAGCCACAACGCACCGAGATCCTCGGCGACCATCATCTCCGTCTTGCACCGAGGACACTTTCCCTGCCGCCCCGCCGCACTCGTCGGCATCTTGAGCATGTTGCCGCACTGCGGGCATAGCAAACGCGCTATCCCCTCCTCGTCGGCCATCGGCCGCACGTCCCGCAGCACCGCCTGTGCAAACTCCGCACAACTCGCGAACCGCTCCCCGGGCTGCTTCGACAGCCCGCGATACACCGCGTGGCAGACCGAGTCGGGTAGTTCCCGGCGGAACTGCGTCAATCTGGGCACCGGCTGCGTCGTCACCTCCACCACCAGGTGCGCCGTCTCCCCACGAAACGGACGCTGGCCGACCAGGATCTCATACACCATCACCGCCAACGCATACTGGTCGACGCGGCCGTCTACCACCGCCTTCGGCGTGAATTGCTCCGGGGCCATGTACTCCTGCGTGCCGATCGCCATAGACGTCGCCGTCAGCGTGTGCTCCTTCTCCAAGACCGTCGTGTCCTCGACGATCTTCGCGATTCCGAAGTCGCCCAGATAGGCTCCCCAGAACGCGTCAAAGAAAATGTTTGCTGGCTTGACGTCGCGGTGCACGATGCCATTGGCATGCACGAAGTCAAGCGCCGACGCGACTGCCGGTAGCCACAACTGCAGCGTCGATGGCTGCGTTGGCTGCACCTTCCCGTCAGCGTCCCGCAGACGCCGATTGGAAAGCGAGCCACCGGGAAGGAATCGCATCACCAGAATGGGCAGTCCCTCGTCCTCGCCGACGTCCAAGATCGGCACAATCGACGGATGGGACAACGCCGCCATCATCCGCACCTCCCGGCTAAACCGCTCCAAGAATGCCGCATTCTCGACGAGATTCCGCCGCGGCATCTTGAGCACGACTGGGCGGCCCTCAGCCTCGTCCCACGCACGGTAGGTGAGCCCCATTCCGCCCTCGCCCAGCTTCGATATCACCCGGTAGCGGCCCGCGACCGTCCTGCCGATCAACGAATCACCCGAGGAAGGAGAGGATTCAGCCATAATGCTCCAACCTGTTCATTCTGGGGCGGGAATACGGAAACAGTGAATTACTTCGCGAGGTGATCAGGGGCCAGCCAGCGCACCGCCTCGGGCAGCATCGGCGCTATGTGCAACGGGTCCTTGCCGAACACCCACCACAGAATAAGCAACGTCACCGGCAGGGCAGTCAGGCCGCCGAGCACGACCGCCGCCAAACCGGCGAGAGCGCCGCCAGCATCGGTGCCGGTAGCTTTTCTATACGAGCGTGCCGCCGTTGCGACGGGACATTTCTCATCAGGATCCGCGTCTTCCAACATGTCCCCGATGTCCTCCGCAGCATGCGGATCGTCTAGCTCATCTACCACAGCCTCCGTGACCGGAACTGTTGAATGTGGCAGCACGGGAGCTCGCGGCATGGCGAACGAGCGAGAGGGTTCCGGGGAACCTTTTGCCGGCACGCTCGGCTCGCCTCGGCCGCTGGAAGGAGGAACACCATCCGTAGCCTCGACAAGGAACATGTTCCGACACGCTCGACAGCGAATCGTCTTCCCCCCAAGAGACTGCTGCATCGCAAAGGCCCGGTCGCACACTGGACAGCGGCGAACGTCCACGCCGTCGACGATTAGCCGCGTCGCCTTCGGCAGGCGAGGCACGAATGGCTGGGCCGGAGGGGCGGCGGGTATGCCGGCCGGGATACGGAACGGCAGCCTGCAGCCCCGGCAGCGGATCTTCTTCCCCAGCGCGGCAGGTGTGACCAAAAACTGCCGCTCGCAGTGCGGACACTCCAGCACATCTTCAGCGGACTCCATCGACCAGCCCCTTTGCGTTTCGCGGCCCGACGTAGCGACCGCTATGATAGCGGCATGACCCCCTTACAGGGAGGCAGCGCTAAAAAGCCTGTGGTGACAAGCCGCGATCTTTAACCGCGGATCGATCTCTAACCGCTCATGAGGACCCAGCCCATGCCGAATGACTTCCCGATCTCCGACGATCCCGGAACGATCCTCGACTCATTGCCCATCCCCACACACGAGCTTCCAGTTGCCCGCAGTGTTTTTACGGGCCCTCCGGTTCCACCCCTCAAGCCAGTTCAACCCCAAACTGTTGAGGAGGTCCTGTACCGCTCACCATATCGATACGAAGCGCCCCGGATCACGATTTGCAACGACGGATCACTCGAGGACGGCGAGGTCGTCCACGTCCGCTCTGATCGCATGGTCATTGGCCGCTCGAAGGGCGACCTCCTCATTCCGCATGATGTGGCGATGTCGGCCAGTCATGCGGAGATCGCACGCGTCGATGTGGGAGGAAAGCATGCGTGGGTAGTACGGGATCTGGACAGTTCCAACGGCACGCTGGTGAGGTGCCGTGCAGTCACGCTTCGAACAGGCATGACGCTGCTCATCGGCTCGAAGCGATATCGATTCGAAGTGCCGACGTCCTCTGTTTCGCCCTCAAGTGACGCAACGCCAGACCCCAAGACCGCATTGGTCGATGATCTTGCGAGTACGCGAGCGGACTCTCTGCCGGCACTCATCGAAACCACGCCGACTGGTGATAAAACCCCAAGGCGGCATCCCTTTCGATCGTTGCGGCTGGCAATCGGACGCCCGGGCTTCGGAAATGACATCGATCTCGACGACCTGTGCGTCGCTAAGCTTCATGCGTTTGTCACGCGGGATGCGAGCGGGGTCTGGCAAATTAATTCGCAGCCGTCGCTGAATGGCATCTGGGTGAAGATTGACGCAATAAAACTCACCAACAACTGCCTGTTTCAATGTGGCGAGCAGCGATTCAAGTTCGTGCTCCCTTAGGTTTGGACTCCTTCGGATCGCCAACGCAGCTTGATTGCGGTTGTGACCTGCCCCCATGAATGACGCCAGTTTTTAAGTTAGGTGTTTGCCCTCCAACAGACCAGCCCTGTGCGGTTGCCGAGGCGTAGCCGAGGCGACCGCACAGGGCTGCCGCGCCTCGGGAGCCGGGGGGCGATACCCAAGGGCACTGTGCGGCCGGACAGTGTTTTAGTGCTGCCTCCACCGCTCGATGAGCACCTTGGCCTCGAGCAGCGTGTCGAACGCTTCCCGTGCCAGCAGTTCGTCCCGGAACTTGCCGTTGAAGCTCTCCACGTAACCGTTCTCCCACGGTGAACCCGTGAGCGCCCACCACCGCCATAGGGTCCGCGGAGCGGATGAAGGCGGTCGGAGCGGGATCAGCCCCTCTTGGCGATCCGCCGTCGCGCCCGCTTGACGGCCTTGGC
>JBIIFB010000103.1:0-13363 GCA_044237545.1 Pirellulales bacterium
CGGCGGTAGGCCTGCGCTGCGAAAGCCTGCAGCTTCGCTAGCTGCAGCGGCTCGGCATCGACCATCTGCCAGCGGAAAGCGGTGGCACGGGCCTCGATGGGACCTCTCATCGGCGTGAACGACTTCACGAGGTCAGAACGATCCTGCCCGGCGTATTCCATCAACTGCTCGTAGACGTCGACTAATTCGACCGGTTCCTGGCTGATGAAGAACAGCTCGTTCCAGAGCCGGTCGAGCTCCTGCGTCTGGGCTTCGTCGAGCATCAGCCGCTTGAGTTCGCCGTCCTCCCGATAGAAGAGATTGAACGTAACCACCTCGTCGACCGGCACGATCCGCGCATAGCAGACCGCCTTGGGGAAGAGGCTGCGGAAGTCGGTACACGCGGCCTCGAACCGTTTCCAGGCGGCGGAGTCCTTTCCGGTAACGACCGGCACCGACGGCGACAACCCTGATGACACAGCATCCGCACCGGCACCAACGCTGGCCTGCAGCTGCACGCTCGCGTCGTCTCCAGCCTGCGGATGGACTTTTCCTGCGGTGACAAGCTCGCAGCCCACGGCGAGCTCCGCCGGGATCGCGATATCGATCGAGAAGGGAACCTGCACGCAGAGATCTTTGGCATCGACAGGGGTATCGGCCGGCAGACCCTGTGCCAGAAGGCCGAAGAGCTTCGGATCGATGCCGACCTCGCCAGTCTCTGAAGCGACCGCCTCGGCGTTTTTCTCGGGTTCCTTTTGGAGCTCGATGCGGGCCAGCAGCGGGCCGGTCGCGGAGAGGAGCATCCGTCGCAACTCCGCATCAGGCGAGTCCTTCGCCACATCGGCGCCGCCATCCGCCAGCAGCCGCTCGAGTTCCGCGGTGAGTTTCCCGCGTTCTTCTCCTGCGGTTGCCGACATCCACCGGGCCAGCAGCGATCCGGCGGGAATCGTCCAGCCGGTGTCCGGCGCATCGGGTTCCGATGCAAAATGCCAGACGGCCGCGTTGCCGTGACGATCGGCATGGGGATTGGCCGCGAGGATGTCGGCCGATACGTCCTTGGACAGATCCCATTCCCGATCACCGGAACGGATCGCGAGATCGACGGCGGTGAGGTCGCAGCTCTGGTTGCCGTCGCGGGCCCCGACGACAACACTCACCACGTCGCCGCGGCGCAGTTCGATCGAATCGAACGGGCCGATCGGCGTCGGCTGGCCAGCGTTGCTCGTGCCACTCGCGAGCACCTGTCGGGTGCTGCCGCGCCAGACCTGCAGCGACCAGAGCGTGCCGTTGCTGCAGCCGACGTGCACGCCCTCGATCCCGCCAATGATCTGCACCGCAGCCGAGACCGGGCTCCGCCAGCCGACGATCACCCGCTGCTTCGCCTCGGGATGCACGGCCACGCCATGGGGCTTCATCGTGCCAGGAATGCGAAACTGCTCGTCCGACGAGTTGGCAATCACCTGCAACGGCCCTGCTCCGCCCCAGCCGTTGACAGCCGCCCAGCCCTCGATGCGTTCGAGCTTCTTGTCGAGGAGTTTGGCAAACTGCGGCTCCGCGGCACCGATGCCCAGATACGAAAGCCACCCCGACAGCAGCTGCGGATCGACGGCGTGCTTCCGCGACAGGTCGGCGACCGTGGCCTCGAATGTGTCGGTGGTGACCGGTGGCTCAAGCGCGGCCGCCTCGGCCGCGGCCGCAAGGCATTCCGACGCGGTCGCAGCCAGCCGCTCCCGTTGCGTGGCGAGCGTGGCCACCATCTGCCGCACGAGCCGCAGCGGCAGGTCGGCCCGACCGGGAGCCACGAGCCGCGGGTTTTCCCACACGGCAAAATCCTGAGCACGACCGTCCCCGGCGTCGCCGGCCGCGAGGCGGATCGTGATCGCATCCTTTCCCTCCGGCACCGTGAGCTTCACACGGAATTCCTGCCGGTCCACCAGCGGCGTCACCGCGTCCATCCATGACGGCGGTCCATCGGGCCGGCCAAACTGCCTCGCGATCTGACCGACGTTGTTGAATTTCCAGACCGCTTTTTGCCAGCCGGCAACACTCGCGGCGAGTGCGGCTGCATCGCCCGGAGCCGCGGTCCTCCAGCGGGCCCGCAGCGAGTCGAGAATCAAAGACGGCTCACTAGCGTCTGCTGAAAGCGTATTCCAGAGCGTGGCAAGATACTTCGCATTCAAACCCCGTTCGCGGGCCACCTCTGCAAACGCGTCGCCTCCCTTCGCGAGGCGATCCCGCTCGGCGAGCGTCGCGAGCAGGTATTTCTCGGTCGGCAGAAATCCATCGTGGCCCGCGTCGAGGCTGATCCCCTGCTTCACGACCGTCTGCGCTGCAGCCGCAGCAGCGTCGAGCGGCTGCGTGAACCGGCCGTAGAACTTGCGGATACGGGCGAGCGCCTCGTCGGTCCAGTCCCGCCTTGTGTCGCCGGCGGAAAACCGGAAGCCGTCGGGCAGGAGCACGGCATGCCCGGCCACGGCCTTCGCGGCGTCGAAGTATTTGGTCACGAGCGCCGGCGACATGACGAGCGACTGGCCCGTGTTCGTGAAACCTTCGCCCGCGCCGCCGTCGGCCGGAAACTCCTTGGCTGGATCGAGCGAGTCGACGCCGGTGAGATCGCGGATCGTGTAGGTGTATTCGGCGTTGTTGAGCCGGCGGAGCACGACGCGGCCCGGATCGCCCGCCCGGGCGCGGGCCTCGGCCTTGAGGAAGTCGTGGAGCCACTGCGCGATCTCGGCACGCTCATTGTCGGTCGGCTGGTCGGCCTCCGGCGGCGGCATCTGCCGGCTGGTCACCATCTCGGCCACCCGCTGCCAGACCTTCACCTTACTGCGGACCGCGTCGAGAGAGCCGACGCCCGAGAGGTCGACCTCGCCTTCGATCAGATCGCCGGCATGGCAGTCCTGACAGTATTGCTTGACGAGCGGCACCACCCGCCCGTGCCCGGCCACCAAGGCATCGACCGCCGCCGACTCCGCCCCGCGGAGCGGCCCGGCCACGATGCACGGCACGACCGCGGCGATCGCGATCCACAGCATCTGATTTCGCGTTCGATTCTTCATGGTGCGTGCCATCGCCTCGCCCGCAATGTGGACTGTCGACACGGCAGATGCTATCTGCCCATGAAATCGACGTCAACGCAGCCTGAAAAGAGGACGTGCTGCCCCCCGTGGCGGCAAGTTTTCAACTTGTCCGTTGCCCAGACGCGGATTCCACAAGTTCAAAACTCGTGGCCACGGGTCGGACGGGAAAAGGCTGTATCACGAATGGCACGAAGTTAAGGCGATAGCGCTTTCAGCGATTGCACTTGCATCAACTCGGAACGCGGTTTTGTCATCAGCCTGTAGTTTTTTGCCCGTCGTTTTTTCACACGCGGATCGTGCCTGCCCGGCCGCATGGGCATTATACGAATCGGCCGAAGAGTACCTCCCTCGCCAGCGCACCGTAGCCAACGCAGAGCATCGACGAAGCTGATTCGGTTGGGATCTACCCTCTGTCGCTGCGCCGCTTCGAGCATCGTCAGCCGGACGAGGTTGTAGACGATGGCGAACATCGCCAGTTCCTTGTGGATGCCGTCGAGGCTCTTGGTGCGAAGCACGTCCATGCCGAGGGTCTGTTTGAGATGCCGTAGGTTGGTCTCGACTTCCCATCGCTTGGCATAGAGCGCCGCCAGGTCGGCAGCCGGATATTCCACTGGGTCGAGCAGACTGGTCACGAGCGTGACCGATCTTGTTCGTGAGCCCGGGACGAGCACGTCGTATCGCAGTTCCCTGACGATGAGCGTGTCGGGAAGACCGCCCCACTCTTCCTCCGACATCCATCGCGGACACGCAGCCCGCTGCCTATGCCGTCCCTATCGAAAGGATCGATATACACCGCCGCAGGGTGATTTGAGTCGCGTAGGTTTCCTGTCACCATCACGAGGACCGTGTTTGCCGAGACGTCGTTGTCGGAATCATTCTGCACCACAATCGCCGGCCGAAGTTTGCTCCCGCTCATGTCTTGAAAAGGAAAGTCGGCTAATACGACGTCGCCACGATTCATGCACAATCCCTTGCGGTGCGTTGATAGCTTTCGAGATACGGATCGTGGGCGTCGTCTTCAGCCATCACTTCGTTCATTAAGGCGGCGGAATCAAGAGCAAGCGATGCCAACAGTCGCTCGTAAAGATCGGACCGCACGAGGACGTATTCAAGGTTCGAACAAGGATCGACGGCGCGGGCGATGCTGGCCGGCTCCTTTGGCAGCTCGTCGTGCTGTTGGGGCGTGAGGCGAATCATGAAGTCCGTGGCCTTTTCGATAGGTGAAAATGCCTTCACAATTGTACAGGCGGCCTTGCCCCTGTCTACAGGCTGTGACGACGGCAGCCCTCCGGGGGCGGCTCGGCGGTCAGGATTCCTCCGCGTTGTCTCCGGAGGGACCATCGTACTCCGTGAGATACATGATATGTGGTCTTCATGAGCGTCTGCGTCGCGTCAAATTACCCGGATCTGGTGGCTGGTACGACGAGTACGGGTTGCTGCCGTCTCTCTTTCCCCGGCTCTATCAACACCGGGCACGTTTAAAAATTTCCCCCACGGGGTCGGCGACGGGGGCCATGGGCTCGCTTGCGGCTTGAGGTTCGACGGCGTGTTCTTCGTTGATCTTCCGGGGCGTGACGCAGGAATGGGCACGTGGCAAGCCTGTGTGGCACGCTGTATGATTGAAGCATGAGTCCCATTCCGCTCATTCCACAGCAGTTTCCCGCGGTCGACGCCCGCGACACCGATCGGCCGCGTGTCGTCGATCCGCGAACCAACGAGGTATACGTCCTCGTGTCTGAGGCAGACTTCGAATCCGTGCAGGGCCTGCTGGAGGAGGAGCGACAGTTGCGTACGATTCATGCCATCGGGCGGCGCAATGCAGCAGGTCGGATGGAAGACGATGCATGATCGAGCCGGCTGCTATCTACACGGCAGACTTTGAAGACGCGGGCCCGCATCCCGTGATCGTCGTATCGCGGCCCACGTTGAATCGCGGCCGGTATGCCGTTGTCGTCGTCTGTACGTCGGCGAGGTTTCAGCAGCGGCGCCTGTTGCCCAACTGTGTGCCGTTTTTTGCCGGTGAGTACGGTTTTACGACTGACTGCGTGGCACAGTGCGAAAACATTCTCTCAGTCGAACTGTCGAGGCTCGATCTGGATCGAGGCCCGCGCGGGATGCTCGATCCCGCGCGCTTTCGAGACGTGATCAAGGCCATCGGGCACGTGCTGGGTTCCGACTGCGAACCTGCCTAGTGCCGCCCGACTCCCGTCCCCATTTCCTGCCTGACCGGGCTAGCCTTCCCCTACCACTCGGCAAAACTGCCGTCCGCGTGCCGCCAGACGGGGTTTCGCCAGCGGTGGCCGACGGCGGCCCGCTCCTTGACATAGTCTTCGTTGACCTCGACGCCGAGCCCCGGCCCCTGCGGGATCTTCACCGAGCCGTCGGCATAGTCGAAGACCTCGGGGTTCTTGACGTAGTCGAGCAGGTCGTTGCCCTGGTTGTAGTGGATGCCCAGGCTCTGCTCCTGGATGAAGGCGTTGTAGCAGTTGGCGTCGAGCTGCAAATTGACGGCCAGCGCGATCGGCCCGAGCGGACAGTGCAACGCGATCGCCACGTCGTAGGCCTCGGCCATGGTCGCGATTTTTTTCGTTTCGGTGATGCCGCCGGCATGGGACGGGTCTGGCTGCAGGATGTCGACGTAGCCCTCCTGCAGGATCTTCTTGAAATCCCACCGCGAGTAGAGCCGCTCACCGAGCGCGATCGGTGTATTCGACATCATCGCGATCTCCTTGAGTGCCTCTGAGTGTTCGCTGAGCACCGGCTCCTCGATGAACATCAGCCGATACGGCTCCAGTTCCTTCACGAGCACCTTGGCCATCGGCTTGTGCACGCGGCCGTGGAAGTCGACGCCAATGCCGAAGTGCGGGCCGACGGCCTCGCGGATCGCGGCAACGTTGGCGATCGCCTGGTCGATCTTGTCATACGTATCGATGAACTGCAGCTCCTCGCAGGCGTTCATCTTGATGGCGGTGAAACCGAGCCGGGCCCGCTCCTTGGCCTGGGCGGCGGTCTCGGCCGGCCGATCGCCGCCGATCCAGGAATAGACACGGATCCGATCGCGAACCTGCCCACCGAGCAACGCATGCACCGGCACGCCGAGCGACTTGCCCTTGATGTCCCAGAGGGCCTGATCGATGCCGGCCAGGGCGCTCATGTGGATCCCGCCGCCGCGGTAGAACCCACCGCGGTAGAGCACTGTCCAGTGGTCTTCGATGTTGCCCGGATCCTTGCCGACGAGATAGTCGGCGAGTTCCTCGACCGCCGCCGCCACGGTGTGGGCGCGGCCTTCGAGCACAGGCTCGCCCCAGCCCACGATGCCTTCGTCGGTCTCGATCTTCAGGAAGCACCAGCGGGGCGGAACGATGTAGGTCGTGAGCTTCGTGATCTTCATGGGGAAGAATTCCGTCGTGTGGAATGCCCGCGCGGCGATGACGTCGGCCGCGGTTCGAGGCACCAGCATACGGACTTGCTACTGGACCACCATGCGTTGCCGTAGCCGCCGCACACGGTCAGCGACCGTGGTACCAGCATGCGGGCAGCGGGACGGTGGCGTGCGGCGTGTTGTCGCGGTCCAGCGGACAGGGAAAGTCGCGCCTTGGCACCGGGTTCAGCAGACGATCGCGGCGTTGAAAGGTGAACTCCATGACCGGAGGAATCGCAAGCCCGCCCATTCGGAGCACGCCGCCCCCGTTGTTGGGATGGATGTGGACACACGCGTGCGTCTGGAGGAGTTTGTCAAAAACCGGGCGTGCGATCCGAAAAAAGTGCTCGCTCCACAGATGATCGAGGAAGTGGAATTCAACGACGATGATCCTGAATCTCCGCAGCAGCGCATCCGACGCCGACAGAAACACCTCGTATTCGCAACCCTCCACGTCGATCTGCAACAGCAGGTCGGATGTGGATTCCGGAAGGGATGCCGTCACCCATTCATCCAACGTCATGAAGTCGTCGTCCGTCGTCGCCCCGACGAATTTCTTCGTGAACGTGAACAGCTCATGCCGGCACGCCGGGCCGCTCACCGATCGGTCTGCCAGAAACACCTTCATGCCCCGCTCAGCGCAATCCTGTTCGAAACCGGAAATGCCACTGACGCCCGGAGAGAAGCAGGCCTCGATGCCGGCGAGGTCATCCGGGAGCACATAGCCCCCGTCTCCCTCCGGACCGAGACGGATCAGTTCGCGGCCGCTCGTCAGCGGGCGAAGCTTTTCAAGCAGCCGTTCGAGCCGATCACGACTGGTCTGCCGCGTCGGAAAGGCCCGCAGCAGGCCCATGCTATAAATCAATGCGGAAATGAGTGGCGGGTACATGATTGGACTATACTCCGGCCGGTCTCAGAGTGTTTCAGGCCCGAACCGCCCGCCACCGAGACAGGAAAACGAACGCAGCCGTGGCCACCCCAAAGTATTTGATCGTGAAGGGGAATGCGGGGCTTGGCAACCGCCTTTATGCTGCGCTGAGTGGTGCGCTCTACGCACGTCTCAGCGGACGACGACTTCTGATCGACTGGACCGACTGGACCTATTCCAACGACGGGTCCAACGTCTTCACGCGGTTCTTCGTGTCTCGTTCCGCGGGTGCCGATGACGAGATTCCCGACACCGATTCGGTCAACCCCTGGATGTGGCGGGGGCATCTGCGAACATCGCCCTTTGACATGCTGATGGCACACGCGCCCGCCGTTCGCCACGACCCGCTTGCCGGACTGGTCTTCTCCTTCAACCCGTCGCGTCTTGACCACGACGAGGAGCTGCTCGTCATGTGGAGCTATAACCCCCTGATCAACCGCATGCGTCGTCATTTTCGTGGTGCTCTTGCCGCTTGGCAACACCTCGACGATCTGGCGATCCTCCGGCACCTGATGCACGACGCACTCGAACTTCACCCGTCGCTGGCGACAAGGATTACCGACATCAGCCGTAACTGGGGCGATGCGCCGCGGATCGGCGTCCACGTGCGGCACACGGATAAGCGCACCAATCTGCGGCTCATAAAAGACCACGTCGCTGCCTGCCAGAAGCGATTGCCCGAGGCCCGCATCTTTCTGGCCACCGACAGTGGTCAGGTCGAGGAGGAATTTCGCCGCGAATATCCCGGCGTGCTTACAGCCCCCAAATGGTATCCGCCATCAGGCACGCTGCACGGTCGCGAGGAATGCCCCGACCGTTCGTCGAACCTCGCCGAGGCACTGATCGACCTCTATCTCTTGGCCGGATGCGCACACCTGATCATCGACAGCAGTTCCTCGCTCGGTCACCTCGCACAAGTTGTCGGCAGCACTCCACCGCGCACCGTCATCGACGTGCGGTCGGGTCATCGTCTGCCGCCATGGCTGCGACAGGTTGTCTGGGACACCTATTCATTCACCCGTTGGGGCATCCGCCGCCGATGGATCGGCACGCCGCAACACCAACCAAGGCTGTGACACCGCCGGAAGGAGATCGCCATAAAACAGTGGATCCGTGACCTACCCTCCGTGAAGTGGGGGCGGGGAAAATACTCGCAGTCCTACCAGGACGTGCTCCTCGAACAGATTTTCGCGCAGATCGGCGTTCGCAACACCCCGCCGTTTTGCGTCGAGTTCGGATTCAACGACGCATCCCTCACGGGAGGCAGCGGATCTAACGTCGCGAATTTCGTCCTGCATCATGGCTGGCAATGCCTGCTCCTCGACGGCAGCCACGCCAACCCCTCGATCAACCTGCACCAACACTTCCTGACGGCCAAGAACATCTGCGACGTTTTCGCCGAGCATGGTGTGCCCGCCGAGCCGGAATACATTTCGATCGACGTCGACTCCACTGACCTCTGGTTGTTCCGTGCGTTGCTCTCGCGATACAAGGCAATGATCTACACCGTCGAGTACAACAGCTGTTTTCCAATGGAGTGTGCCATTACTTTTCCCGACGACGCCTCGGAGCGATGGCAGGGCGACCGAGGCTACGGAGCTTCACTCAAAGCCCTGCAGATTGTCGGCGTTGAGAACGGCTATGCGCTCCTCTGGGTAGTACCCCCTTTCGACGCGGTGTTCATCCGGAATGATCTCCTCGACGACGGGTCCGATGATCTTTCCTTTCCACTGAGCACGTGGAAGCTTGCCACGTCGCTCAACCACCACCCCGGCCTGAAGGATGCGAGCCGCAGCAATCTCTTTCTTGATTACGAGACCTACGTGCGATCCCAAGGCGACCTGACAGAGAGTCGTCGCAGTGCCCGTAACGTGGCAAGACAAGCCCTCCTTGAGGCCCCGTGGAGCGTGAGCCGTTGCCTGAGGCTGGCAAGACGATCGTTCGACTTTCTCTTGTTCGACCGCCTCTCCGGCCGCTAGCCCTGAACAGAACGCCATATGGAACGTCCACGATGCCGAAACTGATCGCGTTTCATCTGCCGCAGTTTCATCGCATCCCGGAAAACGATGCCTGGTGGGGGGAAGGCACGCGACTACCGGCGACACGCCGACCGATCTCGACTCTGTAAGATGGCCGGACTCGCCACCAGAATGACTACCCCGCTCGTCAGCATCGTCATCCCCACCTACGCCCGCCCCGAGCGGCTGCGTGAGTGCCTTGCTGCGCTCGCCCGGCAGACAATGCCCGCCGACACGTTCGAGATTGTCGTGGTGGATGACGGCAGCCCCCAGCCGGTCGTGCCGCCCGAATTCGCCACCCCGGCTGGCCCCACCATCCGTATCATTCGGCAGCCAAATGCCGGCCCTTCGGCCGCACGCAATCGCGGTGTGCAGGAGGCCCGCGGGGAACTCGTCGCCTTCACCGACGACGACTGCCGGCCCACGCCGACATGGCTCGAATCGCTCGTGTCCGCTCACCAGCAGTGCACTGACGCGCTCGTGGGGGGAATCACCTTCAACGGACTTGCGGACGATGTCTTCGCCACCACGAGCCAGATGATCATTGACCTCGTCTACGAGCACTTCAATCGTGACCACACGGCCGCCTACTTCCTGACGAGCAACAACATTCTCTGCAGCCGCGCCGCCTACTCCGAGCTCGGTGGGTTCGACACCACTTTCTTCCGTGCGGGCGCCGAGGATCGTGATTTCTGCGACCGTTGGCGGGCCAGTGGTCGGCCGCTGCGGCTGGTGCCCTCGGCCACGCTCGAACATCGCCACGCCCAGAACCTCAAACAGTTTCTCGGGCTGCACTACCGCTACGGTCGCGGTGCCTACATCTACCAGGCAAAGCGGCGGCGGCGGGGAACGGGCACCATGCAGGCAGACATGCACTTCCACAGCAGCCTGATCCGGCAGCTGCCGCGGCATCTGCGACAGCATCGCGGGCTCGCCCGCAAGGCACAGATCACAGCATTGATCGTGCTCTGGCAGGGGGCAAATGCTGCTGGATTTTTCCGTGAGGCTGCCGTCCGTCGCGTGGAATGCGGGTGACGTGGCGGTGGGCCCCGTCCCGTGCGGCCAGGCGGTTTGGATGCCTTGATGGCCCCGCAATCCCTCAGGATGTCCGCGGAATAGCGGCCTCTGGCAACGGCATGACCGTTGGTTGCACCAGCCCCCGCTGCCAGCCGATGTGCGCCCTCCAGTTCGGGCTCGTGTCAGGAAAATCGTTGCGGAAGTGCACGCCGCGGGTCTCGCGCCGCTCGATCGCTCCCCGAATCATCAGCCGTGAGACTTCCAGCATATTCTGAAGTTGCCAGCCCTGCGGCTCGGCAAACTGCCGGGGCAACACGTAGCGGCACCAACCCTCGACCGTATCGAGCGCCTCGGCCAAAGACTCCCCCGCGCGTTCCACGCCGACATGCCGCCACATGAGGGCGCGAAGCGAATTGCGGATGTCCGCAAGATCGAGCAGACCATGGCTTTCGGCACCATTCCCATGTCCATCGCCATCGACGGCCTTCGGATTTACGATGGCCGGAATCCGGAACTCGTGCCCGTCACCATCCGCCGCCAGGATCTCGCGACTGGCAACCTCGCCTACCCGCGCGCCGTAGACGAGGCCTTCGAGCAGGCTGTTGCTTGCCAGCCGATTGGCGCCATGGAGTCCGCTGGACGTCACCTCGCCGGCCGCGAGCAGGCCGGGGATGGTCGTCCGGCCGTGGGCATCGATCGTCACCCCGCCGATCATGTAGTGGGCGCCCGGTCGCACGGGAATCCGATCGCGGGTCAGATCGAGCCCAAACTTTCCGCAGATCTCCGCCATCCCGGGAAACCGCCGCCGCACCATCTGCGGATCGAGGTGGGAGAGGTCGAGGAAGACGTTGGCCTGATGCGTGCGGTGCATGACGACGGTAATCGCCCGCGCGACGACGTCCCGCGGCGCCAGTTCCGCCCTCGGATCGAAGTCGGGCATGAACCGCCGGCCATCGCGATCGACGAGCCATGCGCCCGCGCCGCGGACGGCCTCGGTGATCAGACTGCGGGCGCCGCCGGCGATGTAGAGCACCGTGGGATGAAACTGCATGAATTCCATGTCACGAAGTTCTGCACCGGCCCGCCACGCCAACGCGAGCCCATCGCCACTGGCTCCCGGTGGGTTGGTCGATTCGCGGTAGATCTGCCCGGCCCCGCCGGTGGCGAGGATCGTACGTCGAGCCCATACCAGCGTCTTGCCATGCGCGGGATTCCAGACGAGAGCCCCCCGACAGGTTCCTTCATGGGTGACCAGATCGATGGTGAAGGTCTCGGGCCAGACATCGAGATTGTCGAGCGATTGGGCCCGCTCGATCACCGCCCGCATCACCTCGCGGCCGGTTGCGTCGCCCAGGGCATGCACGATGCGATGATGGCTGTGGCCTCCTTCGCGGCCCAGTTCAAGGCTGCCATTATGCGAGTCAAACCGGGTACCCCAGGCGATGAGTTCGGCAATCCGCGCCGGAGCTTCTCGGACGACCGAATCGACCACGTCGTCATGACACATTCCGACCCCGGCGGTCAGCGTGTCGGCGACATGGTTGTCGAAGCGGTCCTCAGGATCGACGACGCTGGCGATGCCTCCCTGCGCCCACTGGCTCGACGAGCTCTGCAGGTCGTCCTTTGTGACAACCGTTACAGAGAGTCGCGGATCCACGGCGAGCGCCGCACGCAGTCCGGCCAGACCGCCGCCGAGGATGAGCACGTCGGTGAAACAATGCGGCACCCGCTTCGGGCCGAACGCCGCGAGATAGCGGGGCCCCTCGTAGAGTTGGCCATGATGGCTCGACTGGGTCATTCGCTGCTGGTGCCCTCTCGGCCGCTCCACCGCTCGTCGCCACTCACGCGCTCGTCGCCGCTCATACCCTAGTCGCCGCTCGTCCCTTGCAGGAACGCCTTGAAGCGTTCACGGTAGTCGCTCGGCGGACGGCTCCGCCGGCCCTCGGCCTGACCGCCCTTTGCGTCAGCAGGCACGTCGCGCGAACTCTGCACACCGGCGGGCCGCAGTCCGAGGCTCCGCAGCACTCGTTCGAAATCACTTCGCTGTTTCGGATCGGGGCTTTCAGCCTGCCGCCGCATCGACTCCCAGCGATCGAGAAATGCCTGTGCCTCGTCGCGGGTCCAGCCGAGTTCATCGAGAACCTCGTTCCGGCCTGCATCCACCGTATCGCGAAGATGTTCGATGGCGAGGTCGGCCGCGTTGCGGGCGTTTTCCAGATCCTGCGATCCCCACTCCGTTTCGCCTGACGGGGGCGGCCCCTGGGAGGCCGGTCCGCCGGGCTGCGGCGCACTGGCACCGTCTGACCAGCCACCGCCGGCAACGGGACTCGACTGGGTGCCAGTCGGTGGTTGCGCCCCTCCCTGCTGGCCGCCAGGCGTGCCCCCCGCATCCCCCTTCTCCGCCGGGTCACCCTTACCCTGCGAGCCGCCCTTGCCTGACTGACCCGCCTTCGGCTGCCCCCCCTGCTGTTGTCCGTCGCCTGCCGAACCCTCGCCGGCGGCGTCACCGTCGCCCTGACCCTGCTGACCCTGACCCTGTTGACCCTGTCCCTGCTGACCCTGTCCCTGCTGACCCTGTCCCTGTTGACCCTGTCCCTGCTGACCCTGTCCCTGTTGACCCTGTCCCTGCTGACCCTGTCCCTGCTGACCCTGTCCCTGCTGACCCTGTCCCTGCTGACCCTGTCCCTGTTGACCCTGTCCCTGCTCACTTGATTCACTGCCCGGCCGACCACCGGGATTCGATGGCTTCTGCGGAGCATCGGGCTTTGCGGAATCGTTCTGCGGTCCGCTTTGCTCCCCATTGCCCTGGCTGTTTTTTTCAGAAGGCCGTCCGTCGGCTTTTTCGCCGTCAGTCACCCCCTTCGGCTCACCGCCCGCTCGCTTGCCCTCGCCATTCTCGTTGCCCTCGCCTTTTTCGTTG
>JBIIFB010000104.1:0-13211 GCA_044237545.1 Pirellulales bacterium
CTGCCTGGGAAGAAGTGGGGCAGGGCTTGAAGGGCACCGCCGCCACCGGCAGGGAAAAGGCCGGAATCATCGCGAACGCCTTTTCGAGGTCGCCCAGTTTCGCGACACCCAGCACGCCGTCGTACTGTCCGGTGAGCAGCGATCCGATGCCCGCGACCGCCCGCCCCACCGGTTCGACGACCCAACCGCTGTCTCGTGCTGCCGCCCAGATCGTCGCAATGCCGCAACTCGGGCCGCAGACGCGAGGTGTAGATGTGGCTTCAGACAAACTGTCGGCAGCATTTCTGGCTGCCACCGGGCAATCCGGAAGGAGCATCAACCGTCTGCCGGACGGGGCCGACGCCAGACGCGTCCGCCAGTATTCGGAGACGACCGTCACCATCGTCCACCCCACGTGCTCCGGACTGGCCGACGCCCGCTTCACCAGATTTTCAGCACACGCTCTCAGTCCCGCTGCCGTCTTGATATCAGCTGGAACACGGCCCCCGGCCGGAATGCTCGCCGGCCCGCTTGAATCGCCGACAGCCCGAATGCCCCACGAGGAAACGAGGTCTGATGCCATCGCCCGAAGCCGCTCGCGGAGTGGCTTTGATTCGGGGCACTGGAGTGCCGGCGGCACTGCTGCAGATCCGGTTCGAACCGATGGCTGGGAGGGAGCCTGACCCGGCGTTAATACCTTGACTGCCGTCTGAGCTTCGTACACAAACTGCCTCGCGAGGACGGGAAATGAACAAAAGTTCGGTGCCAGTTGCAAGCCGAGGGCTGGCTGCGATTCTGGGACGAAATATGAAAACGGAGAAACCGGGGCGGAAATCCCTGGCCGGCGGCCGGCGGTCGATTCTCCAGTGGAAAAACCGCACCGGCGCCGGAAACATAACGCCCGCACGCCTTGATCGGCCTCAGGCGTCAAAAAACCGGGGCAAAAGCGCGTCAATTTCCAGCAAACCGCGGCGGGACAGCACAGGGCTGGTCACGATCTCCTCGAGATACCCTTCCGCCCGGAGCCGCTGCCACTGTTCCGCCCATTCCGTCAAAGGGTTGATCCCAAACTTTCCAGCCAGCCGGCCCGTGTCGAGATGGCCCCGCTTGAGCCCGAGCACCAGTTCACGAATCAGCAGTTCCCGTGGAGTCGCCGCGAGGCCGCGAGAGAGGGGGAGCCGCCCGGCCTCGACTGCTGCAAGGTAGTCGTCCCACTGGGTTGCATTCTGGTAGTGCACGCCGGAAATATGGCCGAAGCTGGCCACGCCGAGCGCCACCAGATCGCTCCCCTCCCAGAGCATGTCCCGGTAATGGAAATGCACGCGGGCAGGATCGCGGACGAGCGTATAGCCGCTTGAAATGGAGTAGCCGCGTTCGAGGCAGCGATCGAATGCCCAATCGACCCACTCCCGCTTCGTCGGCCAGTCGGCCACGGGCGTCTGGCCTCCGCCGTCCCGCGCGTCGCGGACAAACACGGTGTTGAGCGGCAATTCCATCTGGTAGATCGTGATGCTGTCTGGTTCGAGCGACAGCGTCGTGTCGACCGTGCGCTGCCACGAGTCGAACGTGTCGCCAACCATACCCGCGATCAGGTCGACGTTGGTGTTGGGGAAGCCGGCGGCCTTGATCCAATCCCAGGCCCTGAGGATCTCGGCGGAGAGATGGGCCCGGCCGTTGGCCTCCAGAACCGCATCGGCGAAGTTCTCGACGCCGAGTGAAATCCGCGTCATGCCAAGCGACTTGAGGGCCTGCACCTTGGGTTCGGACAGCGTGCCGGGCTCGCACTCGAACGTCACCTCCTCCGCATCCTGCCAGCCGAAGCTCGCATGCAGTCCGGCGACCAGCCGTTCCAGTTGTTTCACGCTCAGAAACGACGGCGTGCCCCCGCCGAAGTAGACGTAGCGCAGCGGCCGACCGCGGATCGCAGGCTCGGCCGCGGCCAGCGCGGCCTCGCGGGCGAGCGCCATGGAATACCGTTCAACATCCGTCGCCGCGACGTCGGTATAGACACGGAAGTAGCAAAACTTGCAGCGCTTGCGGCAGAACGGAATGTGGAGATAGAGCCCGAGGTCCGGAGCGGCCGGCTCGGTCGGCGGCTCAGCCCCGAAGGCCGCCAGCACGGCCGGCACGGCAGCCGCGTGCCACCGCGAAAAGGGCGGATAGTTGGCGACGAAGTAGCTGCCCGGCTCGGTCGTGGTGCTCATGCAGGCATCCTCCAATTGGCGGCCGACGGCAGGCAAGGGGGCTGTCAACCACGGGCTGCAACTAGAGGCCGCGGGCCGCAAGCAGATCGTCAAAATCGCGGAGATGGTAGGCGACCTTGACCTGGTCGAGCACCCCGCACAGCGACCGCAGCGCGATCCCCATGCCGTCGGGCCCGCTGGTACCTCCAAACTGGCCACCGCCCCGCACATGCGGTTCCAGATCGAGAAACACGCCCGGAATTCCCCGGCGTTCCAGTTTCTTGGTCAGCGCGGGCAGCATGGCCTTGAGGTCGGCGAGGATCCGCTCGTGGCCCCCCACGCCCCTGTCGGCCGGCACGAAGTTGTCGAGCATATGCTCGTCGACATGCTTGCCACGGGCCTTGCCCGAAACCTTGCGGTAGTCCTTGATGTGCACCCAGCCCAGGCCCGGCTTCATCGCCTCCCACTGGGAGTAGACCTGTGCCGTGGAAAACCCCTGCACGACGAGGTTGGCGGCGTCGAACACAAGCACGAGGCCCGGATGGTTCACGCGGCGGTGAATCTCGGCGAGCAGGTCGCCCGTCTGGCCGACGAGGTTGGCCTCGACCTCGAGTCCGAAGGTGAGGTCAGACCGGTGGCAGGCCTCGGCGATCTGCCCGATTCGGTCCGCCGCCTCCTCCACATACTCCGCTGGCTTGGCCCCCTTGGGCGGATAAAAGGAGAAGCCTCGGATGAGCTTGGTCTCGAAGGCGTGGGCCAGTTCACAGGCCTTCGCCACGTCCTTCGCGAGATACTGCTTGAAGGGCACGTAGGCATTCTTCGTGCCGTCGGGCTTGTCGACCAGTTTGACCTTGCCGATCGGTGAGGCGATCGACGCGACATTCAGTCCGTATTGATCCTCGAGGTGGCGGAGTTTCTGAATCTCCGCCAACGAGAGCTTCATGACGTTTTTCACGCCTTTGCCCACGTCGATGAACCGAAGGCTGTAATACTCAAGGCCGATGGCAGCCAGCGCTGTGAACTGCTCGACGGCCGTGAGATGAAATGCCGACTCGTCGGCGAGCGCGGAAAGCAGCACACGGGAGGACTGGGCAGGGCGGGCCATGGGCTGTGCCTCGGGGGGACGGGGGCAAAGAAGGCTTGAAGCAGACGTCGTGCAGGACTGTCGGTTGAGAATTGTGCATCCGCACGGCGGCAAAAGCAAAGGGCAGCCGTCAGGCTTACACCACTGGCGGCAGGTGCTCGCCCGAGGGGTGCGACACGACGATTCGCGACGAAATCCCACCCCGGGGCGTGAAGTGGGCCACGAGTGTCATCCGCCGCGGCTTCAGGACGGCCACCAGATCGTCGAAAATCCGGTTGGTCACGTTCTCGTAAAAGATGCCTTCGTTGCGGAATGACTGCAGGTAGAATTTCAGGCTCTTGAGTTCCACGATCAACGCCTCTGGCACGTAGCGGAATGTCAGCGTGCCGAAATCGGGCTGCCCCGTTTTCGGGCAGACCGACGTGAACTCGGGGCAAACGATCTCGATGCTGTAGTCGCGGCCGGGAGACTGGTTGGGAAAGACTTCCAACTGGTCGCGGGATGGCTGCGCGAATGGAGTGCTGTTGCTCGTGTTGGTCATAGTGGGAGAGAGTGTGCCATGAATTCGTCAGCTGCGAAAGCTCCGGCCGCAGACACCGCCGACCCCCGTACAAAATCGGCCGTCGTGCTCCTGTCGGGAGGGCTCGACTCAGCCACCGCTGCGGCATGGGCCAAGGCCGCCGGATATCGGCTCTCGGCCCTCTCGATCGACTACGGCCAGCGGCACCGCTGCGAACTCGATGCCGCGCGGGCCGTGGCCCGCGCCCTCGGCATCGAGGATCACGTCGTGCTGCGGATCGATCTGGCAGCCTTCGGTGGTAGCGCGCTGGTCGACCCGGCCGCACCGATCCCCAAGGGTCGCTCTGCTGAAGAGATCGGCCACGGCATTCCCGTCACCTACGTGCCCGCCCGCAACACAGTGTTTCTCAGCCTCGCTCTGGCCATGGCCGAATCCCGCTCGGCCGAGGGAATCGTTCTCGGCGTCAATGCGATCGACTACAGCGGCTACCCCGACTGCCGCCCGGAATTTCTCGCGGCGTTTCAATCCGTCGCAAGGCTCGGCACGAAGGCGGGCGTCGAGGGACGGGCGAGCGAACTACTCGCCCCCCTGGCCACGCTCTCAAAGGGAGCGATCATCCGTCTTGGGCTTTCGCTCGGTGTCGACTACGGGCTCACCACCAGCTGCTACGATCCCGACAGCAACGGCCGCCCGTGCCGCCGCTGCGATTCCTGCCTCCTCCGCGCCGACGGCTTTGCCGCCGCCGGCGCGACCGACCCCCGGGCATGCCCCTGACGCCGACGGCTCCCTCCATGCGCATCGCCGAGATCTATGCATCACTTCAGGGCGAGGGCATGCTCGCCGGCACGCCGACCGCATTTGTGCGCACGAGCGGCTGCAACCTCCGCTGCCACTGGTGCGACACCCCCTTCACGTCGTGGGAGCCGGCGGGCGAACAGCAGACGGTGGCAGAGGTCGCTGCTCACGTGGCGGCACTCCGACAGCGGCACGTGGTGATCACCGGCGGCGAACCGCTGCTCGTGGCCGATGTGGCGGAGCTCTGCCGCCTGCTTCGCGGCGACGGCATGCATGTCACGATCGAGACGGCGGGCACGGTGTTTCTCGAGGCCCCTGCCGACCTCATGTCCATCAGTCCGAAGCTGTCTTCGTCGGCACCACCGTCCGACACCCCTGGTGGCTGGAGGGCCCGCCACGAAAACACCCGCCGCCGCGACGACGTGATTTTGATGCTGATGGCCGGCGGCGACTACCAGCTCAAATTCGTGATCGATTCGCCCGCGGATCTCCAGGAGGCTTCGGCATGGATTGGCGATCTGGCGGCCGCGCGGCCAGCGGGAGTGGATCGCGGCCGGGTGCTCTTCATGCCGCAGGGCAGGGGCGCTGAGGAGCTCTCGCGGACCACGGCCTGGCTGCTTCCGGAGTGCCGCCGCCTCGGCATCCGGCTCGCGCACCGCTTCCACATCGAGTGGTTTGGCCACACCCGCGGCACGTGAACGCCGCTAGGCCAGCCGCCCACTACTTGGCGGCCGCGGGGGCGTGACCGCGGGGGCCGAACACGAGCACCGTTGCGGCCCCGACCGCCACCACGAGCAAGCCGGCCAGAAACAGTGGACTGATCGCCGTCGTGGGCGTGTGGGCCAAGCCCAGCGTCGTGAGCGTGTTGATGACCGGTGCCAACCCAAACACGACCGGCATCACAGTGAACGGCTTGCCGCCGCAGGCGAAGGCGAGGATCGTGCCCAGGGCACCGAGCGCACCGAGCGAACCTGCCCCGAGGCTCCAGAGCGTGCCGCCCAGGTGCCAATTGCCGGTGTCGCCCATGGGCACGAGCAACGCCATGGGCACGAGCACGGCGATCAGAAAGTAGGCGGCGCCGATGCAGATCAGCGGCCGTAGCCGGCTCCCTCCCATGGCAGCCTGCCCCCGATGCAGCACAGGCCCGTAGGCACCCCATGAGAACATCGCAATCGCGATCGACAGGAGAATCTCCAGAAATCGTTCGGCCCGCTTCTCGACCCGCTTCTCGACCGGCGCCGGCCCGGCAGCCTCGGCCCGCACGGCGTCGATCGGCGTCGCCTCAGCCCCGGCATCAGCCGACGCAGCGAGGGCCTTGGCGGCCTCCTGCGAATGCGCCGCGGTTTGGGTTTGGGTTTGGGTTTGGGTGTGGGTTTGGACGTGGGCCTGTGGCTGCGGTTGCGGCTTGAAGACCAGAACAGTCACGGCCCCGGTGATGACGAGGATCAGGCCCGCCAGAAACGGCGCCTTGAGCTGATTGAACGAACGGTTCATGAACGCGGTGAGGAGCGTGTTGACCACCGGCGCGCCGCCGAACACCAGCGGCATCACATAGATCGGCTTGCCCCCGAAGCCGAGCGCAAGAATCACGCCCAGGGCGCCGAGCGATCCCGCCGTGCCGGCCAGAAGGCTCCAGAGCACGCCCTTGCCCGTCCAACCGCCCCGCTCCCCGCGGGCGAGCAGCACGAGCGGCACGATCACGGCGATCACGAAATAGGCCAGCCCGACGCACATGAACGGCCGCAGGTTCGACTGCATCGCCTCGCGGCCGAAATGCAGGACGGGCCCGTACATGCCCCAGCAGAAGGCGGTCAACGCGATGGCGGCGAGCATTCCCAGAAACTGAAACATCAGGCATTCTCCAAAAACTCGGGGGTCTCAGGCTAGCGGTCTCAGGCTAGCGGGCTCAGGCTAGCGGGCTCAGGCTAGCGGTCTCAGGCTAGCGGTCTCAGGCCTTCGCCGTGCGGGCGGTGTTCAACAACTCGATCATCCTACTCCCCACGTCGTCCACGGTAAGAAGTCGCATGCAATCGTGATGTTCGAGCGGACAGGACCGCCTGCCGCAGGGGGAGCAGGGGAGGTCGAGTCGCATTTCCACGAGGTTGGGCTGGTCGGAACGGCTCAGCCGGGGATCCATTGGCCCGAGCAGCACGACCGTGGGCGTGCCGAAAGCCGCGGCGATGTGCCGCGGGCCACTGTCCGAGGTCACGAACACATTCGCCCGTCGCAGCACCGCTTTGGAAAGGCCGAACGGGAGTTTTGGCTCGTCGGCCAGACTCTGGACTGCCGGATGCTCCGCGAGCCGCACGATCCCGCGGGCCTCCTCGCGGTCTCCGGGACCACAGTGCACCAGCACCCGAGCTCCGGGCAGTCGCTCGATCGCCAGCTTTGCAAGGGCCGCACATCGGTCGGTGCCCCAGGCCTTGGAAGGACCGTAGGCCCCGTTGTCGTTCAGCACGATCAGAGGCCCGCCGGCTCCCGCTGCCGTTCCGGGAAACAGCCGCGACAGTACGGCATCGGCGAGCATCTCATCGGCGGGCGTGGTTGCCAGTTCCAATGCCAACGGTTGCCGGGGCACACCGATCCGCACGGCAATGTCCATGGCATGGCCTGCGGGCGATGCGGGTTCGATCCGAAACCAATTCGCCAGACCGCCTCTCTTAGCCGCGGCCCGCGGGGCGGCCAGCGGATCGGTGAGCAGCCACCGGCGGCCATGGAGTGCATATCCAACCCGTCGCCGAGCACCACCGGCCCAGGCAAGTGCCGCCGACGAGAGCGAGTTGGGGACGATGAGCGCCACGTCGGCCGGATCGTCGCGGAGTTGCCTCGCAACCGCCCGGAAGCCCCGGCTCCGATCGCGGCTGTGCCGGTCGTAGAAGACCATCCGATCAAGCCATGGGGTGCCTTCGAGCAGCTCCGCAAACATCGGTTTGAGGACGCCTGTGATGCGGGTCGCGGGACCAAAATGACCGCGGACCGCGCGGAGCATGGGCGTGCTCATCACGAGGTCGCCCACCCATCGCGGTAAGAGAACGAGGATATGCATGGGGCAGACACTACCCTGCCACCTGCAAAACACTCAAACGCGGTACGGGGCTTTCCGCAGTTCAATCGGCAGTCGCCAGCGCTTTTCCGGGCTCGTGCCGGAGCACGCGTTGGGCGGCCACCAGGCCGGCCGCGACCGCGGCGACGAGCGTGAGCCCCCATGTGAAGCCGATCCAGCCGACCGGCACTCCCGCACGGCCCGCCGAAAATGCCGGCACCAGCGCCAGGCAGCCCGCGAGCGTGCCGACGGCCAGCCCCAAGACCACCATCAGCAGGGTTTCCAGCACCACCAGCAGCCGCAGCCGTTGCCGGGTGAAGCCGACTGCAGCCATCAGCCCGAGCAGACCCTGGCGTTCCAACACGCTCTGAAACTGCACGGCGGCGACGCCCGCGGCCCCCAGCACAAGGCCGAGCGTGCCGAGGGCCTGAAAGCCTGCCAGAAAAGTATTTTGAACCGCCTGCAGACTCCGGAGCCGGTCGAGCGTGGGGGTGACCGTGACGCCGGCATCCGCCCATGCCGCGGCGACCGCCCGAGCCACACGGCCCGCGACGACGTTCTCGAGCGAGCCTCCCGCATCGCGCAAGCCTCCCGCATCGATGAGGGCCAGCGAATACCCCGACCGTCGCGGAAACAACCGCTCGAAGTTGCGTTCCGACACGAGCAGGTAGCCCTGCAGAATGCCCGGCTCCAAGAGGCCCACGATCTCGAATTCGGCGACCCCCTGATCGACCGGCAGCGTGAAACGAGAAGCGATTCCGCCCAGCTTCAGCGCCCACTGCGCGGTGGCCTGATCGACGATGACTGGCACCACCGGTGGGGGCGGATTCTCCGGGGTGGGGAGCGGTGACAGGTCGCCGGCGCGCAACGCTTCAGTGGTTTCTTCCCGGTGCAGGAGCCGCCACGGATTGATCGGTTTGGAGCCCTCGGCCGCCACCGCTTCGCCCGTGAGCGGTGCGTGTTCAAGAAATCGGAATCCACCCCGGTTGATGAACGTATCGCCCACGCCGAGCACGGTCGGCTGCGACGGGGCATAGAGATTCACACAGCTCGCGTCGTCGCCGGAAGACGATCTGATCCTGGCGATGGTGCAGTCCGCCAACGTCGCCCGATCGACGTCGGAGAGCCCGAGCGATTCCCGGGCGACCGCATCGGCGGGATCGATGCCAGTCGGGCTGCCGAATGCGGCCAAGAAAGTCCAGCCGCCCGTGGGAGCAGCGCGGTCGTGCGGCCGTGGCGGCGGCTGGAGCGCGAACGACGAGACCGCCACGATCAGAAATTCGGCGCAGGCCACGATCGCTGCCACGGAAAATGCCCGCGATCGACCGTGGGTGAGCCCGCGCCAGGCAAGGCCGGACAGCGTGCGGAGCGGCCGCCGCCTCGCAGGCGACGGCCCACCGAGCAGCAGCCGCACGACCGCCAACAGCCCAGCCAAAGCTGCGAAACCGGCCGCAAAAAACAGTCCCACCGCTGCCTGTGGATCGGCAAACCGGGCCCACCATGCCAGCCCAAGGGCGAGTGTCGGACCGAGAATCGCCAGACCATCGACGGCTCGACGCCTTTCGCCGTGGCCTCCCGCCGGACCGGTAGTGGCTCCCTTCAAGAGCCTGATCGGCTCGATGCGGGCAGTCCGCCAGGCCGCGACCGCGACCGCTGCCAACGACACCGCCGCCGAGAGAGCCGCCGGCAGGAGCGACTCAGCGAGCGTGGCTCTCGCGAAGTCGCCAAGGCCGCCGATGCCATGCATGCCGCTCGCACCACCGCCGCCGCTGCCTCCGGCGAATGCCGAACTCGACCCGACCGCGACACCCGTTTCCCATGCGCCGGCCAGCCACTGCAGCAGCACGCGGGCCCAGAGCGGCCCCAGAAGTGTTCCCACCACCACTCCGCTCAACGCCGCCACACCCCCCACGCGGGAGAGCAATGACGCCACCCGCGCAGCCGGCCAACCGATCGCAGCCAGCATGCCGACGTCGCGGCGTTTGGCGGCGACCAGCAGCGAGAACAGCAGCCATTCGAGCAGGAGACCCGAGATGACGACGAAGCTCGAAAGCGCGATGAACAGGCTGCCGAAGGGGGTCGATCCCCGGGCTGCCGCCTCTGCCTGCGCCCGCAGCGGCACGACCTGCATGCCCATGGCCTCCACCCGGATCCCGCTTGCGATGGCCGCGCGGATCGTGTCTGGAGACTGCTTGGCATCAACGGGAACATGCCACGCGGTCGTGATTCCGAACCTGCTCCCTGCCAGCCGTCGGGCGACTGCGAGCGAAACAAACGCCTTGGGCGTCGGGCCATACTGCTTCCAATAGCGATCGTCCTCGTCGTGCGGTGGCGTTGTGCGAATGCGGCTGCGATCGAAGGGGAAGGGGGGATTCCAGTCCGCGACCGAGGCCTCGTCGGTGATCCCCTCGACCTCGGGAACGAGATCCCGCGCGACCGCGGCCCCCTGCATGGCGGCGATGCCGCTGACGCGGAGGGTGCCCGACACCTCCTCCACCCGGCCGTGAAGCGTTTCTGGCATGAAATACCGCACTTCGATCGAATCGCCCACCACGACCGGCAGCCCCTGGGCTGCGAAGTCGTCGGCCATCCACCGGTCGATCACGATCTCGTCGGCCACGGGCATGGCCAGCAGGTTTCCACGATCGTCGACGAGATCGCCGACGGGGTGGTGGGTGGCATCGATGCCGACGACGGTCGAGTAGGGGATCATCGCCGGCCCCGGCCGGCCCTCAACCAGCGGTGTCAGCGTGTTGGCCAGGAAGGCGAGCGTCGGGCGACCGCCCAGCGGGCCGAGCACCTCTGCCGCGACACGGTCGGCCTCGGCCGGGAGCAGGAGTCGCCGGGAGCAGAGCCGCCATGCCCCGCTGCCGGCAGGCGTCTCGAAGACGAGGCCGAGGTCTTCGGCCGCGGGCTTGAGCGCGCCGCGCAGGCGATCGACTCCGTTTTTGGCCGTGGGCAGGTCGCGCACCGTAAGACCGCCATGACTCGATGTGCCAGCCTCTTCGACAGCCTCTCGAACAGCCGGTCCAGCCGCCGGTCCAGCAGCCGGTTCGGTCACGGCCAGCAGCGTGTTCGCAGGCGGGTCGGCACGCCGCAGGATTGCCTGGACAGTGGCCAACGAAGTGACGGCCAGCCCACCGGTCACCTGCGCGGGACGCAGCGAGAATTCTCCAACGCCCCCGTCGGGGAGCACCTCCGCAACCCGTAGTCGCCGGCTCCAGGTCTCGGCCGTGCGCCGGCCCAGCGGGCTGTCGGAGGGGACTTCGCCCACCTTCGTGATCCGCAGCACAACCGGATCACCCGGCCGCGCTCCAAGCGCAGTGGCAAGCGGACGGTTGAGTGCCACCGTATCCGCCAACGGGGTCTCCGTCGCCATCGGAAAACCGAGCGACGGAACCGCGTCGCAGGCCAGGAGCGTCGCCTGGGCAGTGGTGCCGGCCCGATCACCAGCGGCGGCGATCTGCAGCGACACCTCCAAGACGACCGCCGGGACAACCGCCGGCACCAGTCGGTCAGCGACTTCACCGGCAGCGTTGGCCGGTGACTTCAGACGAGCCGCTGTCTCGCCAGCCAGGCCCGCGCGAAAGAAGCCGTCCGACAGCACCGCCGCCTGGATGCCGCCGAGGCGGGCCAGTGCCAGCCGCCGCAGGCCCCGCTGGAGCGAATCACCAACCCCAAGGCTACCGGCAATCGTGGTGGCCACGATCCCGCAGGCAGCCGCCAATGCGACGAGGTGCGGCCACCAGTGCCGCAGCAGCCGAGAGGTCAGGCCCCAGATCGACCGCACGGGGATGGCGTCTGCTGGACGAGAATCGCCGGACGCGGTCATGGCGCAAGCCGCCCGTCGACAAGATGGCGAATCGCCCCCACCCGCGCGGCAACCGCTTCGGCGTGGGTCACGACGACCAGCATGCCACCAGTCTCGGCTGCCAGTTCGACGAGGAGGTCGGTGACCGTCGCGGCGGCACGCGCGTCGAGTTGACCGGTCGGCTCGTCGGCAAGTAGCAGGCGTGGCGAAAGCACGAGGGCCCGCGCCACCGCCACCCGCTGCCGCTCGCCGCCGGAGAGTTCCGCGGGCAACGCATTCCCGCGATCACCGAGGCCGACGCGTTCCAAGAGTCGCCGGGCGCGCACCTCGATGTCACGGCTCACGCCGCCTCTGGCGAGGGCGGGCAGCACGACATTATCAATCGCACTGCAGCCGGAGAGCAGGTGGTGTTCCTGGAACACGAAGCCGATGCGGCGGTTGCGAAACGAAGCCCGTTCGTTCGCGGTCATGCTGCAGGGATCATCGCCATCAAGACGCACCATGCCGCTGGTCGGCTCCTCGAGCGCGCCGAGAATCGACAGCAGCGTGCTCTTGCCCGATCCGCTCGGCCCCATGATCGACATGCGTTCGCCAGGCGCCAGACTGAAAGACACATGGTCGAGCACGCGGAGTTCCCCGGCCGGCATGCTGAAAGACTTCGAGAGGCGGTCGACCTCGAGCATGGCGACGTCTCTCAGAGTCAGGAGGCCGAATCCGGACGGGGCACGACCTGCGGCACGTCGGCCATGGTCAGGCGGGCCACGATGTCAGAGGGGATCGCGACCGATTCCAGCCGACTCCCCGGCCGCATCAGGCACCGCACCGCCACGACCCGGCCCTCCGCGACGGCCCGGCCTTCGTGCTCGAAAACAAACCGATACGTGACACTCGACCTGCCGACGGCCGCTACGAACACCGCGATGTCCAGTTCGTCGCCGAACCGTGCGGTGGAGCGGTAGTCGCAGGAGGCCGAGACGCGGGGCCAGCTGTATTCGCTGCCGTCTGGCTGGCGGTCGATCACATGGAGGCCAGCCGAGCGGAGCAGTTCGTGCTCGGCCGACTCCATCCAAAAGAAGAAGGCGGAAAAGTGCACGATGCCGGCGGCATCGGTGTCGCGAAATTCCACCCGGCGGCGTGTCTTGAGCGACGCGATCTCGCCCACGGAATCTCGGCGTTCACCGGCGGCTTCGCGTTTCACGACCGCTCACCTGTTCGATCCACCGCCTGGGTCAACCTAGCTACTTACCAATCTCAAACTGCTTACTCGCCCACGTAAGGCAACAGGGCCATGAATCTGGCCTGCTTGATGGCCCGAGTCACGGCATGCTGGCTGGCGGCCGTGCAGCCGCTCTTCCGACGGCCGAGAATCTTCGCCTGCCGATTGACGAGCTTTCCCAGGAGTTCGAGATCCTTGTAATCAACGAACATCGGCCGGGGCCGGGCACCGTCGATGAAGATCGGGTCGCGTCGCTTGACCTTCAAACGAGGCTTGGCCTTTTTACGGGCTGTCTTCGCGAATTTGCCTCTGGCTGGGGGAGGGCTCATCAGCTTCCTTCAATCAAGTATCGAGAACAGAAATATGTCGAACCGGAACCGTCAGACCGTGATCTACGCAGCAGTCTGTGGTCTGGGAAAAGTTTTGTCCAGAGACGCTCACGGGAGCCGGGTCTCGCAAGACTCCGGCTCCCGTGCCGCGCGTATCAGCAATTTGTACTAGTAGCGATCGCCGCCACCACCGTAGCCGCCGCGGCCACCACCGCCGCCGCCGCCACCGTAGCCGCCGCGTCCGCCGCCAC
>JBIIFB010000243.1:0-4195 GCA_044237545.1 Pirellulales bacterium
GCTCGTCGGGATGCTGTCCCCGTACAAGGGCCGCGTCTACGACCCGGCGTGCGGCTCCGGCGGCATGTTCGTTCAGTCAGAGAAGTTCGTCGAAAGCCACGGCGGCAGGATTGGGGACATCTCAATCTACGGCCAAGAGTCGAACCACACGACCCGCCGACTCGCCGTGATGAACCTCGCGATCCGCGGCATCGAGGCCGACCTCGGTAGCGAACGCGAAGACACCTTCAAACGCGACCTGCACAAAGACCTAAAGGCCGACTTCGTAATCGCCAACCCGCCATTCAATGACTCGGATTGGTCGAGAGACGACACGGACGTGCGGTGGAAGTACGGCGTCCCGCCCAGCGGAAACGCTAACTATGCATGGGTGCAGCACTTCATTCACCACCTTGCCCCCAATGGCTACGCGGGGTTCGTACTGGCAAACGGCTCTATGTCCTCAAACCAGTCAGGCGAGGGCGAAATCCGGCAGGCGATCGTCGAGGCTGACCTCGTCGATTGCATGGTCGCCATGCCGGGGCAGCTGTTCTACTCGACGCAGATTCCGGTCTGCCTCTGGTTCATCGCTCGCAATAAGAATGACAGTAAGCGGCGTGATCGACGAGGCGAGACGCTATTCCTCGACGCCCGGAAGCTGGGTGTGCTGGTTGATCGAGTGCACCGCGAACTGACCGACGATGACATATCCAAGATCGTTTCAGCCTACCACTCATGGCGCGGCGACAAGGGGGCGGGCAAGTACGAGGACGTTGCCGGGTTCTGTAAGTCCGCCACGCTTGAAGAGATCAGGAGCCATGGTCACGTTCTCACGCCCGGCCGCTATGTCGGGGCCGAGGAGGTCGAGGACGATGGTGAGCCGTTCGACCAGAAGATGCAGCGGCTCGTGGGAGTACTCAACGAGCAGTTCGCTGAGTCGGCCAAGCTGGAGTCGGCGATCAAGGCCAACCTAAGGGGGCTTGGGTATGGAGCTTGATGTCTGCGGCCAGATTCCCCGTGATTGGAGCGTCGCCACCATCGAAGATGTTTGCGAACGAGTGACTAGCGGAGGAACGCCTAGCCGCGCGAGACCTGAGTATTACTGCGATGGAAAGTGGGGATGGGTCAAGACGCAGGAGTTGCTCGACGGATGGATAGACACGACGGAGGAGCAAATAACAGACGAAGCTATCCAAAAGTCATCGGCCAAGATTCTGCCAGCGAACACGGTCTTGTTGGCCTTATACGGCGCTACCGTCGGACAGCTTGGCATCATTCGCTGTCCCATGACCTGCAATCAGGCTTGCTGTGCGATTATCGTCGATCCTCGCAAGGCCGACTTTCGCTACGTCTACCATCAGTTGCGGCTGGCACGACCACAGCTTAGGAGTCTCGCGACTGGCGCTGCCCAGCAAAACTTGAGCGGGGCGTTGATGAAGTCACTTCGACTTCCTCTCCCGCCCCTCCCCGAACAGAAACGCATCGCCCACATCCTCGGCACCCTTGATGACAAGATCGAACTGAACCGCCGGATGAACGCCACGCTGGAGGCCATGTCGCGGGCTATCTTCAAGTCGTGGTTCGTGGACTTCGATCCGGTCAGGCAGAAGGCAGCGGGCAAGCAGCCGGTTGGGATGGATGCCAAGACGGCGGCGTTGTTCCCCGATTCGTTTGAGGACTCAGAGATCGGTGAGGTGCCTAAGGGGTGGCGGGTCGGATCAATTCTTGAGCAGGCATCGCTGTTGAGCGGCGGCACGCCCAAAACAGATGAGCAAGCCTATTGGGGCGGAAGCGTTCCTTGGGCAAGTGCGAAGGACGTGTCGCAATGTGGCGAGGTGTTCTTGGCCGCAACGGAACGCACTATCACGCAGTTGGGCGTCGACCGCAGTGCCACAAAGATCATTCCGGCTAACACGACTGTTGTTGTTTCACGAGGCGCGACAACTGGGCGATTGGCCATGTTCGCACACGATATGGCGATGAATCAGACGTGTTATGGCCTTCACTCCCGCCTCAACGCCCCATACTCCCTTTACTGCAACGTCCGATCGTTTATAGACCGGATGGTGAGCGCCGCGCACGGGTCTGTCTTTGACACAATCACTACAAGCACATTCGAAACGACACCTGTGCTTTTAGTCCCGCAAAGGAACCTCGCAGTCTTCGAAGCGGTCGTTGCCGACCTCTTCGGTCAGGTGCGAATCAATATTCATCAGTCCCGCACCCTCGCCGCCCTCCGCGACACGCTCCTCCCCAAGCTTCTCTCCGGTGAACTCCGAATTCCAAAAGCCGAACAGACCATCGAAGAGGCAACAGCATGAAGAGCGTCTGGTGCGTGCGGGCTGAGAACGGGCTGTACGCGAAGCAATTCGTGGACGGCGGCTACATGGGGATTGGTTGGCTGCCAAAGGACAACCTGTCGGAGGTGCGGACGAGAGATGAACTCTATCCCCTCTACAAGGCAGCGCATCCCAAGGACACTAGCAACATCGTGATCGGGATTCAGGTAGGCCAGATCGCCCGGTTTCTGCTCGACATCAAGGCCGGGGATTACGTCATCACACCTGCCGCCGACATGGAGACTCTGTACTACGGTGTCGTGGCTGATGACCCGTCCTACGTGTTCTTCCCCAATGCCAACGACGGATGCCCATTCGCTCAGCGGCGTCGGATCCACTGGTCATCCTCCACCCTCACCCGCAGTCAGTTCTCAGTCCCGTTCCAGAATGGCATTCGTGCCGCGCTCACCTTGTTCAGCGTGACTCGTAACGGAGAGTTCCTCGCTGCGATCGGGCAGGCAGTGCCAACGAATCTGCACGACAAGCCGTACGATCCTTACCGCGTCGTGCTTGACCAGATACTGGAACTCGACGCCTCAGAGTTTGAGATACTCGTCGGACATCTCCTGACGGCTCTCGGCTTTGAGGGCTCAGAAGTTACTGGCAAGCCGGGCGATGGCGGGGTGGATGCTACAGGCGAACTCAACGTGTCGGGGCTGGCAAAGGTGAAGGTGTTCGTCCAAGCGAAACGCTACGCAACCGACTCCAAGATCGCCGCCAGTGTGGTCAAGAATCTGCGGCAAGCCATTCCCTTCGGCGGACAGGGCGCGTTCATCACGACCGCTTCATTTCAGGCGGCAGCTACGGAAGTAGCCATTGAGCCCGGGTTCCCCCGTATCGGCCTCATCAACGGCCACCAACTGGTTGACCTATTGGTAGAGCATTGGAACGACATCCCGGAAGAGTTCCGGGAGAGGCTGGGCCTGAAACCGGGATTGGTGATTGCATGAGTAATATGCGCGGCACGGAAATCACGCCAGCGGAACATCGATGAATCACCGGGAAAGCAGTACCACGATGTACTATCACCCCATAGAAGGAGGGACGCGGTGACTGACTGGGATCAACTTAGCGCGATGGGGAATCTCGCCCGACTGGGACAGCAGGCACGCTTAGCCAAGGAGCAAGCCGAGCGAGATGCCCATCTTGTTGCGCAGAACCAAAAGATTGCGGCCCTACTCAAGGAGCAGAAGCAGCGCGAGGATGCCGAGAGGAAGAGGCGCAAGGCATTGCCGCAATGTCCAGATTGCAAAACACCTATTGAGCTGGAAGCACGGCGGTGCCCGCAGTGCTGCATCGAAATTATTTCATGGGACTATTCACACGCTAGTCTGGCTTGGCGACTGTTCTGCCGCGCGAGTGAGGCGGGAGCACTGCTACAGAAGCGATGCGATGAACTGCTGCGGGATGTTTCTGTGAACCGCGATCAATGCCTGCGCCTCTTGGACTGGCAGTCACGGTGCGAGACCGCATGTGCGCATATTCGGAATAGCGTGAAGAAGTACAATATTCACTCCCAGACACTGATTCGCGAATTACTATCGCAAGCCTTGCACAATAGCCAAATGGCGACGCCGAAGGACAAGGCCGCACTTCGGGAGGTGTGGCGGCGTGTGGAGAGCCTTCCTGTTCCGACCGACGCACCCGAACCAGTTGGCTATGCCGAAACTGCGGAAGAGACGAAGCGACGACACGAAAAGGCCAAGCACCGGCAATCACTTCGGGAGACGAAAGCTGCGGCAGAGGCTGAGTACCGCAGGCAAGTCGAAGCAGTTGATCAAGCGTGGCGCGCTAAATTCGAGGCGAACGGACTACTACCAGCTTCGCGTGAGTTGGAGCACGTAAGAGCGAGCGGCCACACCGTCGGCTCGCAGTGC
>JBIIFB010000105.1:0-13174 GCA_044237545.1 Pirellulales bacterium
GAGCACGCCGCCGTCGATACCCGGAGAGCCCGTGGGACGAATGGCAAACCGACCGGCGATCTTCGTGAGCCGGGCAGAGAAATCGATCCCCTTGGGATGCTGTGGATCCCGCAGTTGCACGAGCACCCGGTCGGTGATCTTCGGATTGCCGCCAAAGCAGCAGTCGCCTTGATCCCGCACGAGCAGGAACTGCGTAATGCCACGTTGCTGCTTGCCGGGATACATGTAGCCCTTGAGCAGCACGTCGCGTCCATCCACGGCACGGGCGGAGTCGGGCACCGTATCTGGTGGATCGCCCTCCAGTGGCTGCAGCATTCCGTAATTGAGACGCTCGTAGCCCGGCGGAAGTTCGGCGATATAGGCCCGCGACAGCGTGGTGAGGCCGCCGACGAGCGAGATCGCCGAAACGATCACCGCGCCAAGAGCCAGCGGCCGCCCGGTGAACTCGTCGGGCCTCTGAGAGATTGTCCGGTAGGCCAGCGTGCCGAGGACAACACCCAGGATCGGCACGAGCACCAGCGACCAGTCAAAAAACGCCAGGGGAGACAGGGCAGCCGCGACAGCGGCCGCGATCGCAGTGCCCGCAACGGCGCGATACCGACCCTCCAAGTCCCGTCCTTCCAAGCGGTCGGTCGCACTCTGTCGGGCGGTTTCGAAGAGACCTATCGGCATGACACTTTTGTCTTTAGCGAGCGGATTGGCCGGCCCCGTTTGACCGCAGCTTGGCCCTGGAAAAGATAGCGATCAGGAGGACAATCGCTGCCCAAATGGCCCATTTGGCCCACGTGGCAGTCTGGGCAGTCTTGGAGAGACGATCCTCCGCAGCCGCAACAGCCGCCGGGGCGGTCGCGGACTGAGCGGCGGCGGGTTTCCAAGGGTCGATGCCGGAGGCATGTTTCGAAGGGTCGATGCCGGGGGCGTCGTCGGTGGCCTCGTCGTCCGCCAATACCGCTGGAATGCGTGCCGCAAGGGCCGCCTCAGACGCGGCGGCTGCCGGTGTCAATGCTGGTGCCAGTGACGATGCATTCGTAGCCGGGTCACCCGGGTCGCCGTCCTGATCCCGTGTGCCGGCGGTTGTGCCCGGCGTGGCACTGCCCGGCATAGCGTTCCCAGGTATCGCATTCCCGGGCGGAGCATTCCCCGGCGGAGCATTCCCCGGCGGAGGAGCACCGAGCGGTCCGGAAAAGGCCGCCAGAGTCGCGGCGCGGCGGACTGCCTCCGGATCGATCGCTTCGAGCTTGGTGATCGCCGCGGCCGCCTGCGGCAGTGGGCAGGCCCGCAGATAGTTGACGATCGGTTCACGGACGAAAATATTGTCGGCCTCGGCCTTCTCGAAGAGTTCCACAAGCCGGTCGATCACCGACCAGTCCTGCCAACGGGCCAGATCGGCGATCACGAGATCGGCAAGCTTTGGCTCTTCCAAGAGCAGCCGTAATGATCCGAGCACGCGGGCCTTCGGCACAGCATCCGACTCTTCACCGAGAAACCGTAGTGCCATCACCGCAGCATAGGTTTCGGTGAAGGGTATTTCGCGGCCGCGACGATTCAAAAAGAGTTCGTCGACCAGGCCGAGCCCGTCTGGCCCCTTGAGCGTGACGTAACAGGCGATCAGGGCATCCAGACCGCTGCGGATTTCTGCCTTCTCCGGGCCCAGGTCTTGATTGGCGTCTTGGTTGGCGTCTTTATTGGAAAGGATTTGGCCGATGCGGTCAGCGTCGGCCTTGGTGCCGCAGGCGCCGAGCATGGTGGCATAAAGCCTCCGCCGATTGGCCTGAACCTTGGGATTTTCGATCCACTCGAGAAGCTGCGTCGAATCCATCCGGTCGGCGAGGCCGCGGACATCGGCGTAGGGCGCGACGGCGAACTCGTCGTAGGCATCGCGGGCCAACGTCTCGTCGGGGTCTTCCAGATGCTGCTGGAAGAAGGCGAGACGGTCCGGTCCCTTTTCGGGAAGTGCCGCCAGCTTCCTGAGGTAGCCGACCGCCCGCTCACTCACCGGAATCGGGCTCGACCAGACGAGCTTGGGCGGCTCGATGCCCATCAGCAGGAAGAGTGTGCCGACAGGCTTCTCTTCGAGGATGATCGTTTCAATGGGGGTTCCTTCCGCCCCCGCATGGCCGGCCTCCGCGACGAGATCGGCCCCTTTGAGCACCTCGACAACGGCAAACTTTCCCTTGGGCAACGGACCCTCGGCGCGGGGCGAGAGGGCCCCCGCCGGCGGCGGTTCGATGAGCCGGACGATCGCCGCCGTCTGGCTCTGTGCGATTTCCTGTGCGAAGGTCAGCGACACGGCCGAACAGAACGGGCAGGCCGTCGCCCGCTGTGTCTGTCCAACGAGCATCGCAAGTGCGATCGCCGTGGCGACCCAGGCCGTTCCCGATCGTGACAGGGGAGTTCTCATGATGGGGGTTTTCTCATGGCGACATTCTAACGGCAAACGTCGCGAGAACACGCCTTCGGGATGGCAGAAGTCGCCCGGGAGACGCGACATTTCCTACGGTGAGGGGCATCATCCCCCCTGGAGCCACTTGGCGACGTCGGTGCGATAGGCGGCCAGAGCCGGGAGGAGGGCGGCCAGAATGGCCAGGATGATGAGAAACGGCACGAGCAGGAGTTCCGCCCCCGGCGCTGCAGAGAGGACGCTTGCCGAGACGCCGGCGTTGGTCGTGATCAGCGGGGCGATCGCCCCCACGAGCAGGTGCCCGAGCATCCAGCCGGCCAGCCCACCGCCAACGGCCAGCAACACCGCCTCGATCAGCACGACGAACAGCACGTGCGTTCGCCGGGCACCCAGCGCACGCATGATCGCCACGTCGCGACTGCGCTCCAGCGACGAGCCCACCATGCTCACGAGGATCCCGATCGCCGAGACGATCACGACGAGCGTCGTCACGAGTAGCAGGAGCAGTTCCAGCGGCCGCACGAAGAGATCGAGCAACTGGCGGATCTCGGCGATCGGCAACGCGGCCTGCCCCTCGCGGCCCTCGTTGATCACAGTCCGCAGTCCCATCGCCGTCAGCTCCGCGGGGAGTCCGGGCAGCGAGGCTGTGTCGAGCAACAGGCTGGTCACCTCCCGCTGTGCGAAGGGCAGCGGCGTGGGGCCATGCGGCGCGTCGTCACGGGAACCATCGGCAGCCTCGGGGACCGCCGCCGTCTCGCCCTCACCCTCGTGTTCCTCCACCGGCTTCGCATGCCCATCCTGCAGATAAAACCCTTCCATGTTGACGAACACGCCGCGGTCGACGGGCGTGTCGGTGCGGGCGAGGATGCCCGAGACCATGAAGGGGTCGTGCACCTTGCCGTCGTCGGCACCATGCGTGGGGGCGAAGGGGTCCCCCACCTTGAGTCCGAGGTTGGCGGCCACCGTCGCGCCCAGCACGCCGCCGAAGAATTCATCAGCATGGAAATTTCTTCCCGCTGCAAACCGGAACGGCCGTCCGTCTCCGACCGTGAGCCGGTCAAAGTAGGCGGTGTTCGTGCCGATCACGCGAAATCCACGGTAGTAGTCCCCCATGCAGATCGGCACAGCCGTCTTGGTGCTGGCGGCAAACGTGCCATCAACACCATCGGGCCGCTCGGCCGCGGGCAGAAACTGCTGGTAGAAGTCCCACGAGATGTTCTCGATCGGCCTGCTGACAAAATAGACGCTGTTGAGCACCAGTTGCAGCGGGCTTCCCTTCGCGCCGACGATCATGTTGTAGCCCAGGCCCGAGCCCGACTCGAAGGCCTGCTTCACTATCCCACCGGTCACGAGCGTGGCCACGACCAGCGCGACGCCGAGTGCCAGGGAGAGGGCGGTGAGCAGGCTGGTGAGCAGCCGCTGCCGGATATTCCGCCAGGCGATGCCGAGGAGGGTCATGGGTGATGCACCGTGGCCGCGCGGTTGAAATCCTCAATCCGGACGCGGCGGGGAAACTGCCCGGCCACGTCGGCTGCGTGTGTCACGACCAGGAGCGCCACCCCCTGCTCCGTACAGGTGTTTCGGAGGAGATCGATCACCTGCTGCTGATGGGCCGGGTCGATGCTCGCCGTTGGTTCGTCGGCGAGGACCGCCCGGGGTCGGTTGGCCAGCGCCCGGGCCACGGCCACCCGCTGCTGCTGGCCCACGCTCAGTTCGGCCGGCCTGTGGTCGAGCCTGTGACCGAGGCCCACCGCGTCGAGCAGCCGCACCGCCCGGTCGCGGTCGGGCCGACCCGACCCGAAGGTCATCGCCACGAGCACGTTTTCCAGGGCCGTGAAGCCGGGGAGCAGGTTGAACTGTTGGAAGACCAGGCCGAGCTTGTCGGCCCGCACCCGGTCGCGGCGGGCCTCATCGAGACGGGCGATGTCGATGCCGTCGACGATCACCTGCCCCGCGTCGGGCCGCATGATCCCGGAGATCACGTTGAGCAGCGTCGACTTTCCAGAGCCGCTGCGGCCCTCAAGCGCGCAGTGCTCGTCGGCGGCGAGCCGGAACGAGCCGATATCGAGGATGTTCACCTGCTCGCCCCCCGGCATGGTGAACGACTTGCGAACGTCGAGGAGTTCGAGAACGGATGTGGCCATGGCCCCATCGTAACCGCCGAGGCCGGTCGGCGGTCAAAAACCGATGTTTTCGCGGGCCGATTGAGCGGCCGTGCCGTGGCGGTGTATAGTCTGCCGATTCTGTCGTTGGTCGCCCATCCGCAGCGTTGCGGGCCGGCCATCTTTCTTGTGACGTCCCGCCTCAGGAGATTCGCCGTGTCCATTCGCGTCGGCATCAACGGTTTCGGTCGCATCGGTCGCCTTACCTACCGGGCCATCTACGAGAAGTACGGCCTGAATGGCGATGTGCAGGTGGTGGCCCTCAACGATCTCACCGACGCCAAGACCAATGCCCACCTCCTCGAGTTCGACTCGAACTACGGACCCTTCAAAGGCCATGTCGGTTATGAGGGCAACGACCTCGTCGTCGACGGCCACAAGATCAAGGTCTTTGCCGAAAAGGATCCCGGCTCGATCCCGTGGGGCTCGCAGGACGTGCAGATCGTCGTGGAGAGCACGGGCTTCTTCACCGACGCCACGAAGGCCGTCGCCCACAAGCGGGACAGCGTGAAGAAGGTCGTGATCTCGGCCCCGGCCAAGAACGAAGACCTCACCATCGTGCTGGGCGTCAACGACTCGATGTACGATCCGAAGAAGCACCACGTGATCTCGAATGCCTCGTGCACGACCAACGGTCTGGCCCCCGTGGCCAAGGTGCTGCACGAGACGTACGGCATCGACCGCGGCCTGCTGACCACGGTTCACGCCTACACAAACTCGCAGAAGACGGTCGACACGGCCGCCAAGGATCTCCGCGATGCGCGGGCCGCGGCCCTGAATATCGTCCCCTCGAGCACCGGGGCCGCGAGGGCCGTTGGCCTGGTGATCCCCGAACTGCAGGGCAAGTTCACCGGCATGGCCTTCCGCGTGCCGGTCGCCACGGTGAGCGTCGTCGACTTCACGGCGCTCCTCGGCAAGGAGGCATCGCCGGCCGATATCAACGCGGCCATGAAAAAGGCCGCAGAAGGCCCGCTGAAGGGCATCCTGCGGTACACCGACAAGGAGCTGGTGTCGACCGACCTCAAGGGCGACCCCCACAGCTCGATCTTCTCGGCCGTCGACACGATCGGCCTGGGCAACCTCGTCAAGGTTGTCAGCTGGTACGACAACGAGTGGGGCTACTCCAATCGCGTTGCCGACCTGCTGAACTTCCTCGAGGACAAGGGCCTCGATTGAGCAGGGCGGCTACGGTGCTGTCGCAACCGACGGCACTGCTGACGCCACCGCCACCGCGACAGTGCACTCGGCCTCGTAGACCGCCGCGTCAAAGGTCGTAAGGCCGACGCGGACCCGCACATGGTCGCCCTGAGGCGGTGGGCCCGGCCAGCGGAGGACGAAGTGCAGTCCGCGGTTTCGCGAGGTTCGACGAAACCGGGCGAGTGCCTCCTGGGCGGGAATGTCCCAGCGGGCCACCGGCCCGGCGGCCGGAGAAACGCTGCTATCGAAGACAGTTATCGATACATCACCGGCCGCCGTCACCAACCGCTCGTCGCCATCCCGAGGCTCGATGACGATGGCCAGACCATCGCTCAGCCCGTCGCCATCACCGTCGAAGCACTCTGTCCGCAAGGGATTGACGACCAGATGCGTGATCCGACCGGCATCGGCCAGACTTTCCTCGTGAGAGAGCCTCCGGCCCGCAGGAGGGTCGGCGGTCGGGCTGGCTGAGGGGGCGAGGGGGCGGGCATCGGCATCGAATGTCATCGGTGCGGGAGCCACCGTGGGCGGAACGCCGCCGACGGGAGCCGCGGCTGATGCCGGCGCGACCGACGACGGTGCCGGCAATGCGGCACCGGGAAATCGGGGTTCGGAAGGGAGTGGAGGAATGCCATCGAGCGTCGGCGGGGCAACCGTTCCGGCCGCCGGTGGTGAGCCTGGAGTCGGGGCTGCCGGGCCGCTGGCTGGTGGACGGAATCCTGGCACGTCGATTTTTGGTGGAACCAGCAGCGGCTGTGGTGGACCGGACCGTGGCGTGGGCGGCTGACCGCCTCGCAACAGAGGTCCGCGAACGTTCACCTGGCCATCGACCTCCCCGACGCCCAGCTGGCGCTTGAGGCTTGAATTTTCACCGGCAGTGCGATCGAGCCGGGCGGATGCGTCTTGGAGCTCGTCCTGGAGCTGGTAGATCTGGTCTTCCTGCATCCGCAGTTCGCGTTCGAGCAGTTGCTGGCTCAGATCGCTCCGGCAGCCCAAGGAAAAGAGCATCGCCATCGCGACAGTGCCGCTGCACGCAACGCGGGCCGCTTGATGGGCCGAGGTCAGGCCGATCGATTGTTTCATGACGCGCCTCCTTGCGCCTCACTGCGGCCCCCGTGGACCGCCACCACCCGATCACTGTTCCTTCAAAACTGCTTCGAAAACTTTTGTCGTGAAAGCTTCGTCGCGAAAGCCTGGTCACGAAAGCCTCTTTGAAAAAGCCAGCTTGCTGCCGACGCGGCCCGCGGAATTTCCGGCGAGCGTTGGAGGGTCAGCTGGCGGCCTTCTCAGTTGGCATGCGGTCGATCACCTCGTCGATCAGCTTGTATTCGAGCGCCTCATGCGCCGACATGAACCTGTCGCGATCGGTGTCCTGTTCGATCTTCTCCAGCGGATGTCCTGTGTGCTTGAGCAGGATGGTGTTCAGCTTTTGCTTGATGTTCTTGAATTCCTTGGCGTGGATCATGATCTCCTCCGCTGTTCCCTCCATGCCCGCGAGCGGCTGGTGGATCATGATCCGCGAATTGGGGAGTGCCCGCCGCTTGCCCTTGGCGCCCGCGGTGAGAAGCACAGCGCCCATCGACGCACACTGCCCGATGCAGTAGGTCGCCACGTCGCAGGTCACAAACTGCATCGTGTCATAGATGGCAAGGCCCGCGGTCACGCTGCCGCCGGGGGAGTTGATGTAGAGGTGGATGTCAGACTTCGGGTCGTCAGACTGCAGGAACAGCAGTTGGGCGACGATGGCGTTGGCCACCTCGTCGTTGACCTGCGATCCGAGAAAAACGATGCGATCCTTGAGGAGGCGGCTGTAGATGTCCATCGCCCGCTCTTCGCGGCCACTTTTTTCAATGACGAACGGAATCAGGGGCATGGGCTGCTTCTCAACGGGGGGGCTGGTGTGGGAGCTTTGCGAAAGGGTTCGAGCCTGCTGTGCGAAGCCTGCTTGAATGAATCTGAAAACGTGGATGAATTTGAAAAGGGCTCACGAAGCCTGGACGGGTTTTAGTCCTTGCCTTCTTCGTCGGTGGTGACCGGGGGCTTGGTGAGCACATCATCGACCAGGCCATACTCCTTGGCCTCGGTGGCGGTGAGATAGCGGTCGCGGTCGGTGTCTTTGGCGATGCGGTCGATGGGCTGGCCGGTGTGCTGGGCCAGAATCTCGTTGAGGATCGACCGCGTCTTGATGATCTCGTCGGCCTGGATCTCGATGTCACTGACCTGGCCACCGACCTGCCCGTAGGGCTGGTGAATCATGACCTTGGCATGCGGCAACGCGAACCGCTTCCCCTTCGCGCCTCCGGCGAGCAGCACGGCGCCGCCGCTGGCGGCAAGACCGACGCAGTAGGTGGCGACCGGACAGGAGAGAATCTGCATGGTGTCGTAGATCGCCATGGTTGCCGTGACACTGCCACCCGGTGAGTTGATGTAGAAGTGGATGTCTTTGCGGCGATTTTCGCTCTGCAGGTAGAGCAGTTTCATCACCAGTTCGTTGGCATTGCCGTCGTAAATCTCCCCTTGCAGCAGGATGATCCTGTTTTCCAGAAGGAGATCGCCCAGCGTCATCTGTCGCTGTCGCTGGTAGTCGCGTGAGGCACTCGACGCGTTGGCACTGGAGCCGCTGAAGGCGTGGGCCGCAAAAGAACGCTCGTGCATGTGAGGTCTCGGTGGGACTGTGGAATCAGCGATGGTTTGGTGACGCGTTGCCGGGGATGACGCAGTGCTGGTCGGGCAGGGGATCAGGCCCGTCGCGGGGCGCCGGGCTCGGCCTGCGTGGCCGTTGGAATCTCTTCCTCGCCGACCACAATGCCGCAGACGGCATGGTCCACGGCCTCGGCGTCACGCTTCTGGAACTCGAAAGGCGTGTCGGTGAACTTGGCATGTGACGTGATCAGATCGATCGTCTTCCGCTCGATGATCTGGTTGCGGAGCACGTCCATCAGGCCACGTTTCTCAAGATTGGCACGCACCCGCCGCGGCGACTCGCCCGACTGGGCGGCGATGGCGCGAATCTCCTCGTCGTAGTCGGCCGCAATGTCGCCGATCGACTGATCTTCGGCGATCCGCTCGAGGATGAAATGCTCCTTGAGGGCGGATGCCGTGCTGCCCATGACCGACTGCCGCAGTTCGTTGACATGGCGACGGATGGAGTCATCGTCGAAGCCGCTCCGTCTCAATTCGAGAATCGCCCGCTCCAATTCCCGCAGACTCTGACGGCGGAGCAGGTCTGGGGGCAGATCCCAACTGGCCGACGCGGTGAGCGCACTGGACACCTGCTGGCGCACCTGCCGACGACGATGCCACTCCAACTGGTTTTCGAGTTGCTTCTGCACCGCTGTCCGGAGTTCATCGGGCGACTCGAACGAGCCGATTTCCGAGAGCAGTTCGGGCGAGAGTTCCGGGAGTTCGAGTTGTTTGACGTCGACGAGCGTGAGTTCGAGCGTGATATCCTTGCCCCGCAGTGACTCGACGGCGGCCTCATCCGACACCTTGAGCGAACCGGTGATGGGCGTGCCAACGCGGGCCTTCGCCACGAGGGCGTCGAAGCCCATCAGTTCGGCATCGGCGAAGGAAAGGCGGGGGCGGACGATCAATTCCAGATCCGAAGCCTCCGACAACACCGCGTCGCCATCGAGAAACCTCAGGTTGGCAACGACCAGGTCGCCCGGCTTGGCCGGGCCGGCATGGGGAACGAATCGTGCCCGCTCGCGAAGCAGGTTGGTCAGCGACTCATCGACGTCGGCAGCGGAGATTTCCCGGGAGGGCCGGCGGATGGCAAGCCCCTTCCACTCGGGCATCTCGAATTCAGGACGCACCTCGATCTTGAACTCAAACGTCATCGGCCCGTCGGCCGGCACGATCACGGCGTTGACGTCGAGTTCGGGCTCGCTGATCGGCGAGAGTTTTTCCTGGTCAGAGACCTGCGTCATGGCGTCGGCGAGCAGTTTGCTCCGAATCTGATCGGAGAGTTCGGACTTGAAGCGGCTGCTCACAAGACGTCGCGGTGCGCGTCCAGGGCGGAACCCCGGGAGCATGGCAGCGGGCATCATCTCGCCGATCGCGAGGTCGCGGTAACGGTCGATGTCTTCCCGTGGGATCGAAACCCGCACCCGGCGCTCGCAGGCGGATAGGGTATCGATGGCGATGTCGAGTTTCAGAGGCTGTTGTGCAGCGTCATCAACGCTGGAAGCGGGGGATGCCAGGGCGGTCTCGGACTGATCGGTGGAAGAAGACATGACTGTTTCCGACTGGAGCGGGAGGCTTCAGAAAAAAGGGAGGGCGTACAAAAGCCGTTGGTGGGGGTTCCGATAGGGTGGAACCGAGACACACCTTCGCGACCGTTACCGTGACACGTTCGGCCGCTTGCAATGAAAGCCCCGAGCACGGGCCGGCCCGGGACAAACGCCGGATACCGAACACGAGAGCGAAACAATCAGGCAACCAGACCAGGCAACCAGACAGGCCAAAACAAATTCAGCAGACAACCAACACAGCAAAGAAACCAACACAGCAAAGAAACCAGTACAGCAGAGAAACAGGCCTACGATCCAGACGCTCCGTACAGCCAGACGCCACATACAGGTGGAGCTTGAAGCATGAGGAAGCGGGTGATGGGATTCGAACCCACGACAACCACGTTGGCAACGTGGTGCTCTACCAACTGAGCTACACCCGCAGAACTATTCCCGGGCGGCCTGCCTCCGCCGCCCGAAAAACGGGACCGGTTCAGGCTGCCTGGGAACGCCGGATTATAAGGTGCCAAGAGGTGGCCGCAAGGTCATCCTCTAGGGAAAGAGGGTTTTCTGCGAAGGCTGGGAAAGGAACGTTTGGAAACCGCTGGTATCGGATTACGATGGGTCCTGGAGCTCCGCGGCCTGCGACTCTGCCCGCGGCGGCTCCGTCTTTCCAGTCATTCTGGCGGCCGCCCTCAGGTGCGGGCCCGTCCACACCATACTTCGACCCTGACTCTGACCCGGACCCGCTCCCATGGTCGTCCGATTTCACGTCGTGTTGCCTGCTGCCAACCGGCGGACGCTCACCGTTCGGCTGCCGATTCTCTTGGGACGCGGCGAGGAGGCGAAGTTTCGGATTCAACACCATCTTGTCAGCCGCCGGCACTGCGAGTTTTTTGAGCACTCGGGCCATCTGTATGTGCGGGATCTGGGGTCGACAAACGGGACTTTCCTCGACGAACAGCCGGTTCCCCCAAGCACGCAAACGGTTGTCGTGCCCGGAGCGACCGTGCGGGTGGGCGGCCTCTCCTTCACAGTTGACTACCGGCCAACAACGACCGAGGACTCCACGGCCGTGATCGCCGCCCAGCGTGCCCCCGAGACGGTCGCTGTCGAAGAGAGTCGGGAAGAGAACTCCATCGAGGGCGACTCCGGTGCGGGCCGCGAGCAGCCCGAGCAAGAGCAGGCCGAGCAAGAGCATGCCGAGCAGGAACAGGTCGACTTCAAGATTGCGCAGACGGACGAGGTGATTGCATCGCCGGGCGAGGTGGAACGCGAGCCTGAAGAGGATTCGGCCCTGGCCGAGCCGTCACAACCGGTGGAGGGCTTTGACTTTCTCACCGGCGGCGATGCCGCGACCCAGCCATCCGGCATGCCAGAGTGGCCTTCTCCGGCCGATGGAGCCGCCGACGAACCCCCAGACGACGATCAACTCAATGCGTTTTTCAAAGGCCTCAACTAACGGCCTCGAGCATGCCTGGCCTGGCCTGACTTGACATAGCCTGGCCTGACATAGCCTGGCCGAGACGCAGTTCGAGTTGGCCGGGTGATGGACGGGCCACGCATTACTCGCCGGGCGTTTCCGCTGGCTTGACGGGCCGACGTGGGATTCCCTTTTTCGCCGGCGGGGAGACCGGGTTGGCCAGCTTGATCAAGAGTGAAGTGGCCTGGAGCTCCCCCTTCCGAACATACAGGCCCTCGACCTCGACCTGGTCGCCCGGCGTCGCGAGCCCGCAGTTGGCCATGCGCACGAGCAATTCTGTTTCCGCAGGCACCTCGATCTCAAACCGATCCTTACCCGCCTGCACCGTGATCATGCCGTCGGTCACGAGCTTGATCGGACCGGAGACAAGATACGTGCCGGCTGGTCGCCTGCCAGCGCTCCGCCGGGCCGCTGGATCAGCGATACCCAAGCCCCCCGCCACAACGCCCGGCATCCCTCCGCCCGGGAACGTGATTTGTGTCACGGGCGCCGAAACCTTCCCGAGTGCGTCGATTTCGAGGGAACAGACTACGAATTGTCCAGCCTGCAGCATCTCCCGAGTCGCGGTGCCAACCACTTCGATCTGCGCGTTCGGGGCGGGCATCACGTTCCAGAATTCGCCCCCCTTCAGCCGTAGTCGGATGATGCCGGGGCCGATGGCGTCGATTGTTCCCGTGCCATCCTCGGCGGCAAGTTTCTGGAATTGAGGTCCGCCTCCGCGGGGTTGAGCCTGGGCAACAGATGAGCCGACCGCCGCAGCCGCAAGCGCCGCGAGCAGCAGAAGAGAACGGCGGGATGACGGGCGACCGCATGGCAGTGGCATCTGGCGATTCCTCGGCGTTGGGACGAGCGCGGCGTCGGGATCACGTTTGCCTCAAGATTGCAGGGAAATCGAGGGGCCAGCACCGTCGCCGTTCGGAAATCATATATTCATGGCGGCTTCCCCCCCAGCCTTTGGTCGCTTTGATCCACCATGTCCGACCTCCCACGCCGTGTCACTGTCCTCGACCTCGCGGCCGCCAAGCGCGACCGCCGTCCCTGTTCGATGGTCACCGCCTACGACTGGTCGACCGGCCAGTTGGCCGACGCAGCGGGCGTGGACTGCGTGCTCGTGGGGGACAGCGTGGCCATGGTCGTCGCCGGCAGGTCGTCCACGATTCCTGCCACGCTCGACCAGATGATCTACCACGGGGAAATCGTTGCCCGTGCCGTATCGCGGGCCCTGGTCGTCGTCGACCTGCCCTTCCCCCTGCAGCACCTCGGTGTGCGAACGGCAGTTGAATCGTGTGCCAGGATCCTCAAGGAGACCGGCTGCCAGGCCGTGAAGCTCGAGGGCACGGCAGGTCAGGCAGATGTCATCGCCGGCATCGCCGCGGCCGGCATTCCAGTGATGGGCCATGTGGGACTCAGGCCGCAGGCCGTGCACCAGCTCGGTGGGTATCGGATCCAGCGGGATATCGACCGGCTCATGGCCGACGCCGAGGCCGCCGCCGGCGCCGGCGCGTGTGCGGTCGTTCTGGAATGCGTTCCACAGGACGTGGCCGGAGCGATTACGCGGGCGGTCTCTGTGCCCACGATCGGCATCGGTGCAGGACCTCACTGCGATGGCCAGGTGCTCGTGATGCACGATCTGGTCGGGCTCTCGGCGGGTCGGGTCCCGCGGTTCGTGAGAGCTTATGCCGATGTGAAGCAAACGATG
>JBIIFB010000244.1:0-4171 GCA_044237545.1 Pirellulales bacterium
CGTCCTATCCCCCTCATCCCCCCGATCACCCTCATAACGAGACCCCCGATGACGACCTCCGCCCTGCCGAAAACGCCCCGCTCCAACCGCCGAACCGTGGCGGCTGCCGAGTGCGGCAACCGGCGACGACACATCGATCCGACCACCTGCGAACGGGAGTATCGGCCGGATGAACTTGAGTTCATGCAGGCCGTCGAACGGTACAAATTCCGCAGCGGCAGGATGTTTCCGACCTACAGCGAACTTCTCGAGGTGGTGCGGTCGCTGGGCTACGAACGCGTGGCCGCGACCTGAAGGGTGGCTGGGGTTGTGATGCGATGACGCCGCGGCTACGGTTCCGCGCCTCCCGTCTCGTCCCGCCGCATGGCAGCGGCCGGGCGGCGGGCTTGGAGGGCGGCCATGCCCACGTTTGATCACCCCATCACCATGACGGTCATACCTCGAAGCGGGGGGCCGTCGCAGACATTGCATGCCCATTTTGGCCGGCTGTGTGCAGACGCGATCCTCGTCTGCCGCCCGTGGCTGGTGCGGCTGGTGTGCCTCGCAGCCTGCGGCTGTGGTGGGATCACGACCAACGACAACGCGGCCGGCGTGCAACTCTATCAGCAGGGCAATTACCTGGGGGCGGTCAACCATTTCCAGCAGGCGCTGGCGAAGCAGCCGGGCAACGCCGACTGCTTTTACAACCTCGGGGCCACCTACCATCAGCAGGCAAAGCTTTTCGAACGCCCCGCAGACCTGCAGACCGCCGAGCAGTATTACCACCTCTGCCTGGCTCGTAATCCGAACCACGAGGCCTGTCAGCGTGGGCTGGCCGTGCTGCTCGTGGAGGAAGACCGCCGCGACGAAGCCATGGCTCAACTGCAGCAATGGGCCCAGCGGCAGCCCGGTAACCCGAATCCACAGATCGAGATGGCCCGGATGTGCCAGGAGCACGGCGACCTGCGGGAGGCTGAAAACCATCTGATCGACAGTCTGGCGATCGATCCGAACAATCCCCGGACCCTGGTGGCCCTCGGACAGATCAGGGAGGCCGAGGGGCAGGCGTCGCAGGCCCTCTCAAACTACAGCCGAGCCCTCGCCATCGATCCGAGGCAGCCGACCGTCGCCGCGCGGGCGGCCACGCTCTCGGCAGCGCAGGCCGACACGTCCCGGCTGGCGGCGATGCCGCCGTCGGCGGTGCCTCTGTCGCCAGCGGTGTACGCCACCCCCTTACCGCCGGGAAATGCGTCCCGTTGACCATGCCGCGGGAGGCTTCTATTCTGAGCCGTTCGGTCACCCGGCTCTCCGGCCCACGGTGCCGACCCTCGTGAACTTCCGGCCCGCGGCTCCGCGGGCCACATACGCCGACGGTGGGTGTGGATGGTGCGAGGTGCGGGCAGGCCGGGATGGAGAACGAGCCAGTGACGGACCGAAGAGCCGGGTCGGCGACCGACCGTGTCTACAATTTTTCGCCAGGCCCGGCCGTGTTGCCGGTGGAGGTCCTGGAGCGGGCGCGGGATGAGATGCTCGCCCTCCCCGGAGTTGGCATCTCCGTTCTCGAAATCAGCCACCGCAGTCCGGCGTTCGATCGGATTCTCGAGGAAACAATCCTGGGATTGCGGCAGTTGCTGGGCATTTCGGACGACTATGAAGTGCTGCTCATGCAGGGCGGGGCAAGCCTCCAGTTCTCCATGGTGCCGATGAACCTCCTGCGGGGACGCAACGCCGCCGCCGACTACATCGTGACCGGCACGTGGGGGCAGACGGGCGCGAAGGAAGCGCGACGGGAAGGCAGAGTCCACGTGGCATGGGATGGCGGGGCTACGGGGTATGACCGGCTTCCCGCCGGCGGCGAGATTCAACTCTCCGAACACCCCGAGTATGTGCATGTCACGAGCAACGAGACGATCCAGGGTGTGCAATGGAAGCACGACCCCGATGGTGGCACGGCGCCGCTGGTATGTGACTGTTCGAGCGACTTCATGTCGCGCCCGATCGACGTGCCGAAGTATGGTCTCATCTACGCCTGTGCCCAGAAAAACGCTGGGATCGCTGGGGTGACCGTGGTGGTCATCCGCAAGGATCTTCTCGAGCGATCCCGGGATGACCTGCCGACGATGCTCGACTACCGGACGTATGCCAAGAATGGCTCGCGTCCCAACACCCCACCGGTGTTCGCCGTCTATGTGCTGGGGCTGGTCTGCCGCTGGCTGCAGGACAGCATGGGGGGGCTGGCGGCCATGAACCGGCACAATATGGCCAAAGCAAAACTGCTCTACGATGTGATCGATGCGTCCGGAGGCTTCTACGCCGGCCATGCCCGCCCCGAGTGCCGCTCCGACATGAATGTCACGTTTCGCCTGCCCGATGAGACGCTCGAAAAGGCGTTCATCAAGGCCGCAGCGGAACGCCATCTGGTCGACCTCAAGGGGCACCGCTCCGTGGGAGGCATCCGGGCGAGCATCTACAACGCGATGCCTCTGGCCGGCGTCGAAACGCTTCGGGATTTCATGCTCGATTTTCAACGCGCCAAGCGCGGCTAGCCGTCTGCCCGACATCCATCCCTGCCCTTCGCGGAAACCTGCTCCATGCCCTCGATCATCGTGCTCGACACGCTCAGTCCCGATGGCCTCGCGCTCCTCGATGCCGCGGCCGGCGTGGGGGTCACTTATGAAGTCGTCACCGGTCTCTCGGGGACGGCGCTCCGTGAGGCTCTGGCCCGGCATGACGGGGCGATCTGCCGCAGCGGCGTGAAGATCACGGCGGAGTCGCTCGCCGGCAATCACCGGCTCAAGGCGATCGTGCGGGCGGGCGTCGGTACGGACAACATCGACAAGGAGGCGGCCACGCGGCAGGGCATCGTGGTGATGAACACCCCGGCCGGCAACACCGTCAGCACGGCCGAGCACACCTTCGCGCTGATCCTCGCCCTGTCCCGCAATGTCGCCGCCGCCGACGCCAGCCTTCGTGAGCACCGCTGGGAGCGGAACAAGTTCATGGGCGTGCAACTGGCCGGCAAGACGCTGGGCATCGTGGGGCTCGGCCGGATCGGACAGGCGGTGGCAAAGCGTGCCCTGTCGTTCGACATGCGGGTGCTCGGATTCGATCCGTTTCTTTCCGCTGAGCGGGCTGCAGAAATGGGCATCGAACTGGTCGAGACGGTGCGGGGCCTGTTGCCGCAGGTCGACTACCTCACCGTGCACACGCCGCTGACCGACGACACACGGCATCTGGTGGGCATGGACGAGCTTGCCATACTCAAGCCGGGCGTGCGGCTGGTCAACTGTGCCCGCGGCGGCATCTACGACGAACGGGCGCTCGTGGAGGGGCTCACGCGTGGCGTCATCGGCGGTGTGGCGCTCGATGTTTTCGAGAAGGAGCCCTGCACGGACAGCCCGCTCTTCGGCATGCCCGGAGTGCTGGTCACGCCCCACCTCGGCGCCAGTACCGAGGAGGCGCAGTCACAGGTGGCCGTCGAAGGCGTCGGGCTGCTCGTCGACTTCCTTTCCACCGGTTCGATCCGGCACTCGGTCAATTCAAGTCCCATCGACCCGGCTTCGCTGGAGGGTGTGCGTGGCTTCCTCGACCTGGCCTGGCGGCTGGGCGTGCTGCTGGCCCAGCTTGAGGAGGGCCCGCCTCGATCCTGTTCGATCGCCTATCGGGGCGAGATCGCCGCGCGGAATACGCGGCTGGTCACCGCCGCCTTTGCGGCGGGGCTGCTCGAATCGGCACTCGAGGACGTCAATATCGTCAATTCCGAGGTGCTCCTCCGCGACCGGGGGATCGAACTGGTCGAACAGAGCCGGAGCGATCCGGGGGCGTTCAGCTCGGTCGTGGCAGTGGATCTGGTGTCTGGAGACCGCGTCCATCGGGCGGCAGGCACGTTGTTTGGTCACTCGATGCCGCGGCTGGTGCAGTTGGAGGGCCACCGTCTGGAGGCCTATCTCGACGGTATTCTCCTCGTGTTCACGCATCAGGACGTGCCCGGCATCATCGGTCGGGTGGGCACCGCCTTCGGTGGGCTGGGAGTGAACATCGCCCAGATGACCGTTGGTCGCTCGGCCCCTGGTGGCGATGCTATCGGCGTGCTCAACCTCGATCAGGAGCCGTCCGCCGAGGCTGTGGCAGCCGTTTTGGCCTGTCCGGGCGTGAAGTCCGCCAAAGTTGTCAAGCTTCCCCCTGCGGGCCA
>JBIIFB010000245.1:0-4170 GCA_044237545.1 Pirellulales bacterium
CAGAGGCAGGCACCACCAATACGCCCCACGGCGAAAGTCCCCGCGAAGGAGACTTCTGCCGGCCCGGCGGGGCTTACGAGACGACGGTAAAGAGGGGCAGCGTCAACTCCCGGACAAGTTAAAAACTTGCCGCCACGAGGGGCGGGCAGAAGAGGACGCGGTGCGAGGGGCAGCGTCAACTTCCGGACACGTTAAAAACGTGCCGCCACGAGGGAAAGGCCGTGGATGGCTGGCCTCCTACGGCCCCGCGAAGGCCTCTGGGTCGTCGAGCACGAAGAGATGCCCGTGGTCGGAGGTCACGATCACGACCGAATCGTCCCAGGCGTCGTGCCGCTCGATCCACTTTACGACCGCCTCAAACGCCGCGTCGCCGCTCTTCACCGCGCCGATCGCCGCGTCGATGTCGTTGGCATGCGACGCCCAGTCGACGTCGCCGGCCTCCACCATCAGCCAGAATTTGCCGCGGCTATGCAGGACGTCGAGCGCCGTCCGGGTCATGTCGGCCAGCGTCGGGTTCTCCGTCAGGTCGGCCTCCGTATAGGGCGCGAGCGGGCAGTATTTTTTGCGGAGCCGATCGGCCGTTGCGGCCTGCTCGGGCCGGCAGCCCACGGGATCGAAATCGCCGTCGGCGGTCTGGTAGGGCAGGTTGCCTTCACGCACGCCGAAGAAGCCGAAGAGACGGAGATTGCCTGCGATCGCATCCCGCGCCGCCGCCGCCAGCACCTGATCGCCCGCCTGCCCGACCGTTCGTTGGGCCACCCGATAACGGCCGCCCCGCTGAGAGTCGATTGCGGCGATCGTCGAGTCGGCGACATATTTCCCACCCGGCTCGAAGTTCGCCCCCTGATCCTTGTCGCTCTGCAGATCGCCCCGCACGCCGTAGCCCGCGCCGATGAGCAGATCGAGGCCCGGCAGCGGGTCGGTGCGGTGCGCGATCGAGGGTTGGCCGAGCAGATCGCGGGCGATGTCCTGGTAGTCGTCCCGAGTGACATTATTGGCGTAGCTGCAGGCTGGCGTGGCATGCGACACCGGCACGCTCGTCACCGCGCCCACCGCATAGCCCTGGGCCTGGAGGATGCGGGCGATCGGTTTGAGCGAGCGGCCCTCCGCATCGACGTTGATGGCGTCGTTGTAGGTCTTGCGCCCCGTGCACAGCGACGTGGCCGATGCGGCTGAATCGGTGACGGCATGCGGGCGGCCGCGGTCGCGGCCGATCAGATAGCGGAGATCCGGCAGCGGGGCCCATGGGAGAGCACCGCCGCGGCGCCAGTCGTAGCCGCCGGGCCTTTCGCCCCCCGGATTTTTCACCGCCTGCGCGTCGGCATCCACGGTCGTGCCGTCGTTGGCCGGGCTCGTCACGCAGACGCCGAAGTCGGTCGCAACGCCACGGTAGTCCTGAAAAGAAAAACCCGTACCGCGGCCGGAGTCGTAGGCCACCCTGCCCCGGGCGGCGATCGCGGCTGTCCGAGTCATCGTCCAGTCGAGGCCGTCGAAGACAACCAGCACGATCTGTTTCTTACCGGCCTGGGCCGCCATCATTTGGAGGCGATGGATGTCCGTCTGATCGAAATAGTCGGCCTCCGGATTGAGCGTCTCGTCGGGAAGCCGACCATAGAGGGCCGTCAGTGCGGCGGCATCACGGTAGACGCTCTTCGGACCCGCCACGGCGTCGAGCAGCATGCCGAACGTATAGACCGGAATCAGTCGGTTGGAGTGGTTGGACCAGGAGATGTAGCTGTTCGGCTGATCGCCCCAATGACCCCATGCGGCCCGCCCGGTCGCCTCAGCCCGAGCCTCCATCGCCCGAATCGGGTCGGCGGCCGCGAGCCCGACCGAGGGGGCCTCCGGCGGTTGGCCGTTGCTGTAGCCCGCCATCAGGCCGAAAGCGGCCGTCAGCACAGGAACTGCGCACCACTGCCGCAACAGTGCGCCTTGGGGACGATCCCACGTGTGCCGTGCTGTTCGCATGAAGCCTCTCTTCCTCGCATGATAGCTGTTCCCGACCATCCCCCACAAAAAGCATTTCCTACCGCAGGAGCACGGCGCACGATTTGCTGCACACCCCCTGATCGCGTGCCGCAGCGAGGCCCCTGCAGCTTCGGCCGACCGGAATGCGATCCTTCAAACACGCGGTCGCAATTTGTACAGTGTTGATTGGTGTGGACGCTCCCGCTCTTGCGCACCGCCCCCTCCCTGCCCCCCGAACCCTGCACCTGCCCCCCGACACCTGACCAGAAAACATCTCCCCGTGGCCAACGACGACCTGCTGCGTCGCGACGTTCGACTCCTCGGCGACATGCTCGGGTCGGTGATCGTTGAACTGGAGGGCCGGGAGTCGTTCGCGCTGGTCGAGGAGGTCCGCTCGCTCGCCCGCGACCGCCGTGCGGGCCGCCACGACGCCGAACGGTCGCTCGCCGCCCGGATCGAATCGCTCGACACCGGCCAGGCAGAGTGCGTCGCCCGTGCCTTCAGCATCTATTTCGACCTGGTCAACATTGCCGAAGACCGTCAGCGGGTTCGCGTGCTCCGTGAGCGGGAACGGGAGCGGTCGCCGCAGCCGATCGGTGAATCCCTCGCCGCCGGCATCGCCGAACTCAAGTCACTCGGACTTTCGGCAGCCGACGTTCAGCAGGCGCTCGATCGGCTCTCGATCGAGCTCGTCTTCACGGCCCACCCCAGCGAGGCCAAGCGGCGTTCGATCCGGGCGAAGCTGCGGCGGATGCGGCACAGCCTGCAAGAACTCGACCGCGGCGACCTGCTGCCCCGCGAGCGGTCGAACCATGAAAGCGACCTGCACAGCGAGCTCGACGTGCTCTGGCAGACGGAATTCCTGCGGCCCACCCGGCCGACCGTGTTCGACGAGGTGGAACGCGGGCTGTCGATCATGCCCCGGCTCTGGGAGGCGATTCCACAGGTGTATGCCTCGCTCCGCCAAGGCCTCGCGGCATGCTATCCAGGCGGGTCGTTTCAGATTCCGCCGTTTCTCACCTTCGGATCCTGGATGGGCGGCGACCGTGACGGCAATCCTTTTGTCACCGCCGACGTCACGGAGCGGACGCTCCTGCGGCTCCGCGCGGCGGCGATCGAGCGGCACCTCGACTGGTGTGCCCGGCTCCACAACCGGCTCACGATCTCACTGCATGCCGCCCGGGGCGCCGATCTCCTCGTCGAACGGCTCGCCACGCTCGCGGCTCTCTGGCCCGATCTCGCCGCCGCCCTCGAACCGCATGCGGCCCACGAAACCTACCGCCGCTGGATCCGCATGATCCGCTTTCGGCTGGAGCGTTCGCAGACCGACAGCCTCGCCGATCCTGTGGCCCCTGCCGCCTACGCCTCCGGAAGGGAACTGGAGGCGGATGTCACGCTGCTGGTGGAGTGTCTGAGGCATGATCATGGTCTCGCCGACCATTCACCCGCCACCCAGTGGCTGGACCTCGTCCGCACCTTCGGTCTCCACATGACCCGGCTCGACGTGCGGCAGGATGCCCGGGCCTATGGCGACATCATGGGGGAGATCCTCGCTGCGGCCGGACACGTTGCCGACGCCGCGACGTTCAACGCGCTCGACGAGCCCGCGCGGCAGGCCCTGCTCGTGCACTCGATGCCTGCCGCGGACGGACAGGCCGCCGCCGTTGCCGCCGACCTGTCGCCCAAGAGACTCGGCCCCCTCGCCGGCGACACACTGCGTCTCTTCGAGGTGCTCCACCGGGCGGTCGCCCGCTTCGGCCCGGAGTGCGTGGGCGCCGCGATCATCAGTCTCACCCGCAGCCCCGCCGACGTGCTCGCGGTGCTCTGGCTGTGGCGGCATGCCCGCGAGCGAGCGGCCGCTCGGGGCGAATCCGTCGCGGCCACCGACATCGCCATCGTGCCGCTGTTTGAGAAGATCCACGACCTTGCGCACGCCCACGAAACGCTGGCCGCGATCCTCGACGAGCCCTGCTACCGGAGTCACCTCAGCGGCCGGGGCGACCGGCAGATCGTGATGGTCGGCTATTCCGACAGCACCAAGGACGGCGGTTATCTGGCGGCCTGTTGCGGTCTGCAGACAGCGCAGAGCAACCTCCACGCCGCGGCCGCGGCCCGCGGCGTGAGCCTCACGTTCTTCCACGGCCGGGGCGGTTCGCTCGGCCGGGGCGGCGGGCCGGCCGCGCGGGGTATCCTCTCGCTGCC
>JBIIFB010000106.1:0-13063 GCA_044237545.1 Pirellulales bacterium
AGTGACGGCGATGCTATGTCCAAGCGACGGCGATTCTCTGGCCAGCGGCAGCCATCGCGGCGGCAGTTGCGGCCGCTTTACGGGGTGTCTGGTGAGCTTTCCCGCAGATTCCTGCTCACAAAGAGCGGTTTTCAGCGGTCGGCAAGCGGCCAGACCAGCTGCTTGACCCGGGTTCGTCCCGGCCGATAATAGAGCCCAGCTAAGTTTTGCTAGCCTACCCTGCCTGCCCAGCTTCTTGATTGAAGGCCGTACGCAATCGCTGGCAACCTTTGCCACCAGACCCAACTTTCCATCTGTCGCTCTTTACCAACGGGCACCCTAGCCATGTCGTTCATGTCCTCTGTCTTCGGCCGCGTGTTCAGTCGGTTCGGCGGTCGGTCTACCGCGTCGGCTCCCGCCAGAATGCGGTCATCCTCTGGTAGTGGTAGGGCAAGGAAGCTTCGGAAGACTGTCGTCGATCTCGAGCAACTCGAGCAGCGGATGGCTCTCACCGTGTCGCCGGTCACGATCCGGCTGGCGCCGGCGAGCGATACGGGTTTCAAAGACGGCATTACAACGCTGGCGCAGCCGACGTTTATCGGTCGGGCGCCTGCCCGATCGACTGTGTCGATCTCCAATGCCCATGGCGTGCTGATTGGCACCGTTAAGGCCTCTCCCAGCGGTGCCTGGAGCCTGGCCCGGCCACGCTCGCCGCTCTCGCTAGGCCCCCACGTGCTTACGGCATCTGCTGCTCTACCGAATAAGGCGACTATTTCTTCGGCCCCAATGTGGATGGCCGTCGATCGCACACCCCCCACTGCGACGATCTCGTTCAACGCCACACAGGGCTCGTTGACGATCGCGTTCTCGGAGCGTGTGACCCTTTCCCCCACTCAACTGATGTCCCGAATCAGCCTTACGATTCCGAACGTCGGCACGTTCGCCCTGAGCAGCCCGGCCGTCAGGGAGGTGGTCGGCGGCATAACCGCTTCGCAGCCGAATCCCACGACATACACGTTCCAACTGCGGGTTACCCCGCGAGCTCCCGGCACCCACACGATCACCCTCATGCCCAAAGGCATTGTCGATTTCGCAGGAAATCAGCTGGCGCATTCCGTTTCGGCGAATTCAACCCAGCAGTTTTCATGAACAGCCTTGGAAAGCCATAGACAAAAAGCCAGATACAACAGGCTGATATCGCAAACCGCTTTTCCTGATGAATTCGGGCAAAAAGTATTGGTTTCCGCCCCGGCCAGTAACTCTTGACTCCCAAAATAGCCGGCGTATCCTGCGCAGATTACCAAAAACTATGCGACAATCTTCTCAAACGATTCCCGTATCTTCAGCAATGACCATGCAAATCCTTGCAAATCCTCGCCGGTTTCGTGCGCATCGTTTGCCCGTGCACGGTTTGCCTGTACGCGGTTTCACTCTCGTCGAACTGCTCGCTGTTCTTGCCATCATCGGCACTCTGATCGGCTTGTTGCTGCCGGCCGTGCAGCGGGTTCGCGAATCCGGCCGCCAAATGCAGTGCTCGAACAATCTCAAGCAGATGGGGCTGGCGATCGCAAATTACGAAGAAGCGAGAAAGCGTTTCCCACCCGGCAACGACCAGTTGGGCAAGCGTTATCACGCCTGGTCTTCATTCATCCTGCCATTTCTCGACCAGTCTGTTGTCTCTGATCGCATCGACTACACGAAAGCGTGGGACGATACCGGCGGGAACTCGACCATCGCCGACATGACGATTCCCACGTATGCCTGCCCGAGTGGAATGAAGGCGTTTCCTGGAAAGCAGGACTACGGCGGTGTCCTCGGGGCATACATCAATCGCGATGGCGATTCCCTTGCGACCATCAACGGCCGAGATCTTCGTCACCTGTCGTCCGGCGTGCTCTATGCGACCGGCGACGAACGCTACATCCCACCGCGGTATGACCCCGGAACGATTCCTCCTCAGCAGCCCCGGCAGTCCGCCACGGCCGCCCAGGCCTCGGACGGTTTGTCGAAAACCCTTCTTGTCACCGAAGGCGTCGATCGCGAGCAGGCCGGTGCGGCCGACACGCGTCGCTCCGGCGATAGCGGCTGGGCAAGTGGTTTCAATTGTTTTCCGCTCAATTCCCGGGTGATCAACATTCCGGATGTGGATGGGTTCCGGAGCATGCACTTCGGTGGCCTCTATGGCCTGTTCGCCGACGGCCATGTGACGTTCATCAATGAACGGATCGATGCCCCCGCGCTCATCGCCATCTCCACGAAAAGCGGCGGCGAGACAGAGACTGCCGGGCTCTGAACGACCAGGTTTTCCACCGCCGGGCTTTCACAGGACCGAATCACACCACACGCAAACACATCGCGGGGCAACCCGCCCACAACATTACGGGGCAACCCGTGGTCGGCAGCCCGAGCGTTTCGGGAGGTCGTGACTTGAGAGACTTCCTTCGAAGAAAGTTTTCCATGATTCGTAGCTTTTCCATCGCCATGGCGGTCATCGCCCTGGCGTTCTCTGCCGACTTCGCACAAGCGGGCGGCAGGAGCAGTGGAAGCTCCAAGAGCAACAACCAGAGTGTTCGCATCAAGAACATCGGCTCCGCGCCGGTGCTCGTGAATGCGAAGAATGGTGCTGCGACTGGAGCTGCTGGTGCCAAGACCGTTTCCCAGAACGGCGTGGCCCAGTTTCGGTTGAAGAAGGTTGCCAGCCAGGCATGGGCAGCGGACACGGCACAGACCGTGCCCGCCACCCTCGACTACAGCTTCCCCGCAAGCCAGGTCGTGTATCTGGAGGCTGCCGCCGACGGAGCCGTGACCACGTTGACCTTTGCCCCCCCGGGCAAACTGTTCTAGTTCGTTTCCCAGTCATGCCGGACTCTCTGGCATGACAGGAAGCTGTGCTACAAACGAGACCACAGGCCGGACACCCTGAGCCGGGGCTTCAAACCCCGCCGGGATGTCCGGCCTGCTCGTTTTTGAGGACAGCCGGTCGACATGGTAGCTGCTGGGTTCATGGCTGGGTTCATGGCTGGGTTCATGGCCCATGAAGTGGTTTGTGCGAGCGTCTGTTCGTGATTACAACCGATAGATGAACGTCCTCGCCGCGAACCCCAATCCATCGTCACACGGTGGCATCGACTTCACGCCCGAGCCCGACGCTTCCCGCGATCGCGTGCACGGCGATCGTCCGGGCACTGCCTGGTGGATCGACACCATCGCGGCCCTGATGATTTCTGGTTTGGTCGCGGCACCATGGCTCTGGCAGAGTCTTGTAGCCTTCGAGTGGCTGGGAGTGGCGGCCGGCCTGTTCTTCCTCCACCATCTGCGGGGCTGGCGGGGCGAAATTCTCGTGCTCGTGGCGGCGGCCCTGGCACTGGCCACGGCATTTCACTGGTCACCGGAGGTGCTCGCCGATTCCGTGGGAACCAGCTACGCCATGGGTCTTGCCTTCACGGTGCCGATCGTTCTCTGGGATGCCATGCGGCTCTCGCTGCCGTTCTGGTTCGTCGCCCGCACCGTCGATGATCGCTGCGATGCCTGGCTGCCAGCTGCGCTCGTGGCCACGGCATCCGAGGCCTTCGTCACGAGTGTGTTCCCCTGGAAACTTGGCTACAGCCAGATCGCCTGGCCCGTCTTCATCCAGTCGGTAGACCTCTTCGGCCCGGAGGCTTCAACGTTCGTGCTGTATGCGCATGCGGGGGCCCTTGTGCTTGCCGCCGACGCGATCCACCGCCGCTTTTCCGGTATTGGTAGCCGAGCGTGGACACCCATCGGCCTGGCCGCGGTCGCGGTCTGCGTTGCCAATCTGGCATATGGTGGCTGGGCGATGCAGTCGTGGTCGGCGCGGATGGCCGCGGCTCCGAAGCTGTCCGTGGCCCTCATGCAGGTCGATCCGAGCCAGGAGGGGGCGCTCGAATCGCTGCAACAGGCAACGCGGGAGGCGTGCCAGCGGCACGCCGGTGCGTTCGACTTGATCTGCTGGCCGGAATGCAGTGGCGGATCCTACGAGGATTCGCTCCCGTCCTTCGCCGATCCGCAACAGGTGTTTGCCCAGTCACGCGAGCCGCAGCGGGGCCTGAGGCCACTGTCTGACCCTGGCTGTCCGCTCCTGTTCGGCGGCAAGATCTACCGCGGCTATCCGGAAAAACCCGTCGATCTCTACCAGTCGGCGATCCTGGTCGACAGCGAGGAGCGGATCGTCGGCCGCTACCACAAGCGGCACCTGATGCCGTTCGGCGAATACATCCCGGGCTGCGAATGGATGCCGGAGATTCGGCACTACTTCCCCATGGATGACGACCTCGACGTGGGGCCAGATGCCAACGTGCTTCTGCTGGGCGACAAGGCGCGGCTCGGCGTCATGCTCTGCTACGAGGACATGGTGCCCGCCGCCGCGGCGTCGCTCGTCGACAATGGGGCCAACGTGCTCGTCTCGCTCATCAACGGCTCGTCCTTCAAGGCGACGCTCACGCTGCTCCAGCACCGGCTGCTTTCACAGATGCGGGCCGTGGAAAACCGCCGCTGCCTGCTGCGGTGCGCGGCAACGGGCGAGACCTGCGTGGTCTCGCCCCTGGGCACGATCTCCGAGCGACTGCCGCTGCACACGCAGGACGTGCTCGTTGCAGAGGTGCCGCTCCTCGACGCCCGACCGCTCGCCAGCCGAATCGGCCCTGCCTTTCCGATCGTCTGCGGCGGCTTGGCAATCGCAGTCGCTCTGCAGACATGGCGATATCGCCGCCGGACAGCCTGACGCCGGGCCGACCCGCCTCGTCTTTGCTTTATCATGGCGGCACGTTTTCAACTTGTCCGGGAGTTGACGGAGCCCAGTTCACCAGCTCGTATCCCACCGCCGGGCCGGCAGAAGTCTCCTTCGCGGGGACTTTCGCCGTGGGGCGTCGTGGCGGTGCTGACCCTGACAGGGCGAAATTCCAACGCTTTTTCGAGCTTCAGCCGATCCCGGCTCGTCTTTGCTTGAACGTGGCGGCAAGTTTTCAACTTGTCCGTGTCTCCAATTACGGATTCCGCAAGTTGAAAACTCGCGGCCACGAGAGAGAGTCTCTTTTCTCCCTGTGGCGGCAAGTTTGTAACTTGTCCGGGAGTTGACGATGCCCCGTTCACCAGCTCACTCGCCACCGTCACCTCGAGGCTGCTCGTTACGCGGCGCGGCGGAGCGACGGGGCCTGTGAGGCGAGCCGCGCCTCCACCATCATCCGTGCGACATCTTTCATGCGCGATCGCGCCGTCCATCCGAGCGTCGCCGTGGCATGCGAGGTGTCGGCGTGACCAGAGAGGATTTCACTGGGACGCGTGAGCGCAGGGTCACGGACAACGTGCTGCCGCCAGTCGAGGCCGAGGCTGGCGAACACTTCCCTGACGAAATCCTCGAGGCTCGTCGTCTGGCCGGTGGCGATCACGAAATCCTCGAGCGTGTCGAGTTGCAGCATGCGATGCATGGCAACGACATACTCTGGCGCCCAGCCCCAGTCACGGCGGACCGAGAGGTCGCCGAGACAGAGCACGTTTTGCTCGCCCGTGGCCACCCGGCAGGCACCCGCCACAATCTTCTGCGTCACGAACCGCTCAGGCCGCAGCGGGCTTTCATGATTGAAGAGAATGCCAGTGCAGGCTTCTATGGTGTAGGCCTGCCGATACTGAGCGATCTGCCAGAACGACGTCGCCTTGGCGATACCGTAGGGGCTGCAGGGCCTGAGCACGGTCGCCTCTCCGGCCGGCTCGTCACCAGTGTTGCCGAACATCTCCGAGCTGCCCGCATTGTAGAGGCGAATCGGCCTGCCGATCATCCGGATCGCCTCGAGCAGATTCACCGTGCCGATGACGATGCTCTCGAAGGTTTCAACGGGCTGATTAAAGGAGAGGCCCACGGAGGTCTGACCGGCGAGGTTGTAGACCTCATCGGGTTGCGTGCGGGTGAGCACCTGCATCGTGGAGCGGAAATCGACGAGCGACATCGACTCGACTGTCACGCGGTCGCGGATGCCCAGCCGCGTGAGCCCCTCGAAGCGGCTTGCCTGGGCATCGCGGCTGGTGCCGACGACCGTATAGCCTAGTTCGAGAAGATGGGCCGCTAGGTAGCTGCCGTCCTGACCGCCCATCCCGCAGATCAGGGCCTTGCGTCCGGCGACTGGCGCACGCTGTGTCATGGTGCTGATGCTTGTCATGCTTGTCATGCCTGTCATGCCTGTCATGCTCGTGAAGGGGCTCATGCTCGCCGTGAGCGACTGGTTCATAGCAGTCCCAGGGAGTGGTCGGAAGAGAAGTTGGGGCCTCTGGGAACGACAGTCAGATCGCGGCCGGATCCAGAGTCGCGGCCGGATCCAGAATGGATCGGTAGACCCGCAGATATCCGCGGGCGGCGTTTTCCCAGGAGAATTCCGCGGCCCGGGCCCGGGCTGCGGCCGCAAAGGACGGCATGGCCGCCACAGCCGCCATCCCCGCATGAAACACCGCCGTCATGTGCTCGGCACCGAACGAGTCCCAGTAGAACCCGAGCGTTCCACCAAGTTCCGGGAGGCTCGTGCGGCGGGACATGAACACCGGCTTCCCGCACTGCATCGCCTCGAGCACAGGGAAACCAAAGCCCTCCGTCAGAGACGGAAAGACGAACGCCTCGCAATGCTCGTAGAGCCACTGCCGATCGCCGTCGGACACCTGCCCGGTCAGGATCACACGGTGGGCAAGTTTCCGCGCCGAGAGTTCACGGACCAGCTGCTCACCATAGGGGGTCTCCCGTTTCCCGGCGATCACGAGCGTGTGGTCTGGGAGTTCTCCGATCAGCCCGAAGAGCGCCTGAAAATTCTTGTGTGGTAGGCAGTTGCCGATCGACAACAGGAAGCGGCTCTGGGGTGCCCAGGCCGGGGCTTTCACAGTGGCCGGGGGCGGAGCTGACAGGCCCGGTGGCACGACATGCACCGGCTTGCCGCCGAGCCGGAGGTATGTGGCAACGTCATCGGCCACGTACTGCGAGTCGGTGACGATAGCGGCCGCCCGATCGACCTTCCGCTGCACATCAGCCAGCTTGCGGGTGACGGCATGGGGACGGCTGCGATGCCGGTCGTCATGCAGGAAATTGAGGTCGTGGATCGTGAGCACCACGGGCACCGCAGGATCGAGGGGCAGGTACTTACTCGTCTGATTCGTGACGTGCCAGAGGTCGTAGCGATGGCGGCTACGGAACGGGGCCAGCAGCGGGCGGTAGAGACCGGCGAACGACTCCTTCCGCCAGGGGCTCACCTCGATCTGCTCGACGCCCTCTGCCCGGAGGTGCCGGACCGTCTCAGCAGGAAGTCGCTGCGGCAAGAAAAAGACCGGCTCGAACGGCCGCTCCACCAACGCCAGGATGCCCTGGGCGAGGTGCCTGCAAAACCGACCCAGCCCGCAATTGGCGTGACGGAGTTTTTCGAGATCGAGCACCACGCGGGGCCGGTTCGTCCGGTGCAGTGGATGTGCGTCAATACGGTTGGTGAACATGGTGCGGTGCCACCCGGGTGCCGTGATGGAACAGAAGGGCTCGAGGCCTCCCGAACGGATTCCTGTCAGCATGCTCATCGGCCCGCGTAGCAGGCAAACTGAACGCCAACCGCAGGGTCGACGGAAGAGCCGCCAGGCCGGCGGGTGTCTGGGCAGACTGCGTCGGCAGGCAGGTTGCGAGCTAAGCCCGATCGAGCAAGCCCGATCGCCCAGACCCATTCACGAGGCCCCTTCACCAGACCGGGACGCGACAGCCTGTGACGATTATTCAAGTTCTGCGGATAAAGCTGTCGATTCCATATGGAGAATCTGTTTTGATTGGAAGGTTCCAGGCCCCCCACCCCCAGGGAGTGGGCGGGTTTCGGGATACGGCGATTGTGGAGACTTGCCATGCTGATCAGCCGCACATTTGAGATCGGATTTGCCCACTATCCGAAAACCGCCGGCACGTCGCTCCAACACTGGTTCATCGAGACCTGCCCGGATGCTGCGCTGCTGTTGCCGGAAAACCCCCACTATCCCGTAGCGGCGAGCCTGAGACGGCTGCGACCACACACGGTTGAACGGCGGCTCAGACGCTTCACTCGCCGCACCCTCACGCTATTGTCGCCAGGGCTGGCTGATCGCTGCCGTCCGTTGCACGAATCCCTGCGGATCGTCGGCGTGATGCGGGATCCCTTCGAGATGCTCGTGTCGCTGTTTGAGTTCTGGAAACGCGAGCCAAGCCTCGCGGAGACGACCGACGCCTTCATCGGTTGCACGCGGCACCATACCTTCCGGGATTTTGTCGCGGCCGCAGTCATCGGCGGCAAGATCGCCACCTATGAGCAGTTCTTCGACGTCGGCGGGCCGCTCTGGCACAACACGACGCTCCTCGACTTCGAGTCGCTCCAGCCGGCGCTTCAGTCATTTTGCGATGATCACGGTCTTGGCCACGCCCGGCCACTCCCTTCGCTCAACCGCTCGAAGGGCGGTCGCGACATCCAGCCGTATGTGGATGAGATCGGGCCGCTCATGGGAGACGTCCGCCGGCACTTTCGGTGGTACTACGAGGAGGGCGTCCACCTCATGCTGCGGGGCAGACAGCCCCTTCAGGCGGCAGCCTGAGCAGTTCCGGGTGAACACACACCACGCCTGATTGGCCGGGCTCAGCGAGCCACCCCTCAAAAATGGCTCCGGCCCGGCCGCCACTGTCTTCCGCAGCCGGCCTTTTTTTCGCCCGGCAGCCGACTGGATGCTTGCCTGGGTTCTGTGCGGCCGTAAACTCTTGCCTCCGCCTGATGCGTCCCCCGCTAGGGTGCCATCTCTCTGGCGGACGCTCCAGCATCGCCGCACCAGCACACTCTCTCCCGGAAACACCGTCTATGAACGTTTCGTTGTTGCAAACCCTGGGATTGTTTCGCGTTCCTTTGAATCCCAAGCATTCTACGAAGCCCTTAGCCGGTGGCATTCGCGGCAGATCGCCCCGTCCGCGCCGCCGGAACGGATCCAGCCGTTTCGAGCAACTCGAGGCCCGGCTCGCGTTGGCGGTCACCGTGACCAACACGAATGACGCCGGGACCGGCTCCCTGCGTGAGGCCATCACCACCGTCAACTCGAAGGCGGTCGCCAACACGATCACGTTTCAGGATCTTGCCGTCGGCACGATCACGCTGTTGACGGCACTGCCCCCCCTCACCAATCCTGCCGGCACAATATTTTCCTTCGGCGGCAGCACCTCGGCCATCACGCTCGATGGAGCCTCGATCCAGAACGCCGACGGCCTCACGATCGGCCCTGGTGTGAATAGCCTAGTGATCAGCGGCCTGAAGCTGACCCTCAGTAATTTCGACAGCGGCCTGAAATTCCTTGGAGGCTCGACGGGCAGCACGGTCAGCGGCCTAACACTGACAAACAACACCAATGGCATCGAACTGGTCGGGGGCGCCCTCACCGGCACGACCATCGCCGGCAACACGATCTCACTCAACTCGCAGAACGGCGTCCTCGCGACAGGCGGCGTGACCGGCCTCACGCTGGGTGGCTCGGGTGCCGGCAACACGGTTCAGTACAACCAGACTGGATTCTTTTTCCAGCAAGGCAGCTTCGCGAGCACGTTCGTCCAGGCAAACACCATTTCCGCAAACTACGGTGACGGCATCCTGCTGGGGAGCGGGGGAGGCGTGCTCACGGGCCTCACGATCGGCGGAACCGCCTCGGGTGCTGCCAACACCATCAGCTTCAATCAGGACAATGGCGTGGAAGTCCGGCCGGGCACGTTCACCAACACCGTCGTCAGCGGAAACTCGATCGCTTCCAATGGCGGCTATGGTGTTTCTCTGTTCGCATCAGGCCAGACGCTGCAAGGGCTCACCGTGGGCGGCACGACCGCCGGTGCGGGTAACACGATCGAGTCCAACGAGGCTGACGGGGTCGGCATTTTCGGTGGCACCTACACCAACACAGCCGTGCAGGGAAACACGATCCGTTACAACCAAAACGGCGTGTCACTTAACGTCCGCGCCGGTGGCGACGCCTTCTCCGGGCTGCTGCTGGGGGGAGACAACGCCGGATCGAACACGGCCGTTAACACCATCACCCAAAACAGCCTCGACGGAGTGCTCGTCAACGCCGGCGTCTATTCAAGCACCTTTATTCGGGGCAACACGATCTCTTCGAACGGTCGCAATGGTGTCAATTTCCTGGCAACCTTCGGCGAGAAGATCACGGGCCTCCAACTGGGAGGTTCCACGTCGACGCTGGCCAATACCATCACAGGCAACGCCGCCAGCGGGTTGGCTGCGTCCAAGGGGGATTACTCGGGGACTGCCGTGCTAGGCAACACGCTCCGAGCCAACCGGATCGGCATCTCCCTCGCCGGGGCCCAAAACCTCAACATCGGTGGCGTTGCGACTGCCTTCAAAAACACGATCGACGGCAATGCAGAAACCGGCCTGTTCGCGACAGGCGATCTCACCGGCACCATGTTCCAGGGCAATGCGCTGACCGGCAATCCTGTGGGTGTATCGTTGATCGACGCCCTTGGCATATCGATTGGCAGTGCGGCTGCCGGCGGTGGCAATACCATCGCAGGCGGCTCCACCGGCGTGCGGGCTGTGGGCAACGTGACGGGCACCACGATTGCAGGCAATGCCATCACCGGTCAGACGACGGGCATTCAACTGATCAACGCCAGCGCGTCATCGGCTGCCCTGCCCTTTTTCGTGGGCGGAGCCGCCAGCACAGTTGGCAACGGCGCGGGCAACTACGTTGCGTCCACTGTCCATGGAATCTATGCGGCCGGACCTCTGACGAACGCGACGGTCGCGGGCAATATCTTCTCCGCAAGTGCTTTCGGCGGCAACGCCATGGTCCTCGAGAATGCGACCGGCCTGACCGTCGGGGGCTCGACGGCAGGCTTCGGCAACACGCTGACCGCAGCGCGGGGCAACGGGCTCTGGGCGGCCGGCATCCTGACGGGAAGCGGATTCTACAAGAACACGCTCACCGCCAGCCAAAACGGCGCCCTGCTCATCAATGCCCGCAACTTCCTCTTCGGCGTCGCCAACAACTCGGCGCTCGGCAATGTCGTGCAGTACAACCAGGTTGGCGTGCGGGCACTCGGCAACTGTGCCGGCTCGGGCGTCTGCTTTACGGCCTGGACCGGCAACGTCCGCAAAATCCTGAACACTGCCACCGGCCTGCTGGTCACCCCGAAGCCGTGACGCAAACCAGTCAGGCGGCGCGTCCGAAGCCCAGCCGACGTAGCCACGTCGGCCAGGTCGCGTCGTCGGTTCGTCCTGAAGGCACAACCGTCTCCGCGGCCGCCTGCCTGGGATCATTCCGACTCACTTCCGGCAGGCGGATGCCACGGTCCTGCGACTGAAAACAGGCGACGATGAGTCCGTCGCCGCTGTACGATTCAGCTACGTCATGCTCGGCGAGAATGGTGCCGCCACAGGCCTCCAGTTCCCGGATGCAGTCTTCGTGCGTGGTCGCCGACCCACTGATGGCCTCGCCGTGGGTAGACACCACGACAAACCGCACGAGTCCCGCCTCGACGGCCCGTGGCATCGAACGGATGAAGGACAGTTCGGCCCCCTGCACGTCCATGTGGAGCATCTCGACCGGCGATGAATCGATGCGGTCAAGCAGGGCATCCATGTCGAGAGACTCAAGCCCCGGCGCACCTGGCCTGCTCGCTTCTCCCACAAGGGCGTTGATGAACTTCGCCGTGCGGCCGTTCAACGCGACGTTGCGACGGCCGACCTCCAGATGACCGGCATTCGGTTCGACACAGACCGCCCGCGAGCCGGGAACGGCGCCGAGGTACCAGTTGGTGTAGTAGGCCCAGAAGCAGCCGAGTTCGACAACGAGCGTGCCCGGGCGGACATGCCCGAGCAGGTGGTGAAAGAGCAATTCCTCCTGCGGCTCGTGGTGTCCAGCCAGGCTGCGGATCACCTCGATCATCCAGTCGCCGTGGTACCCGCCGGCCAGCACCTTCGTGCCGTCGTGCATGATCTGCACCCGCCCGTCCGGAATCTCAACAACCTGGCCAGCGTTTGGCACCTTCGGCACCGAGTCGGCGTCGCGGCACGACACCGTCATCTGCACCCGTTGCCGCACGGCCGAGAGGGCGTCGACGACAGGCCCCGGGCCAGCCGCCGCACCCGTCCTGCCGTACCCACTGAAAAAGCCTGACATACTACTTCCCCTCCGTCGGCCCAGCCGACCCTTTCCGAATGATCAGACCGATGGAGGTCGATGCATACCCGAACAGATCAAGCCGGAGGTGCCGATCCTGCGTATACGGCGACGGGTCGATATGCCTGTCCAGTTCCGTGTTTCCGGTGGCAAGATCGAGGGGCTCCACGGCGTGCCCGCGTGCCCGGAGGAGGGTAATAATCCGCTCGATATCCTTGAGCCTGAAGATCACGCAACCGCCGTCCGTCACGGTCGCGTCGTTCGAGGAGAGATTGAACTCGGTCGTGTGCACCGCCACGCCGCCGGGCTTCAGGCACCGCATCTGCTCCTCGAGGAACCGGAGCCCGAGGTCGATGCTTCCGCAATGCTCGAAGGAGCACGTCGACCATGTGAAGTCAAAGCCGGTGAGGTCGGCCGGAATCTGGTTCATATCGACGGGCCGGTAGGTGACGTTGTCGCGAAACGTCTGCTCTGGGCAAAGGCTCGTGTGGTTGAGTGACGCGAGGTTGCCGACCCACTGTCCGGTCTTGGCCCACTGCTGGTTGCGTTCGTCCTCGACCGGAAGATCGGTCGCCGTGATCAGGCAGCCTCGGGCCGCGAAGAAGGCCGGTAATTTTTCCGCGCCCACGGCAAAGCCCAATCCCCTGCGGCCCGGCTGCAGCATGCCCCGTTCTTCAAGGGCCTCGCAGATGTAGGCCAGTTCCCAGAGTTTCCGGTGGGCACGCCAGGGCTCCTGGATGGCGGCCGCCCAGTGGCGAAACCGGGGGCTGTCGAGTTGATCGAAGGTGCAAAGGCTCGACACCGTCCCATATTCAGGCCCATGCGCAGGCGTCTTGCCCAGAAGCATGGTGGGATCAGCCTTCACAAACCGGTCGACCTCGATACGGGCGGCAGACGGCCGAGCTGGTTTTTTCCCGCGGGG
>JBIIFB010000246.1:0-4114 GCA_044237545.1 Pirellulales bacterium
GGTTCACCGGACACCCCGACCTGCGGCGGATCCTCTGCCCGGAAGACTGGGAGGGACATCCCCTCCGGAAAGATTATGAACAACCCCTCGAATATCACGGCATCCGCGGCCGTTAGCCCCTCGTGAGGCCGTGGCGACTGCCGCGGACGCATCGGTCACCCTTCGGCAACGCTCTCCACCACTGTCTCTCTCCACCACTGTTTTATCCGCTGGAAAGAACACCATGGCACAACTGATCGACGACGACCCGCGGATCATCGAATTCGACGTCCGTACCGACGAGATGCTCGTCAACATGGGGCCGCAGCATCCGAGCACGCATGGCGTGCTTCGGCTTGTCCTTCGCACCGACGGTGAGATTGTCTCCGAAGTGGAGCCCCACATCGGCTACCTGCACCGCTGCGCGGAGAAGATCGGCGAAAATCTCACCGCCAGGCAGTGGATCCCCTATACCGATCGGCTGGACTACCTTGCCGCGATGAACATGAATCTCGGCTGGTCGTTGACCGTCGAAAAGCTCATGCAGTATCAGGTGAGTGAGCGGGCTAGGCATCTGCGTGTCCTGATCGCCGAGATGGGGCGGATCGCCAGCCACCTCGTCGGAATGGGGGCCTACGGGCTCGATCTCGGCACCTTCAGTCCATTTCTCTATGCCTTTCGCGAGCGGGAGAAAATCCTCGACCTCTTCGAGGAGGCCTGTGGTGCCCGGCTGACGTACAGCTACATCACGGTGGGTGGGCTGACGGCTGACCTGCCTGCGGGCTGGCTGAAAAAGTGCGAGGCGTTCCTCGACCAGTTCGAACCAGTCATCCAGGAATACCACTCGCTGCTGACGACCAACGCGATCTTCGTGAAGCGGACGGCGGCCATTGGCGTGATGTCGCCTGAGTTGGCGATTGAATACGGCTGCTCTGGGCCGGTGCTGCGAGGAAGCGGCGTCGATCAGGACATGCGGCGCGACGGAGAGAGCATCTATACGGCGATGTACGACGGCTATGCCTTCGAGGTGGCCGTGATGAAAAACGGACATTACCCGCGGGATCACGCGTATCCGCCCGTTCCGGCCGATGCCGTGCTCGGCGACTGCTGGCACCGATTCTTTGTCCGTATGCTGGAGGTCGTGCAGTCGATGGATCTCGTGCGTCAGGCCATCGACCGCTACGCAGCCTGCAAGGGGCCGCTTGGCGAACCGCTCAAGCTCACGGAGAAAATTCCGGCGGGTGATGCCTATCTCGAGACCGAGTGCCCGAAAGGCCAGATGGGCTTCTACGTCGTCAGCGATGGTTCGGCGATTCCATGGCGGGTGCGGGCCCGCTCGAGCTCGTTCTCGAATCTGGCCGTGACCCACGAACTCTGCCGCGGTTGCCTGATCGCCGACGTACCGGCCATCGTGGGGAGCCTCGACGTCGTCATGGGCGAGATCGACCGATAAAAAGTGGCCGCTGTGCTGTCTCAACGCTTGTCGGGATGCGAGACTGGCTATGGGGCTGGCTGCTTGGTTTCCACACCCGTTTTCATGCGGGCACTTGTGAATTGGCCCGACTTGGTGCAAACTTCGTGGGATTTTTCACGAAGTGGCCTGCGAAGCGGGAAAATCCCGATTTGCGACCTCTTTTTTTATCCTGAAACCCAGCCAGAGATGCGGTTGAGATGGCTGATTTTCTGATCAACACAATCGGCCTGCCGGAGTGGCTGGCCTGGACGATCACGGCCTCCGTTGCCGCTGCGCTGATCCTGAATGTGATCGCGGGGGGTGCGCTCGTATTCATCTGGGCTGAGCGGAAGATCGCCGCACGCATTCAGGACCGTCTGGGCCCGACGCGGACCGGTGGACGGTTCGGTTGGCTGCAATCCCTCGCCGATGGCATCAAACTCCTCGCCAAAGAGGATCTCATGCCTGAGGGGGCGGATGGAATGCTCTTCAAACTGGCGCCGTACGTGAGTTTTTGTGCTTCCTTTTGTGCCTTCATCGCGCTCCCGTTCGCCTTCGACTTCGTGGGACAGCGGCTCAACGTGGGCGTGTTTTTTGTCGTCGCCGTGCTGGGGCTGGAAGTTTTTGGCGTGATCCTTGCGGGGTATGCCTCGGCCTCGAAGTGGTCGCTCTTTGGTGCGATGCGGGAAGCGGCACAGGTTGTCAGCTACGAGGTGCCGTTGGGCATGTGCGTGGTTGTGCCGGTGATGCTCGCAGGCAGCATGGATCTCGTGACCATTGCCGAGAAACAGTCGGGTTGGCTGACGAGTTGGTATCTCTTTCACGACCCGTTCACCTTCGTGATCTTCTGGGTCTATGTAACGTGTGCCGTGGCCAGCGTGAACCGTGCCCCGTTCGACCTGGCCGAAGCAGAGAGCGAACTGGTCGCAGGATTCCACACGGAATATTCCGGCCTCCGCTGGAGCTTTTTCTTCATGGCTGAGTACGGCTCGATGTTTCTTGTCAGCGCGCTGGCAGCCCTGCTTTTCCTCGGGGGTTGGAACGGTCCCATCCCGGTGGCGACGCTGCTTGGTTTGAGCGAGGGTACAGGCGACACAGCCAATTATTTTGTCCGCCTGCTCGGGTGCGGCAACCTCCTCCTCAAGGCCACACTGGGCGTGCTCCTCATGATGTGGGTGCGGTGGACACTGCCCCGACTCCGAATTGATCAGGTGATGACAACCTGCCTCAAATATTGCACGCCCATCGCAGCGGCCATGTTTGCGGGGGCCATGCTCTGGCAGCTGGCATTTCCCGGGGGTGTTATCCGTGGGATTTCCAGGCCTGCGGGCGAGATTCGCGAGGGCTGGCTGGAGGGGCCGGGCGGCCTGCCCGCCGGCCGTGGCCAGTTTGGCGGAATGCCGGCGGCAGGGGTGCCGACGCAGGCCGTGTCACACCAATCCGGTTCCCAGGCCGTCGTGAAGGTGGTGCCATGATGCCGACCATGTTCGCCTCCAGCGTGCAGTCGCCGGCCCTGCTTGCCGCGGTAACGTGGGCCGTGCCGATTGCCGCCATCAATTGGCACTCCGTCCTGTTCCTGCTCTTTGCTGCCATGGCGTGTGCGTGTGCCGTCGCTGTGGTGCTTGCCGATAACGTCGTGCGAATGGCCTTCTATCTGGTGCTGTCGCTGGCTTCGACCGCAGGTCTGTTTTTTCTCGCGGGTGCCGAGTTTGTCGGGGCGATGCAACTGATGATTTATGTCGGCGGCACGCTCGTGCTGCTCGTTTTCGGCGTCATGCTGACGGCGCAGGCTCCGTTCGTGGCGATCAAGACGTCGACGGGCGACCGGGTGCTGGCCGGCATGGTCGGCGCGGCGCTTTTGGCGGTGCTGCTCCAGGCAGCGTTTCGAGTGGAGCCATGGCGGCGGCCGGCCGTGGCAACGGTGGCGGCGCCCGCGGCCACGCCGATCGGCATGGCGTTGCTCGGCGTTCGCGTCGACTCGCCCGCGGCAGGCACACCCACGGCGGCCGTGCGAAGCGGCTATCTCTTGCCATTCGAGATCGTATCGATCCATCTGCTCGTGGTGCTCGTGGGTGCGGCGTACCTGGCCCGTGCCAAGCGACGACGTTCTGCGCGGGCGATCGACGTGGCGGCCTCTGCGGTGTCCACCGTCTTCCCGGCGTCGCCTGCTGCAGGGGCCACAACGGGAGACACAACCGGCCGAGAGACAGCCCGCTCCTCTGCCTCGGCCCTGGTTTCGGGAGGTCCGCGATGAGTCATCTGGCGTTTGGACTGTCGCCCGCGGTGCCGCTCTTTGCAGGGCTGCTGACCGCTCCGGTGGGGGTGGCACACTATCTCGTCGTGGGCGCGATCCTGTTCACGTCCGGCGTGGTCTGTATGGCCCTCAAGCGGAATGCCCTGGGAGTGCTGATGGGCATCGAACTGGTGCTGAACGGTGCCAACGTGAACTTCGTGGCGTTTTCCTCGCCATATCTCCGCGGTGAAGGGGCTGCGTCGTTGGGGCTGGACGGCCAGGTGATCGCGCTGTTCGTCATCCTGCTCGCCGCCGCCGAAGCGGCGGTCGCCCTCGCGATCACACTCAATTTCTACAACAACCACGCCACCGTCGACATCGACCGGGCCGAAGACCTGAAGGGCTGAGCCGCCAGCGCGGCATTCGACCATGGATCCTGCCTCCCAACT
>JBIIFB010000107.1:0-12941 GCA_044237545.1 Pirellulales bacterium
AACCGGGCTATCCTTGCCTGTTTGCTCTTCTCGTCGGCTGAATCACTTTATGCCTGAATCGATTTTCAACACCTTCGCGGTCGAGACAGCGCTGCTTCCGACGCTCGCGGTGCGGCTTACCGCGGCCATTGTGTGCGGCCTCGTCGTGGCGGCGATCTACCGCGGCACCCGCGGCGGCGAGCGGGTCGCCGCGTCGTTCCCCGGCACGCTCGTGATGCTCTGCGTGCTCATCGCGATGATCACGCAGGTGATCGGCCAGAACGTGGCGCTGGCCTTCAGCCTCGTGGGTGCCCTGTCGATCGTCCGGTTCCGCACCGTCGTCCAAGACACCAAAGACACGGCGTTCGTCATCTTCGCGGTCGCCGTCGGCATGGCGATCGGTGCGGGCCAGCCACTGGTCGCAGTCTGCGGCACCGTGGCGGCCGGAGCGGTTGCCTGGATGTTTCGCGACAGGCCGGCTGATCGATCGAACCGCGAAGGCCAGCCATTCGAACTGACGATTCGCATGGCGGTCGATGCGGCCGCCGAGCCACTCGTGCAAGACGTGCTCGCCCTCCAAGGAGCGACCGCAGAGACGGTTCACTGCGGCACCGCGAAGAAGGGCACGTCCCTGCGGATGGTCTACCGCATCCGCCTGCCGCCCGACACACCAAGCCATGGGCTCGTTCGCGATCTCACGGCGATCGCTGGCGTTCAGGCAGTCACCCTGCGGCGAATCGCGAGCCACACATGAACACGGATTACGGACTGGCGGGCCAGCGCTGCTGCCGGGTGTTTCTGCGGGCTTGCACGCTGCTTCTCGCGGCCGTTCCGCTGCCAGGTGTTGTGACGGCAGCAGATCATGCGGAGCAGGATGAGGCGGCGGCGGCGTTCTTCGGGCAGGGAGCGGTGGCACGGCTTGAGATTCGGCTGACCGACGAGGCGGCCGAGTCGCTCCGGCGCGACCCGCGGGCCTGGACCACCTGCACGCTCGTCGAGAATGGCGAGATCTCCCACGACGAGGTGGCCGTGAAGATCAAGGGCGGGCATGGCAGCACCCGCGACCTCGACGACCGACCGGCGCTAACGCTCAACATGGACAAACATGTCCGTGGCCGCCGGTTTCACGGCCTCGACAAGTTTCACCTCAACAATTCCGTGCAGGATGATTCGCTGCTCCGCGAATACCTTGGGTCGGCGATCGTACGGGCCGCCAGCATCCCCGCGCCGCGGGTGTCGCACGCTCGCGTCTGGATCGACGGGCGGGATGTGCGGCTCTACGTGCTCAAGGAATCGTTCGACAAGGACTTTCTGCGCAGGTCGTTCCCGCAATCGGATGGCAATCTGTACGACGGAGGTCTGCTGCAGGACATCGACGACGGACTGGAGCGAGACGAGGGAGATCACGGCGATCCGGGGGCCGATCTGGCAGAGTTGGTAACTGCCTGTCTCACGCTCGACGAAGCAACCCGCTGGCAGGCGATCGAGGCCCGGCTCGACGTGGAGGGCTTTCTGACGTTTGCCGCCGTCGAAGCGATGACGGGGCACTGGGACGGCTACTGCTCGATGCGGAACAACTACCGCGTTTATATGGATCCGGACGCTGGTGGTCGGGCCCGGTTTGTGCCGCATGGCATGGATCAGATTCTTGGGGATGCGGAGGCACGGATATACGAGCCCCCTGCGGCCCTCGTGGCGATGGCGGTGTTTGAGAACCCAGCCTGGCGGCGGCGGTATCGCGAGCGGGTACGGGAGCTCCTGCCGCTTTTCACCGCGGAAGAGAACCTGCTACCCCAGCTCGACGCAGCGGTCGAGCGGCTGCGGCCGATCGTGCTCGACATGGGGCCGGAGCCGTTGGAACGGTTCAACACAGCCGTTGACTACCTGCGGAATGTCCTCGTCGCCCGCGAAGCAAATCTCCGCGAACAGGCCGACGCGCCGGAGCCCCTCGTCTGGCCCATCCGGCTGCAGGCCGCCATGCGGACGCTCAACGCCGCCGACACCTCGACCGAGGAGCTGTCGATTCCTGACTCGGAGGCCACCGATTTTCTGCGGGCCAACGTGCCGTGGTTCGAGTGCCCCGATCCTGAGTTCGAGCACGACTACTACCGCCGCTGGTGGACGCTCCGCAGGTACATCCGGCATACCGACGCAGGTGTGGTCATCGAGAAGCTGCCACCGGCATTCGGCGACCCGCTCAAGGAAGTCCGGTGGCTCCGCGACCTTCAGATCAGTGGCCTGGACGCGATCTCGTCGCCCAAGGCGGCCGCGGACGGCCCACGATCCTGCGATGCGGTCATCACCGAGATCATCGGCCTGAAGCTCCATCCCGATACCACGGTCGAGGTGGATCCAGCGCCGCCGCACGACTGGACATGGTTCGCGATGGATCGCATCGCCTATCAGGGCCGGCTCCTGACCGTCGTCTGGGACGAATCGGGGGAGCACTACGGCCGCGGCTCCGGCCTTCGCGTGCTTGTGGATGGCCGCGAAGTCGCCCGCGCCGACTCGTTACGCCGACTCGTCAGCCGCCTGCCGTGAGGCATGGCCCCTGCCGCCAGCACTTCCCCCTCTCTTTCGAGGGTAGTCGCTCTCATGCCGTCGCCCTGCCAAAAGAGCGTGAAAGCGGTCGAAGCTGGGCCGAAGGTCAATACTGCGGCACGCTCGGATCGACCTGCGTGCTCCAGGCATCGATGCCGCCCTGCATGCTCGAAACGGCGGCAAAGCCCCGTTCGCGGAGCCAGTGCGTGACCCGCAGGCTGCGGACGCCGTGGTGGCAATGGACAACGATCGGCTTCGTCCGCCAGGCCTCCAGTTCGCCGATGCGTTCGGGCAGTTCCTGCATCGGCACGAGCAGGGCCCCGGCGATCTTCGCCGTCGCATGCTCTTCGGGCGTACGACAATCGAGTAGGAGCATCTCGCCCGGGTGTGACTCCCAGAGGAGTCGTTTGGCTTCGGCGGCGGAGAGTTCGAGTGGTGTGTCTGACATACAGTTTTTCAGTTTGAGGAAGAGCGGCTTTTCCAAGGCTTCACGGGGCGAGACGTTCTATCATCCAACTGCCGGCGGCGTCGCGTTGGAAGCGGAGCCGGTCGTGGAGCCGGCTCGGGCGACCCTGCCAGAACTCGATCCGCTCAGGGATGAGTCGAAAGCCACCCCAGTGGACCGGCCTCGGGATCGCCGCGTCGTCGGGGTGCTCCGTGCGGAAGCGGGCGAAGAGTTTTTCGAGTGTGTCGCGGTCGGGGATGACCGCGCTCTGAGGCGAGCCCCAGGCCCCGATCCGTGACGTGCTTGGCCGGCTGTGAAAATAGGTGTCGCTCTCGGCCGCGGTCGTCCGCTCCACGCGGCCCTCGATCCGTACCTGCCGCTCGAGAATGGCCCAGTGGAAGGTCAGCGCGGCGTAAGGATTATCTGCCAGTTCCCGGCCCTTGCGGCTGTCGTAGTTGGTGTAAAAGCAGAAGCCGTGGTCGTCGAAGCCCCGCAGCAGCACGATGCGGGCCGAGGGGCGGCCGTCAGGGGTGGCCGTGGAGAGCGTCATCGCCTCGGGTTCGAGGACTCCGGCTGCCACGGCCGCGTCGTACCACGTCGCGAACTGCCTGATCGGGTCGCGGTTGCAGGTGGCTTCGTCAAGCGCAGCCTGCTCGTATTCCTTGCGGGCGTGGGTCTCTCTGGACTTCATGCCGGACTCCATTCGGGACTCGATGCTAGGTTCCGTCTCGTTCGCGGCAACGAACACCGCGTTCATCACCGCTGTTTTCATCATGACACTATACGCATCATGACTCTCTACGGCATGGCCGAAAACGGGCGTGTGTCGAGGCCTCGTCTGCTCGATAGAGCTGGTTTGTTCGATTGCCGTCCGGCTGCTAAGATGCTATACAGGCGTCCAAATCACTCCCCTGTCGTTCTCTCCCTCTGTCCTTCTTTCTCTGTCCTTCTTTCTCTGTCCTTCTCTGTGAGGGCGATCCCATGGCCACGGTGCTTGTCGAAGACCAGGTCGAAATCCCGGGCAACGTGGCGACGCTCACAGCCTTTCGCCACTGGGCACTCTCCGAATCATTTCCCAAGCGGGGGCGTATCGACTGGGTTGGCTCGCAGATCGAGGTGGATATGTCACCGGAAGACCTGTTCACGCACGGTACGCTCAAGACTGCGATCGTCGCGTCGCTGTGGCCGCTTGCGCAGCGCAAAGGCTACAACCTCTTCACCGGCGAGACGAGGATTTCATCGATCGCGGGAGATGTGTCGGCGGAGCCCGATGTGGTCGCTGTGTCGGATGCCGCGATCGACACCGACAGGGTCAGGCTCACACCGAAAGCCGGAGGTGAGGCCGGCCGTTTTGTCGAGCTCGAAGGGGGGCCGGAACTGGTGGTCGAGATCGTCAGCGATGCGTCGGTCGGCAAAGACCGTCGTCGGCTGCCCCCCGCCTACTTTGCTGCCGGGGTGACGGAGTTCTGGCTCATCGACGCCCGCGGCCCGGAGCTTGAGTTCGTCATTCACCACCGCGGTGAGAACGGGTTTGTGCCGGTGGCGGTCGGAGCAGACGGCGGGCATCCGTCCACGGTGTTCAGCTGTGGCTTCCGGCTCATCCGCGGCCGCAATGCCCGTGGCCGCTATGTCTACGACCTCGTCGTCGTGGACGCGTCTCGCGACCGGACGTGACCAACAGACTGCGGATGCTGCAGCCTGCGGACACTGACACGTGCGGACGCTATCGCTTGCTCGGCACGAGGACGAGCCGCCGGACGTCGGCGACGCTGCTGCCCGGAATGGCCGTGGCCCGCAGCGTGAGTGTGGTGGGTCCTGCGGCGAGTTCGATCTGGCCGAGCGCGAGCGGCCGGAACTCCTTGTCGAAGCCCTCTCCCTTGCGGGGCACGCGGTCGTGGTTGGTATCCAGCGGCGGATCCCAGCCGGGCTGTATCGTGGCCTGCGTCGATGCGGGGCCGCAGGCGAGCGTTATCGTCGAGCCCGCATCGGCCTCGGGGCAGGTGTACCAGAGTAGGGCGTCGTAGCTGCCCGCCGTGAGCACGTCGACCGTCCACGTGATCGAGTCGTCGGTCGTTTTCCAGTTCGTAAAATACGAGCAGTTGGGAGCTTTCGAACTGCGGGCGACGCCACCGTGCGGCAGGCCGTCGCGTGCTGGGAGTTCCGTATGGGGTGCACCGGGAGAGCCCACCGGAAACCGTTCCTCTTGTGGCGGCGGCACCGCATTGAGTACGTCACGCCGCCAAGCGGCAGCGATGGCCCCGAGCCGCACGGCCTCCTCGGGTTCTGCGGCGGCGAGGTCACGGGTTTGGCCGGGATCGGCGTCCATATGATAGAGCCTGCCCTCCGCGTCGAGACGGTGCGTCTGGCTGCGGACGCTCACCTTGCCGCCGAAGCTCGCGACTATCGTGCGGGCGGCGGTCTGCTTCGCCACGGCTTCAGACTCGGCCGTGCCGAGCAGGAGCGGCGCGAGATCGAGGCCGTCGAGCGGGTGTGTCGGGCCGAGTGCGACACCAGCCAGGGCTGCGAGCGTCGGCAAGAGATCGATCGCGGCTGCGAGTTGTGGGATGCGTGTGCCGGGCCTGATTCGCCCCGGCCAACGGACGCAGCAGACGCTCCGCACGCCGCCGTCGTCGGTGCTGCCCTTGCGGCCCCGCAGGCCGCCGCACCAGCGGCTGCTGTTGGGGCCGTTGTCGGAGAAGAACACGACGATCGTGTCGTCGGCGATGCCGAGTGAGTTGAGCGTGGCGAGCACGCGGCCGACGTTTGTGTCGAGGTTTTCCATCATGGCTAATGCGGCGCGGGTGAACGGTAGATCCTCGCCGTCGCCCTCGGGCCCGCGGAGGCCGATCGGTTTTTCGCGGAAGCGGCTCCACTCGTCATCAGGCACATCCATCGGCGAGTGTGGTGTATTCAGCGCGAGGTAGCAGAAAAAGGGTCGGCCAGCCGCCTGCGAATGCCTGACGAAATCGAGTGCCTGGCTGGTGATGTCGTCGACAATGAAACCCGTGCCACGGACGAACCGGCCGTTGTGCTCCATGGGTGCATCGTGGTAGCTGTTCCAGTGGCCTTCGGTGAAACCGTAGAAGGTGTCGAAGCCGCGGGCCTGTGGGTGGTAGGGCCACTGCGTGCCGTTATGCCACTTGCCGAAGCAGTCGGTGGCGTGGCCGGCATCGTGGAAGACGTTGGCCAGCGTGCGTTCGGTGGGATCCATCCGCTCCTGGCCGAGCGAGACGCCGCGGACGCCGCTGCGGGGGGCGTAGCGGCCGGTGAGCAGTTCGGCCCGGGTTGGCGAGCAGACCGGCTGCACGAAAAACTGAGAGAGCATCGCCCCATCCCGAGCGAGCGAGTCGACCGCTGGCGTCGAGAGATTCGTGTTGCCGACGAATGAATAGTCGCCGTAGCCCGCGTCGTCGGCGAGGATGACGATCACGTTGGGGGGCCGCGCATGGGCCGGGAGCACGATGGTGGCCGCGATGGCAATGGCGGCGAGCAGTGATCGGATGCGGTTCACGTGCATGGTTGCATGTCGTCCGGGAGAACTGCCATGCTGGCTGGCGGCGAAAGTATAGCTGTCAGGAACCGCTCTCGTGCGCGTCGCGATACGCGACCCTCGTCCCGTGGCGGCAAGTTTTTAACGTGTCCGTTGCCCTGATACGGATTCCGCAAGTTACAAACTCGCGGCCACAAGAACGGGAGATGCCGGTCTCATCCCGTGGCGGCAAGTTTTCAACGTGTCCGTTGCCCTGATACGGATTCCGCAAGTTACAAACTCGCGGCCACAGGAGCCACCGATACGGATTCCGCAAGGAGAAAAACTCGCGGTCAAAAAAGCCCCGGCGAGGTCACTCCGTCTCTGCTTGCTTCACGTTCGCGTCTTGCTTGTTGGCCGCGTCTTGCTTGTTGGCCGCGTCTTGCTGCTCCTGCAGCCGCTTGGCAATGTCAGCCACCTGCGCGTCGAGACCGGCCTTGAGCTTCACGACTTCGACGTCGAACTTCTTCTCGGCCGCAGCCATCACCCTCTCGAGTTCTGCCACCGACCGCTGTTCGAGCTTCTTCAGTTCGGCCGCCGTCTGCTCCTCGATGTTTCTGGTCGTCGCGTCGACCCTCTCCACGGCTTTCTTCGATGCGGCATCGACCCTCTCCACGGCCTTCTTCGATTCGGCATCGACCCGCTCTGCTACCTTCTTTGATTCCGTATCGAGTCGCTCCGCCGTCTTTCGCGATTCCGCAACGGCCTGCTCCGTGGCCTTCCTGCCCGTTTCGGTGAGCTCCACTTCAATCTTTTTCTTGAGCTCCTGCAGTTGCAGGTCAAACCGCTCACGCAAAGCCTTCGACTCGGTGGCGAATGACTGGTGCAGACCCTGAATCTCCTTGCCGACGCGGTCGTCGAGTTCCTGCGACCCGGTCGCCAGTTGGGCCTGCAGCTTGGCGGCCTCCTCGGCGAACTTGTTGTCGAGGGAGTCCTGGAGTTCTGCCTTCGTGGCACTGACACGCGAATGCACGCGGAGGGACACATCCCGGGAGAGCCGGGCATAGAGTTCAGCCCGCCGCTTTTCCCAGACCCGGTCGAAGGGCCGCGCCGAAGCGGCCTCCGCCACCAGGAGCACCGTCAGCATCGCGACCAGACCGCACGCCATCTTGCGCATCGAAGCCTCCTTGGGGGGCCACAAAGCCCGCTCACACTCTGTCGGCAGCGGTCTATGCCGGCAGTTACAGGAGTCGCAGCCGGAGCAACCAGATTGCCCGACACGTGAGGTTGAACCGTTACAACCCGCGTTACCGGAAAAGCAAAAGGGAAGAAAAGGGGAACGCAGCTCTCTTCAGCGTGCCGCTAATACCAGATGCCCGCGCGGACCAGGAAGGTGTCGCTGGGGCGGTAATCGGCGGTATCGGTGATGTAATACTCGACGAGGCGGCCGAACACCCAGCCGGTTTCCAATCGCCAGCTGACGCCGAGATCGGCAGGCCGGCGCTCCCAGCCCGCCAGCATGCGGTAGTCGTGGTAGACGACCACGTCGTTCACGCCGCTGTCGCGGCGGACGGCCCACTGGTTGCCGCCGAACTCGCCCGCCAGATAGACCCACTGTGCCGCACGCTCGCTTTCGGCCACCCGCCACGCCAGCCGCGGCCGTGGGAAGATCAGCTCGAACCGCTTGTCGTCGGCAGGTGTCCAGAGCAGGCCTCCCGCGGGCAGGATGTTGACGTCGTAGCGGTCGAGATAGATCACGCCCGCTACGACCCGCAGGTTTTTGGAGTATTCCCACGCCCCGAAGCCATGCCCCGTGACGCGGAGCGCCTGCGGGGTGTCGTTCGCGAAGTCGCTGTACCAGCCTGGTGCCACGGCCAGATCGACGCCGAACTGATCGCCGATCTTCCGCAGCCAGCGGGCCTGCAGCCACGATTCGTAGAGCTGCGACGGCAGCCCCGGATCGGTCGGCCCGGTCGCCTCGTCGATGAACGTCGTACCGAAGCCTGGGGTGACGAGAAGCGGGGAGTCGACCGTTGGCGCCGGAAGGCCGATCGTGAGACTCGTGTCGAGGGTGGTGAGGCCGAGGCCGTCGGAGCCGAGCCTGGGCAGTTCCGTGGCCGTGAAGATCAACTGTTGCAACGCGCCCGGCTTGGCCCCGGGAGGCAGCTTTCGGCCCGCTGGCGGCTCGAACTCCTGCCGGGGCTGGCCCGGCGGCGCCACGTCGTCGGGCAGGAGCGGCTCGGTGAGGTCCTGCGGGTCGCCGAGCGCCGCCAGCCGGATACGGTCGAAGATGGTTTGATCCCGCTGCGGCTGTATTTCTTTCAGCGCCTCCTCGTCGACCGTCGGCAGCAGCGTGATGACGCTGTCAGCCGTGTCATCAGCTCTGGCGACGCCCGCGGCGGCGACCAGTAGCCAGAAACATACCCACGGTTGGGTCCGGTGACTTGCGACGCGGATTCGGCACATTGAAACGGTGTGGCCGTGGTTTGGCATGTCTTTGAACAAGCCTAATAGGCCAGACCGACGCGGAGCATGAGCGTGCTATCCAAGTCCTGATACTGCCCCTGTGGCGGGCCGTCGACGAAGAAGAGCTGTCGTTCGAAGACGTAGCCCACTTCCATGTTGCCGGTGAGGCCGTGGCCCGCCACCGGCACGAACTCCATACCGGCCGTGACGCGGATGTCGTTGTAGTCGAAGGGGGAGATGCTGTCGCCGTTGGGGTTGTATGTGTCGCGACGGAAGGTCCACGCCCCGCCGCCGTACTCGCCGGCGACATAGCCCCAGACGTTGCGATTGGCCATGGTCGTGAGCCGTCGGGCCACCCGCGGCGTGGGGAAGAGAATGTCGTACCGCGTGTCGGCATCGGGCGTCCATGTGAAGCCGAGCACCGGAAGCAGCTTCACGAGGTTGCGGTCGAGGTAGACGATGCCCGCCTTGGCCTGCACGGTGGGAGTGAGTTGCAGCGTGCCCACCGCACGGCCCATGAGACGCCAGCTCTCCCAGACGAAGACGTCCCAGTTGGTGTAGATGCCCACGCGCACGCCCAACTCGGCGCCAAACAGCGGTGTGAACCGCGGGTTCCAGGCGGCGTCGACGAACACGTCATACGTGCTCGGCGGCAGGTCGGCTGTCATCGTGGGGGTCGTCTGCGGGCCGTCCCACAGCTGCAGGCCAAAGCCGGGCGTGATCAGCAGCGGCGCATGGTTCAAGTTCGCCTGCGAGTTGTGGAAGAACGGTATGGCGAACGTGGCCGTGGTGTCGAGTTCATTGACCCCGACACTCGTTCCCTGCCCGTTGCCGAAGAGATAGGCCCAACTGCCACGGGCGCCCTGGTAGAGCCGCATCGTTTGCTGAAACGATGAGTTTTGCGACGGATAGCCCGGCGGGAAGAGCGAGCCGCTCATGTTTGGCGGGCCCTGCGTGGGCGTCAGCGACGGGGCGGCGGTCGAATAGCCGGGGTAGCCTGGCTGACCACCGATTGCCGAGGGAGCCCAGGTGGATGGCGTCGGGAGCCCAGAGGCGGGCGCGGGAAACACCTGTCCTGCCTGCGGTGCATACGGATCCCACGCCGGGGGCGGCGCCATCGGTGTGCCGTAGGGCGACGCCTGCGCGATCCGGTCGAGTGAGGAGGCCGCCGGCGGCGGCAGTGAGACGGTCTGCGCAGCGGCAGGCCGACCCCAGCACGCGGCGAACGTGCCAGTCGTCAACAGCATCAAAAAGAGGAGAAGCCGGGAACGCACAGTCGACGGGCACTCCATGCGGGCTCTGCCGCTGGACGGAAAACACCACCATGCTGCAGCATGGAGCATGTGGGGGTACCGCGCCCGAAGCAGGAGGGTCAAGCCCGAGCGGCCCGCCAGACGTCCGCCACCCACCACCAGAGTGCCATGCTTGCCCGAACTGCCGGAACACCTTCTTCTATAAGGTATGCCGTCCTCCGAACCATCGCCGCCGTCCCAGCCTGACCCGATCGACCCGGCTGCGGTCGTGGGCCGGGCCGGTCTGGCCACGTTTGAACACCACGCGACGCTCAGCACGACGATGGAACGGGCGCGGGAACTCGCGCTCGATCCGGGCTGCCTGCTGCCGGCCGCCGTGGTCGCCGATGTGCAGACGCTCGGCCGCGGTCAGCGTGGGGCCCGCTGGTGGCAGGCACCCGGCAGCCTCGCGGTGAGCGTGGTGGTCGCCGCTCCGGATCTGCCTCTGGCGTCGCCGCCGGCCGTGTGGTCCCTGGCCTGCGGCGTGGCGCTGGCCGAATCGTTGGCGGTAGTTACTCCCACAGTCGAGCCGCTGGTCCGCTGGCCCAACGATGTCGAAGTCGAGGGCCGGAAACTGGCCGGCATCCTGGTCGAGACGACGCCCGGTGGCCGGGCCATCTTCGGCATCGGTGTGAATACCAGCGGCTCCTGCAGGGACGCACCTCCGCCGCTCGACAGGAAGATCATCACGCTGCCCGATCTGACCGGCAGCCTGCTGCCGAGGGAACGACTCCTCGAAGAGTTTCTCCCACGGCTCTTCCGGCTACTCGCGGCGACCACCGCCGATCCGGAGGCGTTTGTGGGCCGCTATTCGTTGCGTTGCGGCCTCGCCGGCCATCCCGTCGTTGTGTACCGGGGTGACGAACAGCTGACAGGCATCTGCCGGGGCATCGCGGCCGACGGTACGCTCGTGCTCGACACAGCCACGGGACGAGTGCATGTCAGTTCGGGCAGCCTCACCCATCCGGCTGATGTCTGGCGGGGCGGATAACGCCCTTCACCGCCGGCGAGACCGCAGTGCCACCACGCAGACCTCACGGCCGCCGGTGGAGAGCTGCCGAGCCCGCGGCTCGAAGCCCCATGCCCGGAATTGATCGAGCCATCCTGGCAGCTCAGCGGCCCGCGACCAGTCGGGGAGCTTGAGCGTGGCGATGATGCCCGTGGGCTTCACGCCGACGGCCGAGACAATTCTGCCGAGCGACTCAAGCGTGCTCCGCGGATCAATGTTCATGTCGGCGACGATCCAGTCGAAGCCGCGAAACTCCTTGACCTTCACGTCACGGGCCCGCATCCGCCACTGCGTGAATTGCGGATGGGCGGCTACCCGGTCTTCCACGAGTGCCGGGTCGATACCGACGACCTCAAGACCAGCTTCGAGGAGCCGCTGGCAGGCGCCCCCCGGAGAGGCACCTAGCTCGACGGCCCGCTGCCCCTGCCGCAGTGGCACGCCAAAGGTCGTGATCGCCTCGTCGAGCTTCAGCCATGCCCGCGACACCTTGTCTTCCGGCAGCGTGGTGGGGTGCATACCGCCCGGCTGACAACTCGCGGGTGTGGCGGCCCTGTGCCAGCCCACCCACCAGCGATCGGCTGCGTCGATCAAGCAGTCGAGCACGAGGTCGCCTGGATCTGCCGCCTGGGGAAGCGTTGCCGGCTTGCCGTACTCCGCCAGCAGAAGTCCGCGGATTGCCTGGGCATCGACCGTCGGATTCGTCTGGACCTCAAGCCGGCGGTCGCGGTGCCAGACATGGATGGTGTCCCACGAGTCATGCGCGACGAGTGTTCGGACCGCCGCGATGCGTTCGGAATCGGACGCCCCCGACACCTGACCGAGCGAGCGGATCAGCGACCGTGCATAGATAAGGTCTGGGAAAAAGTCGTCGGGTGGATCGAAGTCGCCCAACCGGAACGTCACCATGCCCCGCCGCCAGGCCGCCTTCGAGATTTCCGGCAGCAGGGCTGCCTGCCGGAGGCAGAGGCTCGCCTCAGATCCGCCCTGGCAGGTCGCCAGCAAAAACCCGCCACGCACGGCAGGGGCGGGCGAGGTTGTCGCGCGGTCAGGATCAACGCCGGTTGTGATGGTGGGGGGCTGCAGCCGCATGCCTCTATCGTACATCCAAAAAATCAGGCCGGCCCGGGCGCCCAAGGGCCCGGGCCGGCCTTTCTCGTCTGAACGCGGAAAAGGAACGGGAGCGGGGTGGCGAAACAGATGCTTCGCCCGGTTGAAAAAGCCCCCCGGAAAATCCCTGAGGAAATCCCTTTGGGACTCAATCAACCACCTGCTCAGCCGTGGCCCTTCTTCTTCGTCGTCTTGGCAACCTTCTTGGCAGCCTTCTTCTTCTTCTTCGCCATGGTGATGGCTCCTTGCGTTGAGCACCCGCACATGTACACGACCATTCCCCCGGGTGCTCTCGTAGAGGGAACAGTCGACGTTTTGCGTCGCGTCGAAGTGTGCCTGGCAACGTTTTGAGGTGTTGTCCGACAACGCTTCTCCGCGCTGCGAATGGTGTTGTGAAGGATGACAGTGAAAACTGTCAATAGAAATCCGGAAAATATTTCGAAAATTTTTGATTCGGCTGTCGTCCATCGATGGCGAAAACGGATAGTCGCTCGCGGGTCGCGATGTGGGATCGCATGCCGCGTCGTCCATGCGGTGAGCCTATCGAACTGCCTCGCGCAGTCCTGCTCATCGACACCGAGCGGGCTCTTGAAGAAGTCGGTCAGCCACTGGATCGCGCCGTATTCACACGCG
>JBIIFB010000247.1:0-4109 GCA_044237545.1 Pirellulales bacterium
GTGGTCTTCGATCGTGAGCGCACTGATGCAGCGGTTGGCATCGAGCACGCGAGGTTCGACGATGGCACCGGTTGGACAGGCATCGAGACAGGCCGTGCAGGTACCACAGTGGTCGACCTCGATCGGGATGTCGGCGGGCAGCTCCAGATCGGTCAGCAACGCCGTCAGAAAAAAGAAGCTTCCCGCGCGGGGATCGATCAACATCGTGTTTTTTCCGAACCAGCCGAGTCCGGCCAGCCAGGCGAATTCCCTCTCGGCCAGCGGCGCCGAATCGACGACGCCACGGGTGCGGCAGCCCGGCAGCTGTGACTCCACCCAGGCCCCGAGCGTGTTCACGCGGCCGCGGAGCAGATCGTGGTAATCATCGCCCCACGCATAGCGGGCCACGCGGCCCCTCCCCTCCCCTGCCAGGCCGGCATCCGTGGCGTCGGTGGTCGCCCCGACCGCATGGTCCGTGGCAAGCATGATCACGCTCCTGACGCCTGAGAGGAGCGAGGCCGGATCGGACCGCAGCGACTCCTGCCGTTCGAACCAGGACTGCATCACGCCCGCAAACCCCCGGTCGAGCCAGCGGCGGACGAGGTCCTGCCGCCGGGGCGGCACGGCCGGGGCAATCCCCAGCCTGGAAAAACCGATCCGAACCGCCTCCCGCCGCAGGGCCTCCACAAACACGTCCATAGCCCCACCGGCAGCGGCGGCTTCACTCGCAGCGGGGGAATCGGCCGGACTTTTCATGATTGGCATGATATTCGGGATTGTCATGGATGGATTCCCAGAACTGGTCTGGATTCATACGGGCCACCCGCTATCCTCCCCCCGCATTCAGGCATTTCCAGACCACAGAGTGTGCATCGCACAAGAGCCATGCCCAGCGTGTTCTGCCTGTTCAGGCCCAACGCCTGTTTTTGAACCGCCATCCCGCGGAGTATGAGCCGTGTCGCAATTTTCCCGCTGCCGCCCCGAGTCTTCTCGGCCCCGGTCTGACACCGGCTTTCGGGTTGGCATTCCCCGACTGGGCGACCACGGATCGTATCTCTGCCTCGCCACGGCCGCCCTCGCTGCCGTGGCGTTGCTCGGCCTCGCCGGCTGCCAGACCCCACCACAGACGGCGGCACCGGTCTACGGCAGCACCGTCGCCCCACCCGCCACAGGCATGATCGGACAACCGGCCAGCTACGGGAGCTACTCCGCGGCCCCGCAGGCCGTTGCCTATCCCGCCGCACCCGGCACGCAACCGATGCCCGGGCCGGCCACGAGTTGGCAGAGCGTCGCGCAGCCGGCGGCTCCCGCATCGAATACATGGAGCTGGGCTCAGTCGGGCAATGCGACGGCCCCGCCCGCCATGCAGGCCCCCAACATGCAGCAGTACGGCTCGCAGTTGACCAGTCAGGCCAACCAGTATCAGCAGAGCCTTACCAACCAGGCGCAGCAATATGCCAACCAACTGCAGGCCCAGCCGCAGCAATACGCCAACCAGGTGCAGCAGTCGCTGACCGCCCAGCAGCAGCAACTCAACAACCAGCTGCAGAACACGGCGAACCAATACCAGCAGGGCTTGAACAATCAGGTTCAACAGGGGATGCAGAACGCGCAGCAGCAGGTCAACAACCAGTTCCAGCAGGCCATGCCGCAAATGCCCGCCGGGCCCCAGCAGCAGACGGCCAACGGCAACTGGTGGCCCTTCTCCAACACCAGTGGAATGCCACCGGCCCGGTCGATTCCAGTCCAGCCGGTACGCTACTAATACGGATCACACTTGATCCTCAGGCGTGACCCAGCTGGTGCGGCAGATTGACCGGATCTCCTTCCGGCAGAGTGTGCGGTGACTCCGGATGGCCTCAGCGACGAGTGCATGCTCGTCAGCGTAGGTGCGATTGCTCCAGTGGTGCTCTCGAAACCAGTGCCACAGCCGTTCAACCGGGTTGAGTTCTGGTGAGTACGGAGGAAGGAACAGCGGGGTGATCCGCCGAGGCCATCGCAGCTTGTGTGAGCGGTGCCAGCCAGCTCCGTCGAGGATCATCACGGCGTGCTCGCGGCGGCGGAGCCTTCTCGCTGCCGCGTCGAGGAACGCCTGCGTTGTCTCGGTGTTCACTTCACGGTACGGAATGGCTATCGACCAGCCTGTCGCCGGTTCGACGGCCGCGAACACCCATATCGACTTTCGCCCGTGTTGACGAACGACGGTCGGTCGTGATCCTTTGATCGCCCACACGGCGGTCAGCGTTCCCTGCTGGCCGAACCGCGCTTCGTCCTGGAACCAGATACGAACTCGCGTGCGGGGGCGGGAGGCCCGCACGCGATTCACAAAAAGGGGGCGCGACGCTTGAAAGCCTTGGCTGCGGCCGGATCCTGCCGGGGATGTCTGGGCCGAGGATCGAGGCATACGAACCCGTGACGCTTCAGCAGCTTGTAGATCCCAGTGAGCGAGAAGGCCTTGCCGAACTCGCGATCGAGAATCCCCTGGATCTGCCGTCCACGAAGCGAAGCGACGCCGTCTCGTGGTGTGGCGCCAACCTTCACTCGCTCGACGAGGCGAGCCTCTTGCTCGGGCGTCAGCCGTCGGATGCGACCTGGTGCCGTGCGTCCACGCACCGCCTCGATACCGCCGTCACGATACGCGTACGCCCACCGCTGAACGAAGGCTCGACTGCGGCCTACGGTGCCGGCGATTTCAAGCGTCTCCCGCCCCTGCAATGCGAACAACACACTTCGAAGCCGATCCCGCTGTATCGCGTCTGATTCCTTTTCGATCAAGTGAGCGAGCCTGCGCCGATCGCCGCGACTCCGTTCGGTGATGTCCATGGGGCCTCCTTGGTTGGAGGCCGAATCATGCCATCAGACGGCAGATGGCGCAATATGGGGAATATGGCCGAGGCGCGCGAGGCTCAAGTGTGACCCGTATTACCCCTACCCACCTCGACCTCGACCTCTCGAAGCTTGGGGATAATCTGCTCAGCCCGTTCCTTCTTTCCGCGTGGCATTTGTTGCCTCCCTTGGTTTGCTCCACCCCCAGATTCTCTCTCTGGAAGCGGTGCCGTTTAAGGGGGGCAGGTCAGTCGCCGGCCTGTGCTTTCGCGAGGCCGAAGTCCGTGAGCTTCGGGGTGCCGTCCTTAGTGAGCAGGACATTCGCCGGCTTGATGTCGCGGTGGATGATGCCGAGATCATGCGCCTTCGCAAGTCCGTCGCAGAGCTGGCAGGCGAGGTCGACCGCCTCTTCCAGTGGCATCGCCCCGTCACGGCAGCGGTCGAGCAGGCTGCCGCCGTCGACAAACTCCATGACCAGAAACGGGCCATCCTTGGCGCGGCCGTAGTCGTAGATCTGGACGATATTGGGATGATTCAAGGCCGCGATCGACTTGGCTTCTGTGAGGAACCGCTGTACGGCCATCCTGTTCCCGGCCGCCTCGCCGAGGATCCGCTTGATCGCCACCTTGCGGTCGAGTCGCGTGTCGGTGGCGAGGAGCACCGCGCCCATACCACCTTGGCCGAGTTCGCCTTCGATCCGGTAGCGGGCGGCGAGATCGATGACCTCAATGTCGTCAATGACGGTGTCCTGCCCCGCCAGCCCGTCGCCGAGCGTCCGTTCGTTGCCGAGGCTTACGTCAGCTCGCCGGGGCCTTGGGCGGCCTGCGAATGTTGCCTCGTCGCTGAGGCTCATGTCTTTGTCGGGTGGTGTCATGGGGCTGTCCCGCTGAATATGCTCTCTCGGTCGTTCTGCCCAGTGTTCCTGATGGCGGCAAGGCTATCTTTTCAATACGTGCGTTGTCTTACTCGTCCAAGTCGTCATCGTCCCAATCATCGCTCCGCAGCGAGCCAAGGTCTCCCACGAGCTTCTCAATGTATGGAAATGTGTGAGTCACTCGTGGCGAATCTGGGGAGCCGATGTGTGCCGTGATCCGACCATCCACGTCGATGTCGATCTTCACCTCTACCCAAGGCTCAACGTCTTCCGCTGCGGATTGCTTACAAACGAACGCGCCGATGAGATCGTTATCCGCCGCCATCGGGTTGTCGCCCTCGTAGATGCGAACAGCGACGTTTGCCGCGCTCGCATCCGTGGGCATAAATACTTGCTTTCGTTCTGTTGGGATCGTGGTGTTCCGCTCAAC
>JBIIFB010000108.1:0-12893 GCA_044237545.1 Pirellulales bacterium
ATGAACCCGAGCAAGACCGTGATCGCGAAGTTGACCGGGATGCCAGTCTTGGCCAGGTAGTAGCGAATCGTCTTCCTGATGAACTGTTGCTTGGTCAACGCCTGCAGCCCGGTCTCCGCCTCGATCCGCAGGCAGACCTGTTCGGCCGGCACGCCCGGCTCGGCTTCCGCCAAGACAAATGAGAGCACCTTCCGTTCGGGCGGCGCGAAGAGAACCGCCTGACTGTAGCGGGTGTAGACGATTGGAAAGCTCTGGAACGTGCGACTGGCCCTGGTGATGCCGACGAGCACAGCCCGGCGGTCGTTCATCTCAAAGACCCGGCCCAGCCGCAAGGCCTCGCCGGGCCAGATCCGCCGGTAGCCGGCCTCGTCTATGATCACGGCATCGGGCGCGCGAAGGTCGGCCATCGAACCCATGAACACGCCCTCCGGCGCCCCCACGAGCGTGGCGTCGTCGAGACCGAGCAGGATCATCTGTTCGTAGGAGCCCTCCTGGAGACGGGCTCGGGCGATCCCCTTGTAAAACCGCACTGCCCAGGCGACGCCCGACACTCCCTTGACCCGAAAGAGCTCGGTGTCGGCCAGCGGCTTGACGTCGTCGACAAACTGGACATTGCTGTCCATCACCCAGATGTCCGGCCCCTCGACGTCGCGAATCTGGCTGATGGTGAGCGACATCAGGCCGCAGAAGATCGACGACTGCTGCGCAATCAGAAGCGCCGCAAACATCACCCCGAATACGATGCCGAGGTACTTTGCCCGGTTTCCGATCAGCATTTTCCAAGCAACCCAGAGCATCGCGGAATTGTAGCGAGATAAACGGGGACGCAGCTCTTTTCTCATCCGGCTCTTTTCTCATCCGGGTGGTTCAGTTGACGCGTCTGGGGCCAGAGCCCATGCTTCGGCCAGTCGCGAGCACGCCTATCTCCGCCGAACGAGGGAGCGAACCGATGAACGAGCTTGATCGCCAGCAGCGACTCTTCGTGGCGGCCATGGCCGAGAAGCTGCGGCTGGGGGGCATTGGCCGCCGGGCGTTTCTGCGCGCCGCCGCCAGCGCAGGCTTCGGCTTCGCCTCGGCGAGATATCTCGCCGGCCACTCCCCGGCCCGATCGCGGCTCCATGCCGCGGAACCGTCGATCACCGAAAGCGGCATGACGAACGAGCAGCGGCAGTTCCTCGTCGACGCAGGAAAACGTTTCCAGGGAACCCGGATCAAGGTCGTCTCGGAGAACACGCCACCGGGTCTGTCGATCGGCAGGATGATCCGCGAGGAGTTCACGCCGCTGACCGGCATCAAGGTCGACTGGCCGATGGTGCCGCTCGACCAGGTGCTGGCAAAAACCGTGCAGGACACGATCGCCGGCGCCGACGGCACCAAGGGGCACCACGACATCTTCTACTGGGACCAGGCCTGGCTGGCCCGCTTCGCCAACGAAAGCATCGGTGTCGAGGAACTGCTCGACCGCAAGGAGTTGGCTTATCCCGGCTACGACTTCGGCGACTTCCTCCCGCAGTTGGTGGAAGGAACCGCGAGCCACGGCGGCCGGATCATCGGCGTGCCGTTCGACATCCCGATCTTCATCATGATGTACCGCAAGGACATCCTCGATGAACTCAGGCTGGCGGTGCCGAAGACCATGGGCCAGTATCTCGAAACGGTCCGGGTGATCGATGAGGCCAAACGCGGCCAGGGCATCCATGGCACCGCCGGCCAGTGGAAGACCGGCCACTTCTCCCTGCAGTGCGATGCCTCGGCCTGGATGTGGGCACACGGCGGCCACCACTTCAATGCCGAGAATCACCCCGATTACGTCACGGAGGGCAACGCGAAGGGGCTCCGCTACATGCTGGAGTTGGGCAAGCACATGAGCCCAGACGTCCGCGAGTGGGACTGGGAAGGAGAAGCCACCGCCTTCACACAAGGCCGGGCCGGGATCGTCATTTCCTGGAGCGAGTTCTTCCCCGCCTGCGACGATCCCGACACAAGCCGGGTCGTCGGCCTGGTTGAGGCGGCCGATTGTCCGCTGGAGGATGCGAAGCTGACTCCCGACCAGTGCGGCTTCCACGAAACCCCTGGGATCAGCCGGCAGGGAGGGTCATGCCTTGCGCTGAGTAAACATGCCCCCAATACCGACGCGGCCTGGGTCTTCATGCAGTGGGCGACGAGCGCCGACGTGACGGCACGGGCCAACGCCGACGGCGCCGACACGCCCATTCGCCGCAGCAACTACACCGACCCTCGCGTGCTGGCGAAGCAGCGGACGGTGCGGGGAACGACCCGCCACTTCAACGTGACGCGGCGGGCGATCGAAAACCGCATGGGCACATCGCCCCACCTGCCTGCCTGGGTGACACTCGCCTCGGAGGTCAACGCTGCCGAACTCGGCAGAATGACGACCGGGAAGCAGGGCGTGGACGAAACCCTCGAGGCGATCCAGAAAAAAACCGTAGCGTTTCTGGCGGCGCAGTGACCGCGATCGGTGCATAACGACACGTGAACCAGTCCCCCGTGGCGGCACGTTTTCGACGTGTCCGTTCCCCCGTGGCGGCAAGGTTCCAACGTGTCCGTTCCACCGTGGCGGCAAGTTTTCAACTTGTCCGGGAGTTGATAGAGCCCGTGCTCACCGGTTGCGCGTAGGCCCCCCCGCACACCGCCGGAACGCAGCTTTATTCTGCTACCATGCCTCCAGTCCACGTTTCCTTCCTCATGTTTCCTGCCTATTGGAGTCGACCACCATGGTGTATTCGCAGATCATCGCCCGCGGCCTTCTGTCGATCTCGATCGCCTCTGCCAGCGGCAGCGTGGCCCTCGCCCAGTCGGCTGCGGCCGTCACCCCCGCCCAGGAAGCGGCTATCGAGGCGGGCATCAAGGATCTCTCCACGCAGTGGTCAGCCGCATACCTGAAGAATGACACCTCGATCCTCGAGCGGATCTGGGCACCGGAGTTCGTCTACGTCGAGCCGTCGGGCCACCGCTTTACGAAGGCGGAGGGGATCGCCACGCTCAAGACGGGCGGCGAGCAGCACACAGTCTCCGAGGCCAGTTCGATCGACGTGCGGGTGTATGGTGCCGGCACGGTGGCCGTCGATATCGGCGACTACAAAGAGGCCGGCCGCGACAAGGAAGGCAAGCCATTCGAGCGAAAGTCTCGGTTCACCAACGTCTGGGTGCTCAAGGATGGTGCGTGGCAGTGCGTCAGCGGCCATGCGTCAGCCATCCCCATGCGGTAGCGATGGTTGATACCATCCTGAAACCCGTCGGCGCAAAACTGCCGCACCTCGCCGCGATCGACTCGTTTCGCGGACTCTCGATTCTGCTGGTCATCGCCGGGCATGTCGTTGGCCTTTCGCACCTGCACGTCGATACGTTTCCGGAAAAGGTGATGGTGAACCTCGTCATCGGCGGAACATCCCTGTTTGTTTTCATCTCGGGGTTCCTGTTTCATTATCTTCTTGCCCGGGGGTTCTCGTACCGTCGCTTCCTCCTTCAGAAAGCCGAGTACGTCCTGCTTCCGTATCTCGTCATGTCGGCGATTCCGGTGACCTACCTCGCCGTCAGGGCCCTCCAGCGAATGCCGAGCGACGGGACACCGGCTCTCGCGTGCATCATCGAGAAGTTGGGCTTTTTCGTAGGCCAGATCGTCGCGAGCCTCTCGACAGGATTTTTTCTCAATGGCTACTGGTACGTTCCGTTCATCCTCATGATGTTTCTGCTCGCACCCGTGTTTCTCCGCTCCACGCGGCTCGCTCTGCCTTCGCGACTGGCAATCATGGGGGCGGCCATCCTGGTGGCGATGCTCGTGCATCGGCCAGTGAACAATCTCTCGGTGCTGCAGTCCGTCGTCTACTTCACGCCCTTCTACCTGCTGGGCATCAACGTCTCGATCGACCGGGAGAGAGTGCTCCGACAACTGGCGGGCAGGGAATGGTTGCTGGGCATCGCCCTCCTCGGATTGTCGGTCATGCAGGTGGCGAGCTTCCCGGACTATGGAAACATGCACAAGCCCGCGCTTGCGTGGGGTGGAATGGACTTGAATCTGCCTCAGAAAATGCTGGCATGTCTCTTTTTGTATTCACTCTTCTCGCGGGTGGAGCGGCTCAACCAGCCCTTCTTGAAAACACTGGCCACCGCCAGTTTTGCGCTTTTTTTCCTCCATGCTCCGGTGATCGAGATCTTCACGCGGCTCACGGCGCAGGAATGGCTCCGCTCACTGGGCGGTCGTCTCCCCGGAAGTATCGCCTGGGCGTTCTGGATCCTCGTCGTGACGACGCTCTCCTACGGGATTGCCGTCGTCATTCGCCGGCTTCTACCCGGACAGAGTCGCAGGGTCATCGGCTGGTAATCTCCTTTTGGTATGTGCTTTTGTATCGGCAACGCCACGCGGCCGATCCCCCGGCTTACGCCGAGGGCTTCTATAGGTGCGTGCATACAAGCCCTGAGCGCAAGCGACCCGGATTACACGGAGGGCAACGCCGGCGCATCGCGAAGCGAGGCGATCAAACGGCCGCAGTCGAACGGCGGCGGCGGGGCCGCCTCGCAGGCAAGTGCGTCGGCCAGGGTGTAGCGGGGATCGATCGCACGACCGGTGCCGAGGTAGTAGTCGACAAACTTCACAAACCCGTGACTGCACGTCTCACGCAGCCAGACAGCGGGGATGCCGTAGGCCTCTGCCACGATCAGCCCGTGTAACGAGGTCGAGATGATCCGCTCGCAGGCGACGATCTCGCTCACCACCCGCTGCCAATCCTGCCGCACATCGATCGTCGGAACGCCGCAGTCGCGATAGCGGCCGATATCTTCCAGATGCGGCACGAGTGCCACGGCGTGGCGTTTCTTCCGCTGCGGGTCGAAGAAGTGCGGAAGGATCAGGGCGGGATCACCGAACAGCGGCGGGCAGTCGACCGAGTTGGCCAGCAGGACGTCACGAGTGAACGGACCGCGGACCGCCAGTACACGGATTCTGGGCACTCGTCGCCGCGGCTTCAGAAAAGCAAGTCGCCCCGGCCTTGCGTAGTAGGCGTCGTAGCACATCGGAGGCACGCCCGTGCCCCAGACCACGTCGCCGTCCAAGGCTTGGTCGAGCACCGAGCCGACCGCGATCAGTTTACCACGGTGCGTTGCGGCGACGCGTACCACCCGCTGGCCGGTAACCCAGGCGACCACAGAGGCCGAGAGCTGGTCGCCGAAATTGGGGAGGTCGTTCCAGGAGTACAGGGGAATTGCAGAACCCGAGACGGTCATCATGTGTTGTGTAGGAGGAACCGATCGTACCTTTGACTACGGTTTCTTTGCCCGAAATGCCACACACCGCTCTTGGAAGAGCAGGCCGCCAGATGGGAGACGGTTCTGCCATACTATCCTTGCCCATGCACTATACGATCCTCACGCACGGGACGGCCTCATTCTACGACCAAGGGCTCGGTCTCGCCCGCGGGCTCGCAGAACTCGGCATTCCCTGTCGGGTGACTGGCCGATTCATCCGGATGGCCGCACGACGTGCAGTCCGGCAACGATCGGTCTGCATCTGCATCGGCTCGTGGCGAAGCCTGCCAGTGATCTATGACCAGCCACGCAGCGAGGGGGCAGCGGTCATTCCCTGGATTGTCTCCGACGACAAGGTGACGGCGGAGGCCGCGCGGCGGCTCAACGATCTCGACTGGTTCTACGTGACCAGTGCCTGGTGCAAACGCACCTTCGAGGAGGCCGGTGTGCAGCCCAGGAAGATGCTGGTCCTCCCCGAAGGCGTCGACACCGGGTTCTGGTCACCAAGCGGAACTGCACGCCTCGACGACTGGCGAAATTGGATCATGCCCCTGTGGAGATCACGCCACGTCAACCGGCTCCGGCTCGAGGCAATCCGGCAACGGAGTGGGATCGCCACGTCGTCGCTGGCGGCGCAGTCCGGCCGACAGCCCGCCGCTGCACCTGTGGACGGCACCCTGCACGACATCGTCGCGACCGCCCGACTGCTCGCCAATCCCTCGCGGGTGCGACTGCTGACCGTCGGCGAGGACGCGACTTCAAAGGGATTCCAGGAGGTTCTCCGCGGACTGGCCGACACCGATCATGCGAACGTGATCCATGTCGCCAAGATCAGCAACACGCCGGGCTCGAGGCTCCAGGTGCCGAAGGAGGTGGAACTCGCCGCGGACCTCGGACTTGCCGCGCGAATCGTGTATATCGTGGGCCGCTATCGACGCACCTTCATCCGGGATCTGTTTCGCTGGACAGCGATCTACGCTGCCCCATCGCGGCACGAGGGTTTCGGCCTGCCGCACGTTCAGGCTATGAGTTGCGCAAAGCCGGTGGTCACCTGCCGCGGGACCGCGGCAGAAGAGACCTCCCTGGATGGTGTCACGGGATTCGTCGCAACGAGCACGCCGTTCACGTGGCGCAACGCACAGGAACACGTCGTGCATGGAGTGCGGGCGGATCCGGCGGCGATCGGCGACGCGCTCTCCCTGCTCATCCAGGATTCCACACTCCGGCAGCGGATGGGCGACGAGGGGCGTCGTCGGGTGCTCGGGCACTTCTCGTGCCGTGACGTGGCAGAACGGATTGTGTCTGACACAGCCGGGCTGTCTGGCTGAGCCGAAGCTCATGACGCCCGGTCCCAGACGCACGTCACGCGGGAAGCCGTTGCAGCACTTCTTCAATTCGCCACATCGTGGTCTGTGGATCACGGCTCTCGTGCAAGAAGATGAAGTTGTTGACATACCTCATCTCACGCCGCGGGAGTCCCTTGGTAAGTTCGGCAGGATCCTGAAGCGCGAGAGTGAAATCCCGAATCGGATGAATATGCGCATCGAGGATGAAAAACCCGCTGTAGCCGCGGCTTTCCAAAAAACGAAATATCTCCGTAGTCCCGCCGGGGCGGTGCCGCTCCTCGCATTCGACAAGAAGGCCCGGGCGGTCCTTTTCCAAAACCGTGGTCGCACCCTTTAACACGTCCAGTTCGTGGCCCTCGACATCAATTTTGATGAGCGACACCGGGTCGTACATGACCGAATCGAGCGTGCACCGTTGGACGGTGACGCTCTTGACTGGCCAGAAACCGATCGCCACGCGGTTGGCAGGTTCGATCGTCGAGCCACCATCCGACTCCGACCACCAACGCATAGGAATCCGCAGGGACACAACACCCGCCTGGCTCGACAGGGCTTCACCCCGCACGATCACGCGATCGTTCCCCTGGTACTTTGCTTCCAAACGTTTGCGCAGCCGTGGGTTGCATTCAAATGCAATACACCGGCACCCGGCATCGAGCAGCGGATGCAGGTAGGCGCCAGCATTCGCGCCGACATCGACCGCGGTATCGCCTGCCTGGACGAGACAGTGGCAGATATCCTGCTCCACCTCTCTCCAGAAAGACTCCTGTGATTGATCGGTCTGCGGCACGGGGATCCGGTTGAAAAGACTGCTCTGCGAAACGAGACGACGAAGTATCCCCCGCAGCCCTCCGTCCAACCAAGGCCTGTGCCGTCTGGTACAGGATGACGTGGAACCTGAATGGGACATGGCGGCTATCGGCGCGGGAGAGACGGTCGTAGACGATGACCACGTTGGAGACGATTGTATCCAACGCTGGACGACCACGCCAAGAACCGCCTCCGCAGCCATGACGATGTGACGATCCTCCCGCCCACGCCGCGCGCTTCTCGGCAGGCCGTCTCTTCCGCCGGCCGCGGCCTATGCGCCGCCGAACATCGCACGCCTCCTCCTCGACATGTATCGCGATATTCCGGCCCGCTGACGGTCGGAGCGGCTTCGTCTCCCATCCGTCTGCTATCTTTTGTCCACGTATTGAATCACCGGGAAACGGGGTGCTCGCTTCCGGAGGCCGGGCGATGGAACCTGTTATGTCTGATGCGGTATCGCAGTTGTTCCCCCCTCATGCTCCGACGATCGTGACTGGGTTCATCGATATTGGCAGTCAGGTGCGATCCGCGGCTGAGTACGTCGCCCTTGGCGAACAGCTACTCCAACTCGGCTTGCCGACAGTCCTCTATCTCGACGAATCACTCACCGTCGACGCTCCACCGCAGACTATCGTGATCCCTACCCGCTTCAGCGATTGCTGGTTGGCAGGACGAGTGCCGAAGGGAATCAGGCTGCCGGCACGAGCCAACGCAGCCAAGGACACGCTCGACTATCTGATCCTTGTGCATCAGAAAAGCCGGTGGATAGCCGATGCCTTTGGGCACACCGAAGCCGATCTCGTGGTGTGGATTGACTTTGGTTGTATGCATGTCCCCTGCGTCGGACCGCAGGAGGTGGCAGCGTTTTACTCCCGGCTGCCGTACGCCCGACGGGACGTCATCACGGTGGCGTCCATGTGGGGACCGCCGATCATGCCGGTAAGCCTCGACTCCCCGGCCTGGCACGCTGTCGGTGGCGTGTTGATCGTGCCGCGTCAGCTAGCAGATCGATTCGCATTGTTGGTGGAACAGGCAGCGGCGAGGCTGATCGAGGGTGGGCGTCTCGCCTGGGAAGTCAACACGTGGGCAATAGTCTGGCGTGATCACCCGGAGCTCTTTGCGGGCTACCCGTGCGTTTTTAACGCCAGTCTTTTCGAGGGATTCCAGCCGGGGCGACTGCGTGCCTTCTCATTCCTTGCCCTCGCACGAAGAGCCCTTGGTATCTTGTTGAGACGGCTTAGCCGCTTTGTGAACCCTGCGGCGTGGATCCGATGTGGCGAGTAGAGGATTGCAAGGAGGGTTTGCATCGGGCTCGACGTGCTGATGCATGTACTGGCTGCTCCGGCTGTCGCCGGTCCGATCACTTGCGTCATCCTAAGGGCTCACCTCTCTCCGCTCCATGATTCCCAAGATCATCCACCAAACCTGGAAGTCTGCCGACATTCCGCAGCACCTGCGCGGCTTCCAGGATTCATGGCGGCATCATCACCCCGATTGGGAATACCGTCTCTGGGACGACTCGGCCAACGCGGCCCTGATTGCCGAGCATTACCCGGAGTTTCTTGGCTACTTTCAGCAGGCAACACCGAACATTCTTCGGATCGATCTGGTGCGACTGGCGTATCTTCACCGCCATGGTGGCATCTACGCCGATCTCGACTACGAGGCGATCCGACCGCTGGACGCCCTGCTCGACACGCCGCGGGCAATCGTCGGCCGGGAACACAGCGGCGTCGGCCTAGGCTTACGGGGCCACGATTACATCATCAACGCCCTGATGGCCTCGCCTCCGGGCCATCCGCTCTGGCTCGATGTGATGCATGGCATGGTGCGGGCCTATCGCCCCCGCCGGATCCTGGAACGGCACACCCCCCATGTGATTCGTATGGCGATCGCAGTGCTCGACGAACGAGCCGAGAGCCGCCTGCAAAGCCATGGTGATGTGGTCGTCCTTCCGCCCAAAACCCTCTATGCGTCCGCTCCCACGGCGCGGATCGCGGATCATCGCAGGCGCGACGCCGTCGCGCACGGCTCCTACGGCATCCATCACTACGAAAACTCCTGGCGGACGCCGCTTGACAGACTGCTCAATCGCGGCCGCGCGATCATCCAATCCCGGTATTCATGACCGCCACTCCAGCTCCGCCCCGTCGCCTGCTGTGGATCACCGCGGAATCGCAGGGAGGGATTGCGTCCTACTCCCACATGCTCTGGCCCGCCATTGCCTCGGCCGCGGATGCGGCTGGCGATTTCGTGCCGCTTCGGCTCGTGCAGACCCGCACCGGCAAGAGCGACGAGGCGATCTCCGTGGCCAGGGATCTCGCGCCCGACCTGGTGCATGTGCAGCATGAATACGGACTGTTCGGCGGGCTCAATCCCGTTCGGGACCATTTCCCGCGTTGGATGCGGCACCTGAGACAGGCCGTTCCCGCTACCACGCGCATCGTCGCCACGGCTCATTCCGTCATGAATGACTACAGATTTGACACGACCACCCGAGACTGGCGAACTCCTTTCCACCATCTGGCGAATCGATTTGCGTTGCAGCCACTGAGGCACCACTGGGGAATGGGAACCCTGGGAACGTTCGACGCCGTGATCGTCCACTCCGGACTGCAGCGAGCGAACCTTCAGGCGGATGGCTTTCCCGTCATTGCCGAGATTCCTCACCTGGTTCCCGCCATCGAAGGAACTCGGCGACGGCGTGAAGCCGGGCCGACCCCCGTGATCACGGTGTTTGGATACTTCTCCCCGGGGAAGGGTCAGGACATCGCCATCGAGGCGATGCGGCACCTGCGAATCCCTGCGCAGCTCCGACTGGCCGGAGGGGTGGGCCAACCGGCGCACCGTGGGTATGGCAAGCGCTGTGAAGACGCCATTGAAAGGCTTGGGCTGCGTGGGCGGGTGGAGATGACGGGATATGTGCCCGACGCCGAGATCTCGCGGGTCTACGAGGAATCCGACCTCGTGTTGGCACCGTTCCGCATGACAACCGGCTCGGGCTCGCTCGTGCAGGCCCTGGCCCGCGGTGCTCCGGTACTCGCGTCCGATCTCCCGCTGAACAGGGAGCTCAATCAACGGGTTTCCGACACGCTGGCGTTTTTTGTCAGTGAAGATCCCTGCGACTGCGCCCGGCAGATCGAACGGCTGCTCACCGATCGCGATCGTCGCAACGTCCTCTGTGAGCAGGCCCGTCAGTACGCCGCGACCTATTCGCCCGCGAACATCTCCAAGCTCCACCTCGACCTGTACCGCCGCATTCTGGCCGGCTGACGGCACTGATGCGGCCTTGAAACCGATCCGTTCTGCTATCCTTTGGCATTCACAGCCACCACAAGCAGGTGCACCCGTGCCAGGGCCGGCCGACACTGCCGCAGAGCCGATCAACGACGCCCGCATCCGTGAGATTCTCTCGCGCTGGTGGGGCTTCGAGACGTTGCGGCCGCTCCAGGCCGATGCCATTCGGGCGGCGCTCGCCGGCCGCGATTCCCTGGTCGTGATGCCAACCGGCGGTGGCAAGAGTCTCTGCTACCAGATGCCGCCACTGGTGGGCGACACGACCGACGTGGTCGTCTCGCCACTGGTCGCACTCATGAAGGATCAGGTCGATGCCCTCGAAGCGATCGGCTATCCCGCCGCCGCCATCCACTCTGGGCTCGATGCCGAGGAGCGGCGGCAGATCCGTGATCGACTGGCCGCTCGCGAACTGCGGCTTCTCTTCACGGCACCGGAGCGGCTGGTGAACTCTGGCCTGCTCGACCTGCTCGCGCAGGTGGGCGTGAGCCGGTTTGCCATCGATGAGGCCCACTGCATCAGCCAGTGGGGCCACGACTTCCGGCCTGAATACCGGCAGCTTGCCATGCTCCGCGACCGGTTTCCCGCGGCCAGCATCCACGCCTTCACCGCCACCGCCACGCCCCGTGTCCGCGACGACATCAGGAGCCAACTCCAGCTCCGCGATCCCGAGGTGCTGGTCGGCATCTTCGACCGTCCCAATCTCGTCTACCGCGTGGTCCCAAGAACTGATCGCATCACCCAGACGCTGCAGGTGCTCGGCCGCCATGCGGGTGAGGCGTCGATCGTCTACTGCATCTCGCGGAAGGAAACCGAGCGACTGGCGGCACGGCTGGCGGCCGAGGGAATCCTCGCGCGTCCCTACCATGCCGGCCTCGACACCAAGGAGCGACACAAGACCCAGGAAGCCTTTGCGCGAGAGACGATCGACGTTGTCGTGGCGACGGTGGCCTTCGGGATGGGGATCGACCGCTCCGATGTCCGTCTCGTGTTGCATACCTCGCTCCCGAAGAGCCTGGAGGCCTACCAGCAGGAGACGGGCCGGGCCGGCCGCGACGGCCTCGCTGCGGAGTGCGTGCTGCTCTATTCCTCGGCCGACGTCTTCAGCTGGGAATCGCTCGTGCGAAAGAGTGCCGAAGAGTCGGAACTGGAGTCGGCTGAGGCCGAGAAGTTGATCGTCGGACAGGTCGGCCACCTCCACGCCATGCGACGGTATGCGCAGGCCGCCCGCTGCCGCCACGCCGCCCTCTCCGAATACTTCGGCCAGTCCTACGGCACAGAGCCCTGCGGCGCCTGCGATGTCTGCCTCGACGAGACGGAAAGCCTGCCTGACTCAACGGTCACCGCCCAGAAGATCCTCTCCTGCGTGGCGAGGGTCGGCGAACGCTTCGGCGTGCGGCACGTCTGCGAGGTGCTGAGGGGCGCGAAGACCGAGGGCATCCAGCGACATGGCCACGAGCGGCTCAGCACATTCGGGCTCCTTTCCACGCTTGACCAGCGGGCCGCGGAGAACCTCGTGCACCAGTTGCTCGACCAGGACCTGCTCTCACGGAGCGGCGGCGACCGGCCAGTCGTGGCGCTCAATCCCCGCTCCTGGGAGGTGATGCGGGGCGAACGGCCCGTGGTCTTGCTTGAGCCGCGGGCCGGCACGACCCACAAGGCCAAGGCGGACGTCGACGACTGGCAGGGGGTCGACCGCGATCTCTTCGAGCGGCTCCGCAAGTGGCGACGGCGGGTCGCCGAGGCTCGTGACAAGCCGGCCTGGACAATCCTCGACGACAAGTCGCTGCGGGCGATCGCCCGCGAGAAGCCGTCGTCGCCGGCGGCACTCTTGCGGTGTAAGGGGATCGGCGAAAAGCGTCTGGCCGATTTCGGGGCCGCGGTGCTCGACCTCGTGGCAGGCCGCGAGGCCCGCTCCGAGTAAGTCGGGGACGGACATGCAGTGCCAGGCACCGTTTCCCGTGGCCACGAGTTTTTAACTTGTGGAATCGATGCCGGGACACGGACAAGTTAAAAACTTGCCGCCACGATGGGAGCGGGACACGGACAAGTTAAAAACTTGCCGCCACGATGAAAGAGAGACACGGACAAGTTAAAAACTTGCCGCCACGATGGGAGAGAGACACGGACAAGTTCAAAACTTGCCGCCACGCGGGGAGAGGGACACGGACACGTTCAAAA
>JBIIFB010000248.1:0-4078 GCA_044237545.1 Pirellulales bacterium
CGGCAGCGGGCCGCCGGCCGTTGTCCCGATACCCTGATCATGGTCGAGCCCGGCGAATGGCGGGTCCGGGCGGCCCTCGAGGCAGCGGCCCACCAGGCCGGCATTCCCCTGGAGATCCGCGCCGACCGGCACTTCTTCTCATCCCGCGAGGAATTCGCCACGCATGCCCGGGGGCGGAAGCAGTTGCGTCTGGAATACTTCTACCGTCCGCTCCGCGAGCGGCATGCGATCTTGATGGACGACGGCGAGCCCGCTGGCGGCCAGTGGAACTTCGACGCGGAGAATCGCGGCTCGTTTCCCAAAAGCGGCCCGGGCATGCTGCCCGCGCCGATCCGGTTTTCCCCCGACGCGATCACGCGGGAGGTGATCGACCTCGTCAACGCCCGATTCGCCGACCATCCCGGCAGCCTCGACACCTTCGATTGGCCGGTGACGCCCGCCGACGCCCGGGCGGCGCTCGACGATTTCCTCGTGCATCGTCTCGCCAGCTTCGGGAAGTATCAGGACGCGATCTGGACGGGTGAGCCATGGCTCTACCACGCCCGTCTATCTCAGAGCCTGAACATGAAACTGCTCGATCCGCGGGACGTGGTCGCCGGCGCCGAGCGGATGTGGCGGGCGGGCAGGGCACCGCTGGAGGCGACCGAGGGATTTATCCGGCAGGTGCTCGGCTGGCGGGAGTATGTCCGCGGCATCTACTGGCACTTCATGCCGGAGTATGAGCAGCGGAACACGCTGGGTGCCGACAGACCGCTGCCCAACATGTATTGGACGGCGGACACTGAGATGAATTGCCTGAGGGATGCGCTCTCGCAGACGCTCCGTCATGGCTACGCCCACCACATCCAACGCCTGATGGTGACCGGCCTGTTCGCGATGCTGCTGGGCGTGAGGCCACAGGATGTGCACCGGTGGTATCTCGCGGTCTACGTCGATGCCGTCGAGTGGGTGGAGCTGCCCAACACGCTCGGCATGAGCCAGTTCGCCGATGGTGGCGTGATGGCCTCCAAGCCCTACTGCGCCTCCGGCGCCTACATCGACCGGATGAGTAACGCCTGCGGGGGCTGCCGATTCAATCCGAAGATTGCCACCGGCGCCGATGCCTGCCCATTCACGACGCTCTACTGGGATTTCCTCGCCCGCCACGAAAAGTTACTCGCAAAAAATCCCCGGATGGCGATGCAGCTGAAAAATCTCCGCCGCAAGGACGCCGCCGAACTGCGGACGATCCGCCGACAGGCGGACGGCCTGCGATAAGGCCGCGCCGGAGTGTGCGACGAACGCCCGCAAAGGTGAGGGGCTGCCCATGCACCGAGAGCCGGCGTTGCTGACAAGCGCAGGCAGGATGCCGGAGCGCAGTCAGCATCGAGTGAGCGCAGGCAGGATGCCGTAGCGAACGTCCGGCCCTCGGGGCATGGGCAGCCCCTCACGGCCCCGGCAACCGGGATCGCCACATCCCACATCCAACAGGCCACTTCCAACGTGCAACGGGTCGTAACGCGGCACAAGGCTGCGATTGTCGCGGGACCATGGGTTTCTTACAGTATCGTGAAATTCGGCATTGTGAAATACAGAACGACTCCCCCGTCTGGCTGTCATGACTTCCTACAATCTGACGCACCTTCGCCAACTCGAAGCTGAGAGCATCCACATCATCCGCGAGGTGATGGCCGCGTTTGAAAACCCGGTGATGCTTTATTCCATCGGCAAGGATTCGGCGGTGATGGTCCGCCTCGCCGAGAAGGCCTTCTTTCCGGCAAAGCCTCCCTTTCCGCTCCTCCACATCGACACGACGTGGAAATTCCGGGAGATGTACAAGCTCCGCGACGAATACGTCGGCAAGAAGCTCGGCTTCAAACTGATGGTGCACGTCAACGAAGAGGGCCGCGCCCAGGGCATCAATCCGATCACGCATGGCAGCAAGGTGCACACCGACATCATGAAGACGCAGGCCTTGCGGCAGGCGCTCGACAAATATCGGTTTGACGCCGCGTTCGGTGGCGCCCGGCGGGACGAGGAGAAGTCCCGCGCCAAGGAGCGGGTGTTTTCCTTCCGCGACGAGTTCCACCGCTGGGATCCCAAGAACCAGCGGCCCGAACTCTGGAACCTCTACAACACGAATGTCCGGAAGGGGGAGAGCATCCGCGTCTTTCCACTCTCCAACTGGACCGAACTCGATGTCTGGCAGTACATCCATCTCGAGCAGATTCCGATCGTACCGCTCTACTTCGCGGCCGAACGGCCGATCGTCTGGCGTGACGGCGTGATGATCATGGTCGATGACGACCGGTTGCCGATGAGGCCGGGGGAGCAGCCGGAGATGCGTCGCGTCCGGTTCCGGACGCTCGGCTGTTATCCGCTCAGCGGGGCGGTCGACTCGCAGGCCACCACGCTCCCTGAGATCATTCAGGAAATGCTGCTGACGACGTTCTCCGAACGGCAGGGTCGTCTGATCGACTCCGACGAGGCCGGCAGCATGGAGAAGAAAAAGAAGGAAGGATATTTCTAGGCCGTGTCCCACCAATCCTCCCTGATCGCATCCGATATCGACGCCTACCTCGCCCAGCACGAGCGCAAGGAATTGTTGCGTTTCATCACGTGCGGGAGCGTCGACGACGGCAAAAGCACGCTGATTGGCCGACTCTTTTACGAGTCGAAGATGATCTACGAGGATCAGCTCGCCGCCATCCGCAAAGACACCTCGAGGTATGGCACGACCGGCGAGGATGTGGATCTCGCCCTGTTCACCGACGGCCTGGAGGACGAGCGGCAGCAGGGGATCACGATCGATGTCGCCTACCGCTATTTTTCGACAGACCGGCGGAAATTCATCATCGCCGACACGCCGGGGCACGAGCAATACACGCGGAACATGGCGACCGGGGCATCGACCGCCGATCTGGCGATCATTCTGGTCGACGCCCGACATGGCATCCTCCCGCAGACGAAGCGGCATAGCTTCATCGTGTCGCTCCTGGGGATCAGGCACATCGTCGTCGCCATCAACAAGATGGACATCGTCGACTACGACGAGGCGGTCTTCGAGAGAATCAAGGCCGACTACATCGACTTCGCGTCACGACTGGACCTGCCCGACGTCCACTTCATGCCGATCTCGGCACTGAAGGGCGATAACGTCGTCACGAACAGCCCGCGGATGCCATGGCACAGCGGCCCACCCCTGATGACGCTCCTGGAGACGGTCTACATCGGCTCCGACCGCAACATGGAAGACTTCCGCTTTCCGGTGCAAGTGGTGCTGAGGCCTAATCTCGACTATCGCGGCTTCGCCGGCACGATCGCCTCCGGCATCATCCGCCGCGGTGACGAAGTCATGTCGCTCCCCTCGCGGAAGAAGAGCCGCGTGAAATCGATCGTGACGTTCGACGGCGAACTCGACGAGGCCTTTGCGTCGCAATCGGTCACGCTCACGCTCGAGGATGAGATCGATTCGAGCCGCGGCGACATGCTCGTGCGGCCGGGCAACGTCCCGAAGGTCGACCACCGGTTCGAGGCGATGATCGTCTGGATGTCGGAGGAGCCGCTCGTGCCGGGCCGGCAGTATCTCTTCAAGCAGACGAGCAAGGTCGTCCCCGGTGCGGTGAGCACGCTGCGGTATCGCGTCGACATCAACACGCTCCACCGGCAGCCCGCCCCGACGCTGGCCCTGAACGAGATCGGCCGCTGCTCGGTCACGCTCACGAGCCCCATCGCCCACGACTCCTACCGCCGCAACCGTACCACCGGCGGTTTCATCATGATCGATCGGCTCACCAACGCCACGATCGCGGCAGGCATGATCCTCGACCGCGAGGCGGAGGAGACGGCGGGCGATCACTGGGGCGACTCGGCCGCCGCCGAACACCTGCATGCCGAGCAGAGCGGCGTGACGGCGGCGGAGCGGGAAGCCCGTTTCGGCCAGAAGCCCGTGACGCTCCTGCTCACCGGCCTCACCGGGTCGGGCAAGTCGACGATCGCCAGGGCGCTTGAGCGAAGGCTTTTCGATCTGGGCCGCGGCGTTGTCCTGCTCGATGGCCAGAACATGCGGTTGGGGATCAGCAAGGACCTGGGCTTCAGC
>JBIIFB010000249.1:0-4070 GCA_044237545.1 Pirellulales bacterium
CCGTGCGAGGTTCGGCTTGCTTTGCCTGGGCCTGACCTGCCTTGGCCTGGCCGGCCTGGGCCTGGAGGGCTCGTTTCTGCAGTTCCTTGGCCACCAGTTCCTGCTTGGCGATCATGTCTTCCGGATCCTCGAAATTCAGCAACAGGGGCGGCATGTCCTCAAAAATCCGGGTCGCCATGCCCGCCACCCGCCAGCCCTCGGGGTCTAGACGGACGGCCCAGATCACGTTTTCAGTCGTCGTGAATCCATCGGAATCGGTGTCGGTCCAGGTGGTGGCAACGTGCACCAGATCCTCGGCCTCGGGAACCATTTCGCACTCGCGGATTGAATAGGTGGCGGTGGAATTCACCGGCGGTGCTACGGAAATGCCCATTTCCTGTGTTTTCGCGCGGGCGACCTTGGTCAGCATGGACCGGGCCCCCTCGTCGTCGCCCCGTTTGATGGCCTCGAGAAAGGCGGTGACGGTGGCCTTGGCGGGGTCGGTGTTGGACGTACCAATTGCGGTGCCGCCGCCCGAACATCCCGCCAGGCCCAAGGCTGCCAGGCAGCACCCGGTGAGCAGGCAGGCGAACCAGAGCGAAAACACCCGCTTCCGAGCCATGGCGAGTGAGTACGATCCTGACGTCGAGGGCGTGGCGGTCATGGGCTTCTCCAAAGGCTCACAGTTGAGTCTCAAAATTCGATGCACAGGCAATTTTCGGCCTTCCGAGGGCCCACCTGCCCGGCAGACGCTCGGTAGCGGGATCCGCTGACGGGGGCGGGAGAGTGACGGCCCGACCGCGGCCAGTCAAGGCGGAAAAAGCCCGTGCGAGGCCCCCTCAGACCGACGGTAATCGCGTATGCTCAAATGACACTTTGGAGGATGCATCGATGGCATTGACGGCGTTGTTTTCGCGGCAGGGTACGGTGGCTGGGGTAACCCTCTGCCTGGTCGGCTGCCTGACCGGCGGGCTGGCGATCCACTGCCAGCAGGCTGTCGCCCGAGAGGGCCGCAGCGTGCCGCGGGAAATCCAACGGGCCAAGCCCCCGACCGCGGCCTGGGACAAGGCCACGATCAAGACGTTCCGCGACGATGCCTTCGCCGACCTGGAAGGGGAGCGTCCCGATTTTGCCGCCACAGCTGTTCGTCCGATGGCGGTGGGTGTTCAAGCCGCCGGCGACACGCCCACTGCGAGCGGCGGCTTCAGGTGGTCTGCGCTCGTCTCTGAGGAAACGCTGACCGACGAGGTCAAGGACATGAAGGCGGTGCTGGCCGAGGCGGTGGCGAGCCCGTCCGACTTCAAAGGCGGCGGCTACGACAAGGCCCGAGAGGCGTTCAGCGCCGTCGCGTTGGCCTTCGGCGTGATTGCATCGTACGACCAGGAGATTCGCTGGAAGAAAGACGCCGAGACGGCCCGTGACCTGTTTGCGCGGGTCGGTTCGAACTGCAAGGTTGGCACCGAGCAATCCTTCAATGAGTCAAAACTCCGCGTCGTCGATCTGGAGTCGCTGCTTGAAGGCAACGCCCTTGGTCCGCGGGCGGCTCGTGAGGAAGACTTCCTCTGGAGCCAGGTGGCCGGTCGGCCAGCGCTGATGTCGCGGTTGGAGTCGGCTGACAGCCTGCTCGCCGCGGCCAGTGGCTCGAAGGGGGATTTTGACAAGGCCGTGGACCGGGTGCTGCGGGAGGCCGAGGTCGTGGCGGTGATTGGTGAAGTGATCCAGCGTGGGGAGTATGAGTATCACGATGACGACACCTACCGCGGCTACGCCTCTGCAATGCGCGATGCAGCGATCAGGGTTCGCGACGCGGCGAAAAAGAAGGATTACGAGGCCGCCCGCTCGGCGCTGGGCGAGCTGAAAAAGTCGTGTGACTCCTGCCACGGCGACTACCGCAACTGAAGACCGCTCGGCATCCGATCCCCCGGCCGGCATACAAGCCCGGAGCGTGAGCGATGGGATCAGCGTGACGTTTGGCGCGACGCCATGTGTGGCATCCGATCCCCCGGCTTACGCCGAGGGCTTTTATGGGAGCGCGAACGCGATCACCCCGGGCCCCATACAAGCCCGGAGCGTAAGCGATGGGATCAGCGTGACGTTTGGGGTGACGCCATGTGTGGCATCCGATCCCCCGGCTTACGCCGAGGGCTTGTATGGGGATGCGTGAGCGATGGGATGCCATGCCGCCGGGGCTCTCATTGCCCGGACTGCTCGAAGAGCGACGGCAGCGGCTTGAGCTCGATCAGTTCCGCCAGGCCGGCGGCCGCGAGTTCACGGCCGGTCACGTAGCGGTGGGTGCGGCTCCACTCGTTGATCTGATCGGACGACCGGCCAAAGAGATCGCACAGGAGCACGTCCATCTCGTGCTCCAATTCCACGAAGTGACGCGACCACTCGGCGGCCTCCCGGATGCCGATATGCTCCTCGCTCTGCCACTTCATCGGATGGAAGAGAAAGACGCTGAACGGCGTCACCAGCCGCCGCTCGCAGGCGGCAAAAGGCCAGAGCGCGGCCGACGAACATTCGCCCGTCACCACGGCGGTGGCCCGAATGCCGCGGACCCGCAGGAGCGTGACGAGTGACATCCCGCAGTAGGGGCTGCCGCCCGGCGAGTCGAAATAGATCGTGCATTCTCCCCCGGGTTCGACGCCGAGCAGCCGATCGGTCAGGTCGGCCTCGTTTTCGGTCAGGTCTCCCACGAGGGCCAGTTCCAGCGGGCCGGTGCGTTCCTGCTCCGGTTCCTGGCCCTTTTCCGCTTGTTGACGTTTGGAATCGCGGGGACGCATGGCGGTGATCACTCCGGGGCGGCAAGAATGCGGGCTGAGCTTACAATCAGCGGACAGAACGTGCGAGCCAAACGGGCGACGACCTGCGGGACTGTCCTGCGGCTGTCAGGCCCCAAGACTTTGCACCCAAGACTTCGCAAGAGTCTGAAAGAGTTCGTAGGAAGCTTGCATGGGAATTGTCTGCCACTGCCCCAACGGACATCGGGTGAAGGTCAAGGATCAGCAGGCCGGAAAGCGCGGCCTCTGCCCGACCTGCGGCGCTGCGTTTCGGATTCCCCAGCTCAGCCGACCGGCGGACGCCATTCAGCCGGAGCTGCCGCTTGCCCAGCTGCTACCGCTCGACCCGGCCGTTGTCGCGACGCTGCCGAGGGCCGTGCCTGTGGGCACGGCGCGGGCGGCTGAAACTCGCGGTGCCCCGCAGCCACATGGTGTTCCGCAGCACGATGGTGCCCCGCAGCCACATGTTGAGCCACAGCAGCATGAGCCGACCGAGCAACCTGTCGAACCGATACCAGTGGAGGTCGAACCGGTCGGCGAGCCGGCCGCCGTCCTTGAACTCCACGCTGCGATAGCCAGTCGCCCCGACCTCTCGTGGCGGATCGCGTATCCCGGTGGTGCGGCCTCGGAGCCGGTGGATGCGGTGACGATGCAGGAGTGGCTCGTCGGCGGGCAGGCGGAGGGCACCGAACTGGTCTGGCGAGCCGACTGGGCCGCATGGCTGCCGGTTCAGGAGGTATTTCCTGAGTTTTTCCCGGGTGCCTAAATTTGGGTGACTAGATTTGGGTGGCTAGGCGGGCGTCTACGGGCGTTTAGAAGAGGCAGGAGACTCTTTTTCAGCGGTGGAAGTCCTGCCGGTGTGCTAGAGTCTGGGGCCTCAGGGCGGTCGGCGCGGCAGACCAGTCTCACCATCCTGCACACGCACAACTCCCGCACCAATCCAGACGCCCTTCCAGACGTTTTTTGAGACGCCGTTCAGACACCATCCAGTCACCAAGTTTTAGACGCCATTCCAGTCATCAAGTCAGAGGAGACCGCCCTATCATGCGTGCCACAATCACCGCCGTTGCCCTCTGCTTTGTGTTCGTATCCTGCGTGGCGGCGAGGCCCGCCGCGGCCCAGGCGGTCGTCGCCGAAGACACGCGTGCCTTCGGTATCGCTGGCGATACGCTCCTGCTCGAAGCACCGACTGGCTGGAAGCGGGTGCAGCCGAAGTCTGGAATCGTCGAAACGGAGTTCGCCATTCCGTCCGCAGCCGACATGGCACCGGGGCGGATGACCGTGATGGGGGCCGGCGGTAGCGTGCAGGCC
>JBIIFB010000109.1:0-12789 GCA_044237545.1 Pirellulales bacterium
CCGTTGAGGTACAACAACCAAGGGTCGTCCTGCTGCGCCAACGCCTCGGCCGCCTCCTTGGAGAGCGTGGTCAGGCCGTCGAGGTACAGTTCGCCCTCGTGTTGCGCCAATGCCTCGGCCACCTCCTTGGAGAGCATGGTCAGGCCGTTGAGGTATAGTGCGCCCTCGTGTTGCGCCAACGCCTCGGCCTGATCAGTGGTCAGCGTCTTGATTTGGTTGGTGTCCTCGGGAAACTCTTCCGCGAAAGCAGTAATGCCGACCATTACTACCGCTGCCGCAAGCATCCACGCCGCACATCGCATCGTTGCCCCTCCTCTTAGGTGAAGTCATCCTACCGTGCCTTCTCGCCTTTCCGCCACTCCCACGGTGGCACCGGCACGCGACCGGCCAACCCGGCACGCCTAGCGGCTCTAGCGTTGCGTTCTGCGGCCTCCAGCGCCGCCGTGTGGTCGAGGCCTGCCCGTCTGGTGGCATCACGGCTGATCGCGTCACGCAGCCGCCGGCCCCACCAACTCATTGACGATGCCCGGCTGCTCCAGCCGGCTACCGCTGCCGGGAGAGCACGATACCGTCGTTGGTGAAATCGCCGCCTTGCTTTTCGTCAACCGCGAGACGTGATGAGCCTGCAAGGAACACAGTCCAGATGAACCCATTGTTCCATGTCACCTCCGCTTGGTCCGGCGAAACGATACGGATTTTTCCTCTGACTACTTCGTTGCCAGTCGGCCCCCTGCCTATCGCAATGCCGTCGGGAAGAAACTCATACCTATCGGGAGAGGAATGACGCTCCCAACTTCCAACAATCTTCTGCGCAAACAACTTCGTTCGCAGTTTTGCGGCGTCACCCGGTTTATTCAATGGCACAACATAGTCGGTGAGCGCCTGCGAAATCTTCAACACATCATTGGCTTCGGCCTGCTTGCCAGCCAGCAGAAGTTTGTTCGCTTCGGCCGCAAGATCCTTGTCGGCCTTGGAAATGATCTTCTCCGCCCGTGACGGTTCATCCGCCGCCGTGCTTGCTGCAACTGTTGCGAACGCAAGCAATGCGACCAACTGCCGCATGATTCTCATAATTGGGGTTCTCGCATGGCAGGGTGGTAAAGCCCCCACAGCCTAGCGGCGTCTAGCGCGAGGGAAAAGACCCGCATTATGCCGCCGCCAGCCCCACTAGCTCCTCGACAACGCCCGGCTCCTCTAGTCGCCGATATTCGCTAGCGGCAACGCTACTCGGCCACCGCGAACGTCCCTGCCACAAAGTGCGGGCACAGGCGAAAGTATTCCTCCGCGATCTCGACGTTCACTGCACGTGAAACGTCCACAACGATGACGGTATCGGCACCCAATCGCAGATCGGCCACGATCATGCCGTTCATCCAACCGCCCACGAACTCGGCCACCAGCGCTCGCCGCTTGCTGCTAACGTCACGGCGGTACGAATCGGAGAACACGAGCCGAAACCGCTTGGCGGTGCGAGCCGCTACCGTGGGGCCGGAGAGCTTGGAGGTGATGGGCATCATCCGGCCCCACGGCGCGCCGCGCGGATCATCGTACGCCTGCTTGTGCTGCGATCTGTCGGAACGCCCACGCCTCGGCAGACTGCCGAAGGTGCATCGGGCAGCCTGGACCGGAATCTTTCACGCCGTAGCACCGCGCGCCGCTGTAGATCGGCTTCAGTGTCGCGGTACGCTCAAGCACCGCAACGTGATGCAGACGGCATTCATCGACGACACGCATCCGGCCGACCCCGTCACGCTCGACAATCCAAGAGCGTGATCGGTGAAAGCCAATCGACACACCGAGACTGCGGCCGTCGATCTCTGCCATCACCTTCCGGCCCAGCGGCGTATCTCGCAGGCGGGCCTCAAAACCTAAGCCGACGGTGCGATCCACTCGGAACAGCAGATCGAGGCCACGGCTCGACACGATCTCACCGCCGTCGTGGCCCCACGTGAGCGAGATCAAGCCACCCGTGCGGGCCTGCTGGCAGATGCTCTCCATGCAACGGGGCGTGAACTGCTCGGGCAACGTCTCGCCATCCTCGTTGCAGTGCGCGGGCCTGCTCACTCCGGGGCAGCACACGCCAGCCACCCAGCCGATCACGGGGGCCAGACTTCGCGTGTGTGGCCTCGACGGCTTGGCAGCCACACTCGGGGCCTTGGCAATGGCCTCGGGCTTGTGGTGCCACCCTGGCCGGTCTACTGGCGACTCCGACACGCCACGCGCTGCAGTCACGTTCCGCCGCCATTCCGGTGGCGCGTGCCGCAACTTGATGAGAATGTCCTCAGGTCTGGCGCTCACCGCAGCTCTCTCGATGTTCGTGTTCATGCAGCACCCCCCTGAATCTTGCGCCGATCCAACTCCGCGAGACGGAAACGCACTGCAACGTCGAGATCACCAAGCACGACCAGATGATCGTTTTCCAACGTCACCACCGAGGCGGTGTACGCGGACGGCTTGCCAGCCTTGGCGATCGCGAGGCGGTGCTCCTCACGCAACGCAACGAGCCGCCGCCGCTGCACCTCAATCTCGGCGGCCAGCTCCTCGGCTCGCTGCTTGGCAGCAGGCACGGCCGCCACGGCCGCCTGCATCTTCGCAGCAGCCGCCCGGAACTTCAGCACCGCCTCGGCATCGCGGTCAAACGCAAAGCCGGGCAGGCCCAGGTGGTCGAGCAGATCGCCAGCCATCTCCATGTCGCTCACGGTGATCACCTTGCCGTCGGCGCGGCGAGAAACGATCTCGCGGTACGCGACGATCCGCTCCCGCAGTTTGCGGGCAGCGATCTCGGAAAACGAAACGGGCAGAGGTTCAATCGCCTCGGGCTTTTTCTTGGCTGTTGCCGTTGTCATAGAAACACCTCATCGGCGGCTTGATGTGTTCCGCGCAGTGCCGCCGCCTGGCACACGCGGTGTGTTCGTCAATCGTGCAAAGACATTTCCAGCGGGTACGGATCATCGCCACGCCGCACCCACTCGCGGTGCCGCCGCAGCTCGTCGGCATCGACAAGGCCCAGCCGTTGCAGATGCTTTACCTCAGGCTCTAAAAACGTCGGCGGTGCATCCAGCCAATGCCGTGTCAGTTTGCCGTCGCGGCCGCGCACATCAATGTGCTTCCAGCCTGCGTTCTCAGGGAGATTGATTCGCCACTCGCGGGCCGGAATCTCGCCAAGCACGTACATGGCGATCGGCCTGCTGCCCGGGCGATACTCGAGCGCCTTTGGCAACACCGTGTCGCGCCAACGGCTCCACGCGGCTTGCCACTCGTCGATCGCTTTCATGGTGCAGAAGGTGTCGAACACACGCACGTAGCCCCAGACCAAGGTCTCCTCGGTCTCGTGGTCGAGCACCTCGGCCTGGCCGTCCATGAGTCGCATTCGGATTCGTGCTGGTGCGCGTGGCATTAGGCTTGACCCTCCATGCGCGCGGCGAGTTGCTGCAACTGTCTCGCAGCCAGCCCGCGAAAGTCGCGCTCCAACTGCGCCGCCGGGTTCACCCGTATGCTTCCAAATCTGTCACGAAAAGTTGCACCGTCCCGCGACACCTGCTCCGCGAGTTGTGCTGCCCGCTCATAGCTCTCGCAGGCATTGCGCAGGATGTTCGCGCTCGCTGGTTCAAGTACGAACCGACTGCGAACGTCGTCCCACAACTTGAGCCGCTCGCCCGTGAGCGCCACCGGCTGCGGGCCGTCAACGCCTGCACCGGGAAGCACCTGCGGCATCATGGTCAGCGTGTGCTTGGCGCGGCTTGTTCCGGGCTTTCGTGGCATGGTTGGCTGCTGATCGAGTTAGGGGGCAATTTCGATTAGGGGGCGTCCCGGACGCTTACGCGAGCTTTACAACCGTGGTTTCGGAAGTTTTTTTTAGCGCGAGGCTAGACCCACCCTCGGGGGGGGTCTACCGCGTACAACGTCGCTCCTGCATCCAAGAAGCGATGCTGGCGGCGCTGTAGAGCGCTCGACCCTTGCCACCGGCGCGGCCGGTCAACGAGTAGGACGGGCCTCGGCCCTGCATGGCCCAGCGGGCCAGTGTGGTCGTCGTCACGCCCAGCCGGTCGGCTGCTTGGCGGCGGGTGAGCACCTCGGCCTCGGGTGTCGTCATCGTTACGTGCATGGCATGAGCCCTCGCGGTGTCCATGCAGCGTAGCGGTGATGTCCAGTGGCCTTGCAGATGGCAATGGCTTGGCATGCCGCTGCGGTTGCTTGCTATTGGTGTTCACTCAACAGCAGAGATATTCCACAAAAGGCAAGCCCTGCCTCAATCGAGTCTCGACAATGACGTACTTTCTGCAAAACTGATTACCGCCATCCGGCAGCCTGACCCTGCCCACGCTTTGAACCACCGCGCACGAGGGAACCAATGCGATCAGTTATTTTACGTACGACGCTATTTGCAGTCGCTGCGACTGGTTTTTTGTCAGCGGCAACTGCCTTGTCTCAGGAGCCAGGACTAATGGCTAAGTTGCAAGGCACATGGGGGCGGTCGAATGCTAATGAAACGGTATTCATCAAGGGAAAGCAGTTCGCCGAGACAAAAAAAGACAAGCCGTTAACGCCGCACTCTACGGGTAAGCTGGAGTTTCCCGTAGGAAAAGACTATGCGGTCGTTCGCACCTCCAATAAGTTCACGCTATGGATTTTCCCCGCTGGCGACAACGCCATTGCGGTTGAGGTATTTCGACCGGATATGTCCCTCAATGGAACAGGAATCATCTATTACAAGGATGGCAAGGAGCCATAACGCCCCCGGTGCTCGTCGTGCTCGATGTCGTTGGTGGTGGTCCATGCCCTCGCTGTTCGGGGCTGCGGCAGCCGTTAGGCGGCCGCCGCCACTTCTGATTTCTGTAGAACCGCCGACACCGGTGTCACCTTTTGAAACCGTCCCGTGTCACCTTTTGAATTGCCACAACATGACGTCGGTGTCACGTTGTGAATTGCCCTGATTTCGTCCGATTTGTCTCCGGTGATTTCGCTCCTGCCAGCCGCTTGCCACCGCTAGAACTCTCCTGCCAACCGGCCCGGATGTCTGGAAGATGTCTCGACGGCTCCGGGTCGAGTCGATAACGGCTCGGCCCTCCCTGGCGTGTTCCTCGCTTCAGTCGCTCCAACAGTCCGCAGGCGATCAGCCGGTCGATCGACCGCTTGACTGTGCGTGTATGAAATCCCAACCGCGGCGCGATGTCTGCATGGCGAACCTCGGCGATGTTGGTGGCGCCGTCGGCGAACCGAAAAAGCACGTGCCACACCTCGCGGTCGCTCGGCGGTAGGTAGCGGCCAACAGCATCCACGAACGTGTTAAACGTGTTGAACCGCGTGCGCGATTTCTGCGCGGAGTTGGTAGCAGTCGGATGTGCAGGGCCATCGGCTGCCGTGCTCGAGCTGCTACCCGCGGCCGCTGGTGTGGCTCCGCTGGTGCGCTCGCTGAGCTGCTTACGCTTACCTGCACGACGCTGATCAAGAGGTGTCGGCCCCATGTCGAACTACCTCGGCTGCTTGGGGGCAAAGCTGCTGAACTCGTCGAACCCGGCGATGTCGAACGATTGCGTCCCGCCGTCGAACCGCAGCAGCAGATCACGTGGCTGGAAGTTCCGGGCTTTCTTGCAACGCCATGTAACGTCGATACAGCCGTCGCGGCCGTAGCCCTGCTCGCTGGCCTCGCCCAGGTACATCAGCTCGGCCGCGTAGTCGATCTCGCTGGAGCCCTTGGCGAGCTGGCCGATGCGTGATTCCCGGCCAGCGGCCTTTGCCATCGACGAGATCAGAATCACCGCGATCTCACGGGTGATCGCCAGATCGCGGATACGGCCGGTGATCTGATCGAGCTGGTGCACACGGTCGGCGGCGGCGTCATCCGGTTGCACCAGTTGCAGATAGTCCACGACGACGAGCCTTGCCCCCGTGCTGACGACACGCTCCTCGATCCGATCGACCGTCAAAGGAGCAGGCACGACGGCCAGACGGCCCCCGATCACTTCGCACATCCTCCGCATCGCCAGCGTGGCCGCTGGCGTGTGATCGCGGGCATCCTGCGTGGTGATCGGCTCGCAGCCGTCGAGCATCGTGGACGCCACGCAGGCCGCACGGCTGGCGAGCGCCTCGGGTGTCATCTCGCCCAGTGCCCAGACTGCCCGCAGGTTCTCGTCGCTGATCAGCGCGGCCATCGTCAGATTCAACGCCAAGGCGCTCTTGCCAACCTGCGGATACGCGACGAGCGCGGTAATACCGCCTATCGGCAGACCGCCCTCGGCTGGCCCGTCGAACCAGCCCAACCCGGTCGGCACGACGGGTGTAGATTCGTGTCTGGCCCACTGGTCGGCGCAGTCCATGATGGTGATCGGACGGTCGCCTGCAGCGGCGTGGTTGGCATCGTTGAGCCGGTCGAGCGCCTGCCGCAGCTCGTTGACTTCATCCGGTCGGCCCTGGCTCTCGACGACCAGCTCGGCCGCGTACATCGCCTCGCGGGCTGCGTGGGCCGCACGCAACTCGTTGGCGGCCTCACGGGCCATCCTGACGGCTTTCCATTCCAGCCCCACGTACTCGGTCACCAGCCCGGTCGCATACTGTTTCGGCTCGCTGCCGTGGCCGTGGCCGTCTCGTGCCAGCCCCTTCAAGATGTCGAGGATCGAGATGTCGGGCTGCTCGGCCATCGCCGCCGCTGTCACGCGGAACACGATGGCGGCCGGGTCGGTCTGGAATGCGTCAGCGGTCAGCCCTGCGACGATCTCGCGGGCCACTGCGGTGTCTCGCTCAAGGTTGCACAACACACCGGCGATCACCTCGCGCTCAGCGTACTGATCTGCCGCTGGATGAACGTCGCGAGGCTGGTGCAGACGAGCCTGCCGGCTGGCATTAGCCGTGGGCATGGCGACCTCGCTTTCCATGAACGTGCCGCGGGCACCTCGGGTCGCGCCGCACATCGAGCACCTGGCGTGGCCGGTGCCGGTCTGGCGCGACGTCGGCCCGCCACGCGGTCAGGTCGGCGGCCAGCTCGGCCACCAGCTCGCGGCAATCCGCGATGAGCCTGCAACGGTCGCAGGTTGGGTCGGTGACCCAGTTGGCGGCGCGTTGCCGTCTGCGGTAATCTTGACTCACTGCCGTCACCTCGGTGGTTGGCGTGGCGCGGTTTGGCGACCGCAGTCACGCAGTGCGATTACGAATCACCGTGGCCCTAGTCGTCGTTGCTGGCGACTAGGGCTGCGGTCTTTACTGCCGGTCTTAGTGCCCGGCTGGTGCGTGCGTGAGGCTTTCCATTCCTCAATCGCGGCGGCGCTGTAGCGAATGTTTCTGGCACCTACGGTGATGTGCGGAGGTGCGTGCCGGTTCTGCTGCCATCGCCAGACCTTGAGCGTCACGGGCGATAGTCCCACCCGCTCGGCTGCGGCCTCGGTCGTCAGTAGCTCGTCGTGAACGTCTGCCATGCGGCGGTCTACGCTCCTGTTGGTTGCCATAGCTTCAACGTATGCGCCGGGATGCCACCCTTGCAGATACCTTCTGACGGGTTTTCAGCCGGCCGGTCGCTGGTCGTCGGCTTGGCCGTCGTGGTCGAGCAGCTCACGGGCGAGTTGCTGAATCTCGGAGCCCACTAGCGTGATGGCAGCCGCAGCGTCGGCCGCAGCGTCGGGGTCTGGCTCAACGTCGTAGGGTCTGGCCTCGACGGCATCGAGCGCCAGTAGAGCCGCGTGCATGTGCCGCCGCACATCGCCAACGGCCCAGTGCCACTCCTCACGCCCGTGGTTGAATGACTCGGAGAGGAATGAGGCTAGCGCCTCGCGGAACCGGCAGCCGGGGCAGACGTCGCCATGGCCGTGATCGTGCTCGTTACCGTCAAAGGAAGAAACCATTGGAGCCTCCATGTTCCACGTAATCACCCGTCGCACCTCACGACGGGCACCGTCCATGTCGCCGGGCACCCGGCCTACCGTTGCTCTGCCAGACGCTCGTAAACGGCCCCGTAAGCGGCTGCCAGCCGTTCAGCCTGCACGGCAGCCACGGCACCGCCGTCGTCGAGCACGGCATCAATGGCGGCCCGGAGCACGTCGAGTGCATCACGCATGCCTTCGTCGTCGATCAACTCCTCAAACATCATGTGGGCCTCTTCAATCACACCGCTCATGTGGTCACTCCCTGTTGCTGGTTCACGGTCGCCGTGGCGGTTGCCACGGTCATGTCACCGGCCCGGGTCGAACGGGCACCGCGCCTATCGCGGCGGCGGGCGTATCCACCTATCAGGCAACGTCTACCCAGCGGCAGCACTTCCGATTGAAGACGTACAGGTACTGCGCTCGGCCTTCAGAGAACGCGCGGCGAAACTCGTCTCTGCCTTGAAAGCGCTTTGGCTGATTCTGCTCCCACGACTCACCGCGATCGCGCGTGTAGGCGAGGCATTGGTTGGGCACGTCATAGACCATTGCGGCGTGCTCGCTGTCGAAATCCACCTGCGTGCCAATAGAGCACCCGACCCACGAAAGATTACCCAACAAAACGAGCGATTCCGCCGACTCCCACGTGCGGTAGTGCTGCGCGACGGTGCATCCGCCGTGCTCCGCGATGCCGTCCGAGTGAACGTAGATGGCGAGAATGCTGCCATCGCTGTCTTCTATTCCTAACGCCAGTGCCATTGCTGTGTCCCTCCCTGTGTCCCTCACCTCGCCGCAGCACACGCTACGGTCATCGTCCTAGTCAGTTCATGCCGTGCCGTCGGTCGCGATCAGTACTTCTCTGGCGCTCGCGACTTGCGGGCGAATCGCTCGGGCGGGTAACCGCCCACATGCGACCGTTGCAATCGGCCAGCGACTGCGGCAGCGTGCCGTCTGGCCCAACAGCGGCTGCCCCGGCGGTCATCGTCGCGTTGCCACCCATCACGACGACCGGCACGACGCCCGGACGCGACAGTAAATCCCGAATGGATTGCCCGAGCGTGTCGGCAACGTGATCTGCCAACGGCAAAAAACAATCGCTGGGCACGACGATATTCACCGCGCGATGAACAGCCAATGACTCGCGGACACCGCGTTGCCAGCGGACGTTATCGCCAGCGCACTTGGCGATCGCCCGCAGGAAGGTGCGCCCAGGATCGGTGCGGGTGCATGCGACGATGGCAACGAGTGTCGCGCCGTAGTGTTCCAGCCCCTCGGTGATCAGTTCACGTAGGTCACCATCGCAGATAGCAGCGGTCAACAGGTCGCGCCGGTATCGCTTACTAGTCTCGTCCATGTTCAATCATCCTTTCGTCACTGGGGATACTTCCCGGCGGCACCTCACCGCCGGGTGTGCGTTGTCCTGGCCTCCGCGTGCTCCGTTGCGACTGCTAGCCGCGTGAGCAGATGCGTGATCGTCAGCGCCCCCTGCTCGAGCAGCAGCCGCTCGCAGTCGGGCGTATCGTCATCCCATGCACGGGCCATGAGCGTGTCGGCCATCTCGCGCGGCGGGGGCAGATCGAAGGGCGGTTCGTCGTGGTTAGCGTCCATGCTGGTGGCCCTCACTTTGCTTTGGGGCGGCCCGGCCGCTTGGGAGCGATCATGCGGTCGAGATCGTCGAGGCTTCGCTGCACCTGCGCTGCACGGGCCGGGCCAGCGGTGCGATCAACGGCATCGACGGGCGGCTGCGCCAGATGCCGCAGGAAATCCTCGATCGCCTCGGTCGTCGTGAACCAGCGACCGGCGAGTGGTTCAGCTTGGAGCCGCTGCCCACGCACTCCCTTCGTGGCCCATCGGATCAGCGTGCAGCGATGCGGGCGAGGAGCCCCCGTGATACTGGCCCAGTAAGCGGCCCCATCGGTCATCGAAATCTTCGCAGCCGGTGACTGCATGGCGATTGCTCCTTTCGCGTGTTGATCGCGTCCGTTGCGATCTGCGCGAAATAATCCAAATGCCAGTACACGAGTCAACGATCGGCCGACAAGATTTCTTGATTCACGCTTTCACCCGTGAAATCTTGCTGAACATGCGTTCGGTCAGCCGTTGCGGAGCGCGGCTTGTGTCGCCTTACACCAGTTGGCAGGCGCGTAGTGATCGGTCATCGTCGCGCGGCTATGGCCGGCGACGGCCTGGGCCGCCTCACGACCGCCAGCCTTGCGGATCTCGCGGAGCCGCGTGTATCGCAACTGGTACGGGGTCCAGTGCGGCAGCAGCGGCAGCCCCTCTACTTCGCGAGCCTTGTTTGCTTTCTCGATTGCGCGAGTGACCGCCCGCAGAATGGCGTTCCGGTCGAATCTCTTTCCGACGCGGGGCGACGGCTTGCGTGGAATCATCGACACGACGCCATCACGCGGCTTCCTTGCTGGAACGCTGCGCTCGGGCGTGAAGACATAGTCGCGGTCACTGCGGCCGGCGACGTGGGCCAGGACGATCGCCTGAGCCTGCGGCCCGATGGCGATGTGCCGTTGCTTGCCGTGGTGCGAAGTCTTGTGTCGCTTGGGAACGTACCGCCACACCGACTTGTGCTGATCGCGGATGCGGCAGATTTTCATTCGCCGTGCTTCACTGGGGCGGCAGCCGGTCAGTCGCATGAACCAGATCAGATCGGCAACCTCCTGCGTCAGGTAGGGCAGGGTGGCCCGTACGATGCTCGGCCTGACCGGCTTTCTGGCGGGGTTGTCCTTCGCGGCGGTCTGTCCCTTGGCTAGCGTCGGCACAATCTCCAGAGCCTTGACGCGGTCGTCGGGCACCAGCTCGTTGAGCACGCCCCAATGGAACAACTGCCGCACCCGGCCGACGATGTCGTTGATGTAGCGGCGAGAGAGTGGCTTTCGCTCCTTGCCGTTGCCGGTCACCATGCCGCCGACGAGGTGCTTCTGAACCTCGACCAGCGCCCGGCTACCGAACGCTGCCACGGGCATGGCTGCGAATGGTCTGATGGCTCGGCTGGCTGCGATCGCGCCGTGCCATAGGGAGGTCGTGCGGCAGTTGGGCCGCGTCGCCTCGATGTCGGCCAGCCATGCCCTCGCCAGTTCACCTACTGTGAGCCCGCCAGTAGCGTCCTGCGGGGCGGGGCAGGGCAATGGAGTCGCTGGCACGGCCTGCGGCTGCACGGCCTGCGGCTGCACGGCCTGCACGGTGGCAATGGTGCGGCCCATGACGGCCAGCCCAGCGTCTACGCTTCGTCTGCCGCTGGCGATGTATGCCGCCATGAGCGTGTCAAAGCGGTCCTGCGTCTGCGGGCTACCCCACGGCCCAAGCCAGTGGGTCTTACCGTTGATACGAACGCGAGCGTGGCCGGTACGGCTATCCAAACGCATCGCGGGCAACTCGCCAGCAGGGCGGCGTCCCATGTGAAAATCTCCGAGAAAAAGTTTCCAAACGGCGAAAGCAATCGCTTTTCGCCGTTTGAGCCTGTTTCCCCGAAGGGCGCTCCCGAACGTCGGGAGGTCGTATTCACTTGAAATCACGAATCAAATCAACAGTGGGCAGCACAGGATTCGAACCTGTGACCTCTACGGTGTGAAAGCCCTATGAGCGGACATGCGCAACGCCTTCGAAATGCGTTGATTACCCGAGGATAACGGGCCTTTGCGACGTTGGCTACCTTTGCACCACTTACCCCGCTTTCACCCCTGCAAACGCACGCCACAACGAGCAAAGCGGGGTAGCCCGCACGACCACCTGTCGACCGGAGCGGGGCACCGACCAGGGCACCGCCTGGAGCGCGCTGGCTTCGCCCCTGGCGGGCGTTGGCGGCTGGCCCCGATGTGGGCCGCCTGCCGGACGCGGCCCGTAGGACGCGCCCCAGGGCGCCGGCACGCAGGCCGACCACCTGGCGATGGGTTCTCCCGATGCGGGTAGAAGCCGACCAGGGGGCCAGCCTCGAATGGTGTGAACGGGATTTGACTACCGCCCCGCCAACGCAGCGTCCTCGATGTCGAGGATGATTGGCCGGTGGTCCCCGACCTCGAACCAGCGGGGCTCGTCCGCGATACGGCACCGTACTGATCCGATGAGCGACTGCGACACGAAGCCGTAGTCGACATGAAACAGGTCGCCATTGCTGTGGCGATACGTGGCCACCAATTCCTCGCCGTGGGCTTCGCCGGTCTGTTCGTGGTACGCGCTCACCAACCCGCGATCCAAAGCAGCTTGAACGAACTTGGGATGCGAATGCTTTTGGTAGTCGGCTTTGGTGCTGGAGTTGAAGTCGCCCAGCATCACGGCACGCCCCGCCGACCACAAGTCGGCGTATCTCTGAATCGCTGTCATCAACACGTTGTGGTAAGGCTTTGTGAGAGTCCAGACCGCCACAAGATCGAACTCAACAAGCCCAGTGACCTCGACGCCGGCAAGAAACTCCGGCACACATTCGTTCAACGGACAGGGCCGTAGCGTGACGCCGTCGCGGGCCACGACAGCGACCCCTGGTGTGCCACCGATGAAGAACGCCCGATCCTCAGGATCCGGCAGCGCAGTCTCGGAGATCACCAGCAAGTCGGCGGCGAACGGCTCCAACAGTTCGACGTTCTCTCGGAACGTGCGTTTGCGGATGTTGTGATTTGCGTTCCAGCCGACGAGCCTCATAGCTTGCTACTCTTTGCCTCGACGATGCTCATCGAGCAACTGCGCCAGCGAGGAACCTCCTGGCAGGCCCCGCAGCCCCTTCGATAGCGCTTCGTCTATTCGCCTCCACTTCTCATTGGAATTACCAGGAACGCACCCGCTTTTACGAGTTGGCCAATTTCCAGTCTCGCGCTTATATCGGTCACAGTGCGAAAGAATGAGAGCTACGGTCAGCTTCGGTAGCGCCTGCTTGTTTGGCACCCCGCGACACTCGGCAAGCAACTGCGGAAGCGTTTTGCTGCCTGGCAATCCG
>JBIIFB010000250.1:0-3985 GCA_044237545.1 Pirellulales bacterium
GCACGTCCGGTTCGATGAGCGGGGGGTGGAAACGGAGCATGGCGGAGCTAGTGAGGCACCGGCAGACGAAAGAGCCGGTAACAGATAGGCCCCGCCTAAACCACCGCGCCACTCCCCGACTCTACTTTTATGGGCGGCCCTTATGGGCGGCCCCATACAAGCCCCCGGCGTGAGCCGGGGGATCGGATGCGACGGATGGCGCCGCACCAAACGATGCGCCGACACAATAGCTTACGCTCCGGGCTTTTATGAACCTCCCCATACAAGCCCCCGGCGTGAGCCGGGGGATCGGAAGCCACACATGGCGCCGCACCAAACGACGCGCCGATCCCATCGCTCACGCTCTGGCCTTTTATGGGGGCCGGGCCCCCGTGTCACTCGAGCGGATTGAAGACCAGGCCGCTGGCGAGCTTGGGATAAAAGTAGGTGCTCTTGGCCGGCATCCGCTCGCCGGTCTCGCAGACCCGCTGGATATCCTCAACGCTGGCCGGCATGACGAGGGCCGCGAGCGGGTAGCGACCGGTTTCCAACCCGGCCACGACCTCTGGCAGGAGGTGCACGTAGCTGGGCGTGGGAGTCTCCCCGGCTTCCGCCCGCACGGGTTCCAGGAGTTCACCGATCACGAGTCGGTGGAGAATGGAGACCCCCAGACTCCGCCAGGCAGCCCCATGATCGCCGGCCACCTGCTCCATTCGGCCGCGGCCCGCCGGGGTGATCCGTGCGAGCGTCCAGGCCTGGTCACCTGCCGTATACAAACCGAGCGTGCCCTGCTCCCCCTCGGACTCAATCTCCAGCCAGGCATTGTCGGCCGCGGCGGGGCCCCGGCCTGTCTGCTCCGTGGTGAAGCAGTCTCCCAGCCGGGCGACCAGTTCCTCCGCCGTGGCGACGGCCGACCGAACAAAGAGCCGGTGCGTCGGGAGGACGACCAGCCCCGGGTCGCTCATGCCCACCAGCATCATGAGCACGAAGTTCGCCGGATGATCGGAGGGCAGCGGATCGCCTCCGTGCTCCTCGGCATAGGCGGCGGCAACCTCGTCGCGGTAGTTGCAGGCGGTCTCGTAACGGTGATGACCGTCGGCGATGAACACCGGCTTTGATCCTAGTAGTCCGGCCACCCTGGCGGCGACAGGCTCGCTTGTCATTGGCCACATCCAGCTCCGCACGCCCAGGTGATCCACCGCCTCCACGGGCGGTTGCCCGGCCACCGAATCATCCAGCAGAGCCTGGATTTCTCCCTGTGGGTCTGGGTAGAGGCCAAACACCTGGCTGAGGTTCATTCGGCAGGCCCGCATGAGCAGGAGACGATCCTGCTTGGGGCCCGACATCGTCTCTTCGTGCGGGTGGATGGTGCCGGTGCCGAAACGTTCCAGTCGCACCCGGCCCATGACGCCGCGGCGGACATACTTCACGCCCTCCACCTCGAACTCCTGGTGGTAGACGTAAAACGCCGCCGCGGGCTCCTGCATGATCACGCCCCGTTCACGCCAGTCTCGGAGAAACCGGGCGGCCCGGGTGTATCGGTTCGACGTGGCGGTATCGCCGGCTTCCTCGCGGTTGAGTTCGAGCCGAACCACGTTGGCAGGATGCTGCTCGTAGAGCCTGGCCTGGAGCGGAGCATCGATGACGTCGTAGGGAGGGGCGATCACCTGCGACAGTGCGCCGATGTGTTTGGGGTCGTAGCGGAGGCCACGGAGTGAGGCGACGGAGGGCATGCTTGTCCTGGAATAGGGAGATGACGCGTCCAAAGAAAAAAGCGTAACACAACGCCCTTGGTGGCAACGGCTCCGGCGTGAGCGGCATCGATTCCACCTCGGGCTTACTGGCGACGGCCAATCTGGCCCGACTTGATTTCACGTGGAACGATGCCTTCAACCGTGGCGGCAACCGTGGCGGCAAGTTTTCAACTTGTCCGTGACCAGACGCCCCCAGGGGGAGACATGGGCAAGTTAAAAACTCGCCCCCACGGGGAGGAGAGGCGCGCGGCCCTCAATCGTGGCGGCAAGTTTTCAACTTGTCCGTGACCAGACGCCCCCACGGGGAGGAGAGATGGGCACGTTAAAAACTCGCCCCCACGGGCCCAAACGCAATGAAAAAAGCGGGGGCGTCGCATCGCGACGCCCCCGCCCTGAATCAACACCGAGGAGTCCGGCAGGGCCGGACTAGTAGCGGTAATACTCGGGCTTGAAGGGGCCCTCGAGCGGCACATGCAGATACTCGGCCTGGGCCGGGGTGAGCTTCGTGAGCTTCACGCCCAGCTTGTCGAGATGCAGACGGGCCACTTCCTCGTCGAGCTTCTTGGGGAGAAGGTGAACGCCGACGTCATACTTGTCGGTCTCCGTCCAGAGGGCGATCTGGGCCAGCACCTGGTTGGTGAAGCTCGTGCTCATCACAAACGAGGGGTGCCCGGTGGCACAGCCGAGATTCACGAGCCGGCCCTCGGCCAGCACGAGCACCGACTTGCCGCTCGGCAGGGTGTAGCGATCAACCTGCGGCTTGATCTCCACCTTCTTGATGCCCTTGGTGTTGTCGAGATAGGCCACGTCGATTTCGAGGTCGAAGTGCCCGATGTTGCAGATGATGGCATCGTTGGGCATCTGCTGGATGTGCTCGCTGCGGATCACGTCGCGGCAGCCGGTGGCCGTCACGAAGATCTGGCCCCGTGAGGCGGCCTCTTCCATGGTGGTGACCTCGTAGCCCTCCATCACCGCCTGCAGGGCGTTGATGGGGTCGATCTCGGTCACGATCACGCGGGCACCGAGCGACTTCATGGCATGGGCCGAACCCTTGCCGACGTCGCCGTAGCCGCAGACCACAACCACCTTGCCGGCCACCATCACGTCGGTGGCCCGCTTGATGCCGTCGGCGAGGCTTTCTCGGCAGCCGTAGAGGTTGTCAAACTTGCTCTTCGTGCAAGAGTCGTTGATGTTGATCGCCGGCAGCTTCAGATCGCCGTTTTCGTGCATCTGATAGAGACGGTGCACGCCCGTGGTGGTCTCCTCAGAAAGGCCGCGGATGCCGCCGAGCAGTTCCGGATACTTGTTGTGCACCATGGAGGTCAGGTCGCCACCATCGTCGAGAATCATGTTGAGCGGCTCGCCGTCCTTGAAGAACAGCGTCTGCTCGATGCACCAATCAAACTCGTCGTTCGTCATGCCCTTCCAGGCGTAGACGGGGAAGCCGGCCTTGGCGATGGCGGCGGCAGCATGGTCCTGCGTCGAGAAGATGTTGCAGCTGCTCCAGGTCACTTCCGCGCCGAGGGCCTCGAGCGTCTCGATGAGAACGGCCGTCTGGATCGTCATGTGCAGGCAGCCGGCAATCCGCGCCCCAGCCAGCGGCTTCGACCGGCCATACTTCTGCCTCAGGGCCATCAGGCCGGGCATTTCGTTTTCGGCCAGCATGATTTCTTTGCGGCCCCAATCGGCCAGCGACAGATTTGCGACTTTATACGGCAGGCGGGTTTCGACTTGCGACACGGGAAAACTCCTGGAAACGGTTAAGGAACTTGAACGGAATAGTCGTATAGTAGCCTCGCGATGGCAATCGCAAAGCGGGCTAGCCGCCCCCCCTTATGGCCCTGCGGGCGGCGGCCACGAAGGCCTCGACTTTTCGTGGGTCTTTCCGCCCCGGGGCCGACTCCACGCCGCTGGCGGTATCGACGGCCGACAGCCCCGAGGCCCGAATCGCCTCGGCCACGTTTTCTGGGGTCAGGCCGCCGGCGACGGCCATCGGCACCGGCAGCGAGCCGGCCCGGGCGAGCGCGGCCCAGTCGACCCGCTCCCCGGTGCCGCCGAGCTGCCCTGAAGGCGTGCCACGGGAAACGGCGGCATCGACGATCACCATGGCAGCGGGCATGCCCGCTGCGGCAGCCGCCGCGATCCATTCCCGGGCGGGGGCAAGGCCATCGGAGCCAGGCTGCGGGGCTGCAAGCCGCACAGCCCTGATCACGGGCAGGCCGGCGAGCTCCTGGCAGCGTTCGGGCGGGTCG
>JBIIFB010000251.1:0-3982 GCA_044237545.1 Pirellulales bacterium
TGGGTCTGGCTGCCGTGCGGCATCCCTCTGGCCGGCGGTTCGCGGGCAGTGCCGCCTGTGCCGACTGCCACAAGCATGCGTATGACGTCTGGAAGGACACGGCCCATGCCGGTGGCCTGACCACGCTGGAGGAGCAGAAACCGCGTCGCGATGGCGACCCTGAGTGCCTCTCGTGCCATGTCGTTGGCTGGGCCCCGCAGCGGTACGAGCCTTTCGAGGGTGGGTTTGCCGGGATGAAGGTCACGCCCCACCTGGCCCACCAGGGCTGCGAAAACTGCCACGGCCCGGCTGCCGCCCACGCGGCGGTGGAGCGCGGCGACGTGCGGGCAAGTGTCACGGAGCGCGACCGCCTCCGCGGAGAAGTGACGCTGTCGATCAAGACTCCAGAGGGCAAACAGAAGGCCATCAACAATTGCCTGGAGTGCCACGACCTCGACAACAGCCCGCAGTTCGACTTCGACACCTACTGGCCGCAGGTGGAGCATCCGACTCCGGAGGCCGACAAGACCGACACGACCAACAAGGCCGACACGACCAACTGAGAGCCCAGCCTGAGAGCCAGGCCCGTCATTCCAACTGGGTCAGGGCCTCGTCGGGGATGTTGAAGTTGGCGGCCACGCTCTGGACATCATCGTGGTCGTCGAGTCGCTCGACCAATTCCAGCACCTTGCGGGCCGTATCGACGTCATCCACGTCGACTGTATTGGTCGGCACCCGGACGATCTCGTTCGATTCCACCTGCAGTCCGCCCTTCTGCACCGCCTCGATCACGGCCGCCATGGACTGCGGCTCGCAGGTGACCTCCCAGCGATCCCCTACGAGTTTCACGTCGTTGGCGCCGGCCTCCAACGCCATCTCCATGAGCCGGTCCTCGCTGCAAGAGGCCTGCGGCACGCGGACCACCCCCAACCGCTGAAAGAGATAGGCCACGCAGCCGGTGCTCCCCAGTTTTCCGTCACAGACCTCGAAAATCTTGCGGATCTCCGGGGCAGTGCGATTCTTGTTGTCCGTAAGAATCTCGCACATCACCGCGACGCCTCCGGCGGCATAGCCCTCGTAGATCGATTCTTCGAGGTTGCCCCCCTTGAGTTCGCCGGTGCCCGTTCTGATGGCACGCTGAATGTTTTCCTTGGGCATGCTGACGGCCTTGGCAGCGTCGATCGCATAGCGGAGCCGCAGATTGGCATCCGGATCGGCGCCGCCGTGTTTGGCCGCCACGATGATCGCCTTGGCGAGCTTGCTCCAGAGCTTGCCCCGCTTGGCGTCGATCACCGACTTTTTACGAGAGATGTTGGCCCAGTGCGAATGTCCTGCCATGGCGAGTTCCCTGCTCGTGGTGCTGACAAGTGTTCCTGACTCGTGGTCCGAAGGTCGCGTGACAGGCTCTGTCAGCGGGGCTTTCGCTTCGCGAGTTGCACGGAATGGCTCTTGCCCACGGCCTTTGCCGGCGGCTTGGCCTTGTGCTTCGCGTCAGACACCGGCTTGGAGGCCGCCGGTGAAGGGGGCTTTTTCGAGGGCACCGGCTTTCCGGCCGCCTCCGGCTTCTTGGCAGCTTTTCCCGCGGAAGGCTTCGGCTCTGACTTGTGCTCTGGCTTGTGCTCAGGCGTCGGCAGCGCCAGTTGCGGCTTGATGGTGATCGGTTTGCCGACGTTCGGCTTGACCACGAAAGGCTTGGGGCCCGTCTTGCCACCGGGCTTCTGGGTGCCGTCAGCGGCCCGCTTCGGGCCAGCGCCGGGCGGTGGGAGTGGGGTCTTGCCGGCCGGCCTGGCCGCGGCCTGCGGGCCCGCGGGGCGGTGCTCCTCGGCAGCGGTCTGTGCCGCCTCTGCAGCCCGGCGGCCCTCCTTGCCCGTGGCGGGAGGGGGCGGAATCGGAGCCGGCAGCGGTTCACCACGCTTCGGAAACCGTTCCTTGAGCGACTCGGGGCTCACGGCCTGCAGAATCTTCCTGACATTGGCCCCATGGAGGCTGCTGACAACTTCGGCGCCGAACTGGTGCAACAACGAGTTGAATTCAAGGACGACCTTCTTGGCAATCAGCCGCTCGAGCCCGGCCACCTTGCCGGCATCGTACTCCTCACGGGCAATCACACCAGCCAGATAGAGCCCTGACAGTGCCCCCAGATCGAGCGGAACCAGATGCGAACCGAGCGCGGTGGCAACGACATGCTGCACAACGAACGGCGGAATGCCGTGGATGTGCTCGAGCGTTTTGATGCCATGGGCGATCGAGTGCTTCTTGGCATGCTCGAGGGAAAAACTGTAGGTCGACTCAAACACGCCCTGCAGCACCCGCCGCAACGCAAGCGCGGCAGAGGCCGGATCGGGCAAGCCCTGCAGGGTTTCCGCCAGTTCCGCGACGGTCGTCACACGGATTTCATTGAGGTCGAAATAGCTTTCGAGGAGCCGGGCAAATGCCTTCTCCGCCACGTCGTGCTGCGCATTTTCAAGGCAGCAGGCAAAGAGCACCTGCTCGAGCATCGACCGCCCCGTATTGGCGACCACGGGCCGGTACTGCCCCTTCAGTGCCTTGTGGAGCTTTGCTATCAGTGCCTTCCGTACCGACTGTGGCTGCTTCGCTGCTGTCATGCGCGTTCCTCTGGCTTCTCCATGTCCTTTGAACCTACCGGCAGGCCCACCGGGCCGACCGGGCTCACGGGCTCTTCCACTGTCGACGGTGTTCCTTCGTCGGATACCGGTGTCTGTGATGGTGCGATGGCCGCGGGGGACGGCGGGGGCAGAACCTCGCTCAGCATGCGGGCAATCTCGATCGACCGCTTCACACCATTATCGAGCTTGAATTTCAGTCGGGGCGTATACCGCGTCTCGATGCGTTCGGCGACCTGGGCCTGAAGAAAACCAGCGGAATTCGCCAGCCCCTTCAGGGCAAGTTCCTCCTTGGCAGGGCTTCCCATCACCGACACGTGCACGGTGGCCGAACGCATGTCGGGATCCATCTCAACCGCGGTGACGGTGACGTTTTGAACCCGCGGATCACGCACCTGCGTGAGGATGGCCATGCTGACCACCTCCCGCACAGCCTCCGCCGCCTTGAGAAGTCGTCGCGTACTCACGAGAGCGTCCGTGCGACTTCCTCGACGCGGTAGCACTCGAGAATGTCGCCCTCCTTGATGTCATTGAAACCGGCAAGCTTGATGCCACATTCCAGGCCGTCGCGAACCTCGCGGGCATCGTCCTTCTCCCGCTTCAGCGAGTCGAGACCGTATTCGCCGATGATGCGGCTGTCGCGGATGATCCGCATGCGACCATTCCGGGCAATGACACCCGAGATCACACGGCAACCGGCGATGACACCCAGCCGACTGATGGAGAAGGTCCGCTGCACCACAGCCCGACCGAGGATCGCCTCCCGCTTTTCCGGCGCGAGCATTCCCTCGAGGGCCTTCCGCAGGTCGTCGGTCACCTGATAGATGATCTCATACCGCCGCACCTGCACGCCCAGATTCTCGGCAAGCGACCGGGCCCGTTCGTCGGGCACCACGTTGAAGCCGATGATCACGGCATCGGAGGCATCCGCAAGTTGCACGTCGGCCTCGCTCACGCCGCCCACCGTTGCCTGCAGCACACGAATCTTCACCTCCGGATGATCGAGCTTCTGCAGTTCCTTGAGAATTGCCTCGATCGACCCACGGACATCCGCTCGGAGAATGAGGTTGAGGGTAGGCGCCTTTTGGGTGCCCAGTCGGTCGAGCAGGTTCTCGAACGTCACATGCACAGGCGTGCTGACGAGCGTGCTGTGGCGGCTGATGCTCAGACGCTTGACCGCCACTTCCCGGGCCAGAGCGATCGAATCGACCACCTGAAACCGATCGCCGGGGCCGGGAGCCACGTCGAGCCCGCTGACAAACACCGGCACCGACGGCCCCGCTGCGGAGATCTTCCGTCGCTGCAGCGTGTCGTGCATCACCTTGACGTTGCCGCTGGCTTCGCCGCAGACGATCGCATCGCCGACTTTGAGCGTGCCC